>CAYVQQ010000025.1:0-19310 GCA_964453085.1 uncultured Mycobacterium sp.
TGTCGACCCCACACCCGTCCAGTGCTCGGTGGTCAGCGTCGTGACGATCGACTCCCACTCGGACGCTGCGGTGCTCAGCTCCGCCGCCAGGTTGGACCACGACGCGGCGGCGGCCATGAGCGGTCCGGAACCGGCGCCGGAATACATGAGCGCCGACGTGACGTCCGGGGGTATCGCTCCAAAATCCATCACCATTTATGCCCTGTCCTGTTTCTCTTGTTGGCTGAATTCGGCTTCTTGTTGATCAGTTGTTTCCCGCGGGCGGTTATGTCGGTCAGACGGTCGTCACCTTGGGCATGACGAGGGGCTTGACGCCGTAGCGCGGCGCACCGAAGCCGGCGCTGTTACGCGCGGCCGTACCGATCCCGGGCATACCCGGGATGACCGTCCCCGGACCGGACCGCGGCGCTTCGGCGGTCCAACCGGCAGCCGGCAGTGCCATCGGGTCGATCGGGGTGGTACTCGACACCGTAGTGACCGCCCCGCCCCAACTCGGCGGTACCGACAGCCTGCCGACCATGGTCGCTGAACCCGCGCTGGCCACCGGCGTCGCACCGACGGCGGCCATGCCGGAACCGACGGCCGGCGTGGTCGTGCCCGCGAGGTCCGCGGCACCGGCTAGGCCGCCGATGTCGGCGCCGGCCGCCTCTTCAGGAGCCGTTATCGCCGAAAGCAGACCGCCGCCACCCATCCCGATGGTGTCCGAGTAGGCCGAGGCCCAGTTGCCCATCTCGTCCATGCCGATGGTGGTTCCACTACCCGAGGGGCTGAAAAGCCCGGTGTTGTCGCTCAGGAAGTTGTAGGCCTGGTTGATCAGCGAGACTGGATCGAGGGCCTGCTGGGCCGTGTTGCTGGCCTCGGTAGCTGAGTAGGTACCGGAAGTCTGGTTCAGGGTGTTCACATACTGCTGCTGTTCGGACTGAGCTTGCGTTGCGGTTGCGTGGTACTGGGTGCCGTACGCGGAGAAGAGCGCCGCCTGCTGCAACGACACCGGGTCGGCGGCTGCCGGGGCGATGGCCGTGGTCGCCGCCGCAGCGCCCGCGTGCTGCGCGGCCAGTGAACTGACGATGGCCTCCAATTGTGCTGCCGCAGCGGAAAGTTCTACGGGCAGTGTCTTCAGAAGTGACATCCAATCCTCCATCGTGTCAAGACTGTTGGCACCCGATGCGGTCGACCGACCCTGGGTGTTTGCCCAACGGCTGCTGTGCGTTCGGCGTAAGGCTAGCGATCCGCGTCTTCACAGTTGTTGCCGAGAAGACCGAGCGGGCAGCCGTTTACGCTCTTTTAACGGTGGTGCGGGCAGTTTTAACAAGTCGCCGCCGCGTGATATCGCGCCGTCATGTGGCCGGGGCGGCGGTACGGGATGTGCGGCGCTCGGCGCCGGGACAATACTCGAAGCGCGGCCGCGTCGCATTTTTGGGTGCGGGCCGGCCACGAGGGGGAGGTGGTGCCCCCGGCCCCACGCGCGCAGGCTACATTCGCCGCCGGGCCCCCATAGCCCAATTGGCAGAGGCAGCGGACTTAAAATCCGCCCAGTGTCGGTTCGAGTCCGACTGGGGGCACGCCAAAGCAACCCGGGAGACTGCCTGTCGGCACGGTGGTGGCCGAGGCTTCCTCGGCGCTGAACAGGCACCGCCGCAAGTTCCTTGCGCTGCTGGGTGATCCGGTGGTGATGCGGATCGTGGTCGAGCACCGGGATCGGTTCTGCAGGGCCGAGATGGGAGGCAGGTGCCCCCGCTCGCCGACGCTGGCTCTCGGCTGCCGCTCTGGGCGCCCCGCGCGCCGGCACCTGTCCTACCGGACAGGCCGGCGCGGGTCAGCGCTGGTGGTTGCTGACCTCGGGTTTGCGTCCTCGAAAACCTGCCCCGTTTGCCCGCCTGTGCAGGATGTCGCCTGAACTCAACACCGGCCATGTGGCGGCTGCCGGCAACCACCAGCGCGACGACCATGCAGATGTCCGCGTCGCATGCCACCAGGACGCCTCCGGCATCGTTGGCCCCGTTGGGGCCGCCGTCGAGCGTGGAGTCGACCCGTAAGACCCGGCCTCGTCCGGGCGGCTGCCAAGCGCGGAAGGGACGCAGCCGCAAAGTGGCCGAACAATCCAGGCGATCCCTTCGCGGCAACGGGTGGCAGCCCACGTTGACGCTGGAACAATGTTGTCAGTCGGAACAATGCTGCTAGCTCGCCGAGCGCTGTTCCGGCAAACTCCTTATCGTTGTGAGGGTGAGCCAACCAGGGCAATTCGATCCCCTCCGCTACGAGAAGATGTATCGTGATCGGCAGTACGTGAACGGTTTGCCGGCGGCCACGCCGTGGGACATCGGCGGCCCGCAGGAGATCGTCAAGCAACTTGTCGCGCTGGGCGCGGTCAAGGGCGACGTTCTCGACCCGGGTACCGGTCCGGGGCACCATGCCATCTACTACGCCTCAAAGGGGTATTCGGCGACCGGTATCGACTCCTCACCGACTGCGATCGAGCGGGCCAAGGACAACGCGCGGCGCGCCGGGGTGTCGGTGGACTTTCAGGTAGGTGACGCGATAAGGCTGCACGGCCTGGAGAACCGGTTCGACACGGTCGTCGACTGCGCGTTCTATCACGTGTTTTCGGACGTGCCTGAGGCCAGGCGCGCTTACGCGCAGGCATTGCACCGGGTGACCAAGCCCGGAGCGCGGCTCTACATGTTCGAGTACGCGGACTACGGTGTCAACGGTATCCGCGCGCCGCGGTCGGTGTCCCTGGACGACTTCATACAGGTTTTCCCCGACGCCGGATGGCGGCTCACGTATCTGGGGCCGACCACATATCAGGTCAATATGAGCATGGAATCCTTTGACATGATGATCGCCCGCAATCCAGATAAAGCCGAGCAGATAAGGTCTTTCATGGAAGGGTTTCGGCTGATCGAGCCCTGGCTGACCAATGGGCGGGCATACGCCCCGTTCTGGGAGATCCATGCCATCCGCGTGGACTGATCGCAGACGAAGACGATGGTAGGGGTGCGTGCGGCGTCAACGGATGCCCAAACCTCGACGCCCGGCGCGGAGATCGAATGGAGGTTTTCTCCCCCGTGCGGTCCCCGATGTCCCCGGTGTCGGCGTGGCGGGAAGTTCAATCGTAGGAGTCGGTTGTTCCACAAAGGGATTGGCCGGAGTGCCGTCGGAGTGCACCGCGGGCGCGATTGTCGACCGCCGACGAGAGCCCGGTGAAAAGGAAACCATGAACGATCCGCCCCAACCCGACCCGCCCGCGGGTCAGCGCGATGTGCCGTCAGGCGAAGCGCCTCCGGAACTGCGCGGGCGCCGGCGCTGGTCGCAGTGCACCGCACTGCGCATGGTCTGCGGAAGTGCGGTCTTCCTCCTCGCGGTGTTGCTCGCCTGGCTGCTGTCGGCCGGTCCCTGGGACGTCGCGCCCCAAGCCGTGCGCCTCTCCTGTCTTGCTGCATTCGGCGCCGTCATCGTTGCACTCTGGCAGTCGGTCGTCATTTCGCGCCGAGCACACGAGGAGGCCAGAGAAGCACGGGAGCGACTACGCCATGAGCTGACGGTCGCCGAGCAAAGATCAGCCAGAGAGCTGGACAATGCGCGCGAGCTACACCGAATCGAGCTTGAAGCAGAGCGTGAACACGCCCGCGTCCAACGCGTCCAGCTGCGCGAACAGGAGTTCAAACTAGCCCTGATTCGCGTGTCGCGCGCGGTCAACGACTACACCCTCGAGCTCTCAAAACTCACTGAGCAGGGACACAAAGTTGTGACGATGCCCGAGAAGCAGGAACGCGAGGACGCGCTTGCTCCGAGCAGCAAGAAACTGGATTCCCTTCTCAAGAACATGCAGTTGGAAATCTCTGCGGCGCATATGTTCACCCGAAACAAAGCGCTTCGAGACGCTCTTGACGCGATGAACGCCACGACGGTGCTGGGCTCACACGCTGAGGTGATGTTCCGGGAAGCGGTGATCCGTAACTGCACCATGTCCCGCCCGGTTGCGGAGGCGATCTTTCGGGCAATGACGACGATGCAGACCGCGACAGGCAACATCCGTCGGTTGGCCGGTGAACTGCTGGAGACCGGCTGGGAATGAGCATGGCCCGGTTGCGAACGGGGGCGCCGGCATCCAGGTCCCGGATCGTCGGGTCTGAAGCAAACCGGCACCCAGCCAATACCGCCGGGGGCGGTGGAGGCGCGTGATGACCGCTCCACGGCTTCGAGAACGAAGACCCGAAAACATCAGCTAGAAAGGTAGGAAGCTTGAATTCGGCTCTTTTACACCACAAGGAGAGTCCCGTCTTCGCGGCAGACCGCGGCGCGTTTTGGCGTCAGCTGCGCGACCTGGGCCGGGTGGTCAAAATCGAAGCCGGCAAACCCATGCTGCACGGTTATTACCTCACCCGGCGCGACGACGTGCGTGCGGCTTTGCTCGACGCGGAAACATTTATGTCGCCGCCGAAAACCTTTAAGATCACCTCTTTCGGTATACCGCTTCCCCAGGTGCCGCTGGCCTGCGGAACGCGAGCGGATCATGCCCGTTTCAGCCGCGTCCTTCACCCACTCTTCAGCCCCAAGGCTTTGACCCCTTTTGTTTCGGGCTTGCGTGCGCAGGCCGCGACGCTGGTGGCCGGGGTGACCGATGCAGGGCAGTGTGATTCGACCGGCCTCGCCGACACGTACGCTTGCCAATCGCTGCTCACGGTGTGCGGTTTGCCGTCAGACGACGAAAATGCGGCCCGGCTGATCCGGGCCGCGGTGATCGGTGACCTGGACGGGACGGCCGAACTTCAACTCTTCAACTGGCTGGATTCCGCCCTCGGAGCCGGGCTGAGAAAGCCTGAACGCCCACCCGGCATTCTCTGGCCTCTGCTCGAGGGGCGAGCCCGCGACAAGGATTTTCCGCTCAATCGCGCTGAGGTGGCGGCTGTCGTCCTTTTGTTGTTCTCGGTTGCAGGGATTGAAATGGTCGCGGCGGCGATTTGTTTCTCGCTTCTGCGTCTCGCACGCGACCCGCAACTGCAGTCCCGGTTGCGGGGCGACCCAGCGCAGATCTCAGCCTTCGTCGAGGAGATGTTGCGGTTGGAGGCACCGGGGCCGGCCATACCGCGCATCACTACACGGGAAGTCGATGTCGGCGGTTTTACGATCCCGGCGCGCAGTGTGGTGTGGCTGGCCCTGGAGGCGGCGGGCCGGGAGAGCGGAGGCGACGAGATGGCGACGGCCAGCGACGGAACCATTCTGCGCCAACGCCATTGGGCATTCGGCAGCGGCATGCACAGATGCTTGGGCATGCATTTGGCCCGAATTGAAATTGCCGAGTTCTTGACCGCGTGGTTGCGGTGCATCCCGCAATTCGAACTAGAACCCGGCTTCGCGCCAGCCATTAGACATTTACCGACCGGCGTAACTCACCTGGGCAGCCTAATGCTGCGGTGGGAGACCACACCCCTGACGTGCCCCCGGTGATTGGGTCCGCTTTGCGCCGTGGACGTGCTCAAAGGGGTTCGGGGTGTGTTCGAGCGGCTGGCGGGCAAAGCGGTCGGGCCCGCTTGCTCTGCCTACCGCCGGACCCGGTGGCGCTGACACCGGCCGATCCCGGCGCCCGAGCGCGGTGATAGCGCTGCGCAGCCACTACGCCCCGTGATCGGTTTCGACGGGCCCCGGACGCTCGGCCGCCAATGATGCGTACCGTTGCGGTGGGCACAAGAAGTCGAGGGTGCACCGGCTGTGGCAGGAAGAGGATCTGCAGCGCCGCCTGAGGGGTCGGATTTCCACCAAAACCACGTGGACCGACAATCCGGGGCCTGCCACACCACCTGGCCGGACCTGCCAGCAGCCGAAGCCTGCCGCGCCACCCACACATACTGGGAATAGCGTCCCACGATCCCAAGGAGAGCCACCATGTCTTCTCGTGCGGCAGACGTCATCGCCGACATCACCATTCCCGATACCGCGCTTGTGCGGGACACGACCGAATTCATCCGCGACGCCGAGAACGACCTGCTGTTCGATCACTCCCGGCGGGTATTTCTCTTCGGTGCTCTACAGGGTCGGCGTCGGGGACTACAGCCCGATCTCGAACTGCTCTACGTCGGCGCGATGTTTCACGATCTCGGACTGACCGAGCCCTATCGCAGCGAGTCAACGTTGAGGTTCGAGGTCGATGGCGCCAACGCGGCACATGCATTCCTGCTGCAGCACGGCGTCAGCGAGGACGATGCACGCAAGGTGTGGCTC
The DNA here is from genome assembly GCA_964453085.1 of uncultured Mycobacterium sp. Lineage (GTDB taxonomy): Bacteria > Actinomycetota > Actinomycetes > Mycobacteriales > Mycobacteriaceae > Mycobacterium. The sequence continues at coordinate 6,223 of CAYVQQ010000025.1, forward strand.
GGGATCGCGCTGCACACCACACCCGGTGTCCCCGAATTTCTCGACCCTGAAGTCGCCTTGGTCAGCGCCGGAGTGGAAACCGACGTACTCGGTATTGGCCGCGACGATCTGGCGCCCGAAGCGCTGGCCGCGGTGATCGCCGCGCACCCACGGCCGGGATTCAAACGCCGAATCCTGCAGGAATTCACCGACGGCAACAAAGAGCGCCCGCGCACCACATTCGGCAATGTCAACGCCGACGTACTCGAACATTTCGACAACTCGTTCAAACGTGACGATTTCGTCGAAATGATCCTCAACAACTCCTGGCCCGAGTAGCCGGCCGACGCCTTGCGAGGATCACCGCCGGTCTTCGGCAGCCCGGGCGGCCCACCCGCGGAAGTGACCCGCCCGGTGCCATTACGCGTGAAAAGAAATCATGCGGCCAGTCCCGGCGATGCCGAAAGGTGCCGTCGGCAGGAGCTGATCGGGGCGGTTTTCGACGATTCCGATTGATCCGCCATGCCGAACAGGTTGACGATGCCACCGTCCGCCGGATCATGCGTGATCTGCCCCTGGCGGTGTGTCAGCCGTGCCGGTTCAGTCGAAGTCCACCACGGCTGTGTTGTTGCGTCCCTACTTCGGGAAATCTTCTTGATCAGGAGTCAAACACTCGGGCGGCTTCATACGGAGGTCGAGAAAAGTACCCGGCGGACACATCTGATGGTCCTGCTGTTTGCCGTCGGAGCAGACGTAGTACGCCTGCGAATCTTCCGGATCCGGCACATACTGGAGCCCCACGCCTGGAGGGCACGTGAACTCATCGGCCGGGGAGGTGCGGAGCGATTGCCCGTACGCCACAGCTGCACCCACCACGCTCGCCGACCCGATGCCGGCAATAGCGGCACCGATAGCGGCCACCTGTCTAGCCTTGAAGGACATAACTATTCGCCATTTCATCCCCTAATTGTCGGTGGACTAAACCATATGCAGTTTGCGGCAACGCGGCCCGGTTGTCCACGGGTTGTCAGCGCGCACTGGACTTCGATAGGTAGTCGGGGCAGTAGACGCTCGACGCTATCGCCGTGAACCTGGTCGAGCCGGCAAGGCCGAATCCCGGATTCAGATTCATCACCTGTTTGATGACATCGATTTCCTTCTGGCCCGAGTCCATCATGTTGCACACCGTATGGGCGGCCGCGACGGCGGCAGGTCCGTTCGTATAGGTGATGTTCGCCTGGCTGAGCTGGCTCAGAAAGCTCCCGTCAGGACCCGGGTCCGTGCTGCTCGGCTCGGCGTGAGCCGGCACCGCCGAGCCGACGGTGGCGACCAAGCTGGCCAATACGACGAGGAATCGCATCGCCTCATCATCCTCTACGGTGCAGCGGTTGTCCTGTCGACCGCAACGGGCAGCTGTCCGGCTGTTTTCCCCGGGATGGCCGGGGCGCGACACACCGGTGCGACCCCACACCCAACAGAGGATGCGCGCGGGCACTGTCGGCCAGACCTGATCAGCCGCCCAGCACCACACGGCGGTGCGAAAGTTCTCGCTCACCGCCACGCCCCACAACGACAACGAGGCGCGCCGGTCCACCAGAGAACACCCACCGACAGCGGCCAACACCGTTCAGGCCGCACACGAGCGGAACTCACACCTGCTCACTAATCAGGAACGGTCCCGTTCGCCTCGCGCAGGTGCGACCCTCGGGTCCCGCCCCTTGCACCGTGATTCGAACAATGTTTATATAGAAGGATGTCAAATCAAATCACGGCCTGCTGCCCGGCGCTGGGGGCGGCGGCCGTCGATGCGTCGCAGGCGGCCCGGCTGGCGGCGATGTTCAAGGCACTCGGTGACCCGGTCCGGTTCCGCCTGCTGAGCCTGATCGCCAGCCATCCCGGCGGCGAAGCGTGTGTCTGCGAGATCTCGACGACCTTCGACGTCTCCCAGCCCACCATCTCCCACCACCTCAAACTGCTGCGCACCGCCGGACTGCTGGACTGCCAGCGGCGTGGCACCTGGGTGTATTACCGCGTTGTTCCCGCTGCGCTGCACGAGCTTTCGTCCGTACTGCATCTCGAATTTCAGCCGCCCGCAACCAGATCGGAGTGCCCGTCGTGACCAGCAACCCGGTGTCAGTATCCACCCCGGCCCCGGTGGCCATCCGACTTTCGACGCTGGACCGATTCCTGCCGGTCTGGATCGGGGTCGCGATGGTCGCCGGTCTGCTGCTGGGGCGGCTCGTTCCCCGCCTCGGACCATTTCTGAGTGCCGTTGAGGTCCAAGGCATCTCACTGCCGATCGCGATCGGCCTGCTGATCATGATGTATCCCGTGCTGGCCAAGGTCCGCTACGACCGGCTCGACGAGGTCACCGCCGACCGCAGGATGATGGTGTCCTCGCTACTGCTCAACTGGGTCGTGGGACCGGCGGTGATGTTCACGTTGGCCTGGCTGCTGCTGCCGGACCTGCCCGAATACCGCACGGGGCTGATCATCGTCGGGCTGGCCCGCTGCATCGCGATGGTCATCATCTGGAACGACCTGGCCTGCGGGGACCGCGAAGCCGCGGCCGTGTTGGTTGCCCTGAATTCGTTGTTCCAGGTCGTCATGTTCGCCGCGCTGGGCTGGTTCTACCTGTCGGTGCTGCCCGGCTGGCTGCATCTACCGCAGACCGGCATCGCCGTCTCCCCGTGGCACATCGCCGAATCCGTGCTCGTCTTCCTCGGCATCCCACTGCTGGCCGGATACGCTTCGCGCCGGGTCGGCGAACGGGCCAGGGGCCGTTCCTGGTATGAATCGACGTTCCTGCCGCGAATCGGGCCGTGGGCCCTGTACGGATTGCTGTTCACCATCGTGATCCTGTTCGCCCTGCAGGGCCACCAGATCACCTCCCGGCCATGGGATGTCGCGCGCATCGCGCTGCCGCTGCTGGTTTACTTCGCGACCATGTGGGCCAGCGGGTACGCCGTGGGATTCCTGCTGCGCCTCGGCTATGCGCGCACCACCACGCTGGCGTTCACCGCGGCCGGGAACAACTTCGAACTGGCCATCGCGGTGGCGATCGCGACCTACGGTGCGGCCTCGGGGCAAGCGCTGGCCGGGGTCGTCGGACCGCTGATCGAGGTGCCCGTACTGGTCGGGCTGGTGTACGTGTCCCTGGCATTGCGTCCCCGGCTGTTTGCGGCCGCGCCGGCGGATGGGCCGGGCCGATGAGCGGTAAACCCAGCGTCCTGTTCGTCTGCGTCCACAACGCCGGGAGGTCACAGATGGCCGCGGCGCTGCTGCGCAGCATGGCCGGGGATCGCATCGACGTGCGGTCGGCCGGAACCGAACCCGCCGACCAGATCAACCCCGTTGCCGTCGCGGCCATGGCCGAACTCGGCATCGACATCACCACCGCCGCCCCCGAGGTCCTCGGCAGTGACGCGGTACAGGTCAGCGACGTCGTGATCACCATGGGCTGCGGTGACGCCTGTCCGTACTTCCCGGGAGTGTCCTACCGCGACTGGGCGCTGCCGGATCCCGCCGGTCAACCGCTGTCGACGGTGCGGGCCATCCGCGACGACATCGCCGCGCGGGTCCGGGCGTTGATCGCCGAACTCACGGATGGGCAGCAGGCGATCGTGTAGCACGTGCAACGACAGCCTGCCGGCGGATGCCGGTCGAGGCCGCGATAGAAGCCGACGGTGGTTGACGCGGCCGGCCGCGCGGGGCGGTGTCCGGCCCGACATGAGGGCGCGGCGGGGGAGGCCGCCGCGTCGGCCGGCGGCCCTACACTGGCCCCTCGTGGGAATGCTGTTCGGGCTGGCGCCATGGATCGTTTGCTGGGTGCTGGTCGGTTACGTCGCTGCGCCGGTCGTCTCGGCCGCCGCCGTCGCGGCGCTACCGATCGGGGTTTTGCCGGGCAAGCCAGGATGCGCGCCGGAAGCCGGCGCGATGTTCGCCGGAACGTCATTGGTCGCCTACGCCGGCACCGCCATCGGCGCGTTGTACTACCTGGTGCAGGATCACCGCAACCGCGACATCGGTCCCGGTTCGGATGCGTACCGTGTCACGGCCGGTGGGACGGGCACGCCGCTGACCGGAGCGGAGCCACGAACGTCACCGCCCGCCAACTGCAAGGTGCGTGACATTCGGCGGGGGCCGCGGGCGCGGCGTGGATTCGCCGCGCGTCTCCTTTCGCTTCGCTATGCGCGTAGGGCGGGGTGGGCGGTCACGGCGGTGACCGTGTTGGCTACCGCGGCGGCCTGTTCCTCGGGCCTCGCACCGCCACATTCCATGCCCCCGGCACACGCGGCGTTGAGCACGAAGGCCGGCACCGCGCTCGTCATCTCCCCGGGGCGCATGCTGGCCGCCACCAGCGGGGTGACGCCGGTCTCGTTCGGAAAACCCGCACACGGCAGCATCGCCTATGGCGCCAACGGCGCGATGATCTACACCCCGGACGCCGGGTTCACCGGCACCGACGAGCTTCCCGTTACCGTCAGCGATACCGTCAGGCTCTATGTCGAGAACCGCCCGCCGCTCGCCATCATCGGAGGCGTTGCCATCCAGTCGGTTTCGCATGGGTCGGCGATCGCGGCGGTGCCCGGAGCCGCTGGCGAGATCTACGGTCTCACCGATCGCGGACCCGCCGTCGACGGGCGTACTGCCGGCGAAAAGGTCTTTCCCTTACCGGATTTCCACCCGCAGATCGTCAGACTCAAGCTTGCCGACGGCACAGCGTCGGTGGAGCGCACCGTCACGCTGTGCGGAACGGACGGCGCACCCTTGGTCGGGCTCGCCGCTCCGCGGTCCGGCACGGGCGAATCGCTGGTGGACCTCAACGGGACCCCGTTGGCCCCGTCGGATCACGGCTTGGATCCCGAAGGGTTGGTCGCCATGCCCGACGGCGGCTTCTGGGTGTCCGACGAGTACGGCCCGTCCATCGTGCATTTCGACGCCAACGGCAGGGAGCTGGAACGTCTTTCGGCGTCCGACGGAAGCCTGCCGAATGAGCTCTCCCTGCGCGCCCCGGATCGGGGGATGGCGGGTCTGACGATCACCCCCGACGGCAGGACGCTGGTGGGCATCATGTACTCCGCGTTGCAGACACCGGCCGGCCCGTCGGCGTCGGTGCCGGTCACCCGCATCGTGACCGTCGACCTGGCCGACCGTGCCAACCTGCACGAGTACCTGTACCCGCTGGCCGACCCGCAGCGGACCAAGGTCGGGGTGTCGGACATCACGGCGATCGGCGCCACCACCTTCCTGGTCGACGAACGCGATGACGCACCGGGGCCGCAAGGCAACAAGAAGATCTACGTGACCGACATCGCCGGGGCCACCGACGTCGGCCCGCACGCGACGGTGCCCGGGTCTGTGTATCGGCCCGATGCCGGCGGGCTGTTGATCGACGGCACGCCGATCGAGACGTTCGTCGGTGTCAGCACCGATGCGTCGGCGACGGACAAACTCAAGGCCGCGGGTGTCGCCGTAGCGACCAAGGCGCCCAAGCTCAATCTCGGCGCCGTGTTGCGGACCCTGTCACCCCACGGTGACTTCTTCGGGCACGAGAAGGTTGAAGGCCTCGTCACCCCGGACGCCGGCAAAACGCTGATCATCGCCAACGACGGCGATTTCGGCTTGGCCGGCCTGGCTCCGGGTTCACACACGCCGCCGCTGCGGCTCCAGCCCAAGAAGTTGCGCAACGGCACCCAGGACAGCGGCGAGATCCTGTCGGTGGACATGGCCAAGGTGCCTGTCAAGATGGACGAGGTGAGGGTGCCGATCGTGGTCGGCTGACAGGCGCGTCCGGCGTCGCACGAGGGTCGGATACGCTGGATCCGGCGGGGCGTGCCAGCAGGGCCGCGCGCTCCGCCGGATCCGGTTACGGCCCGGCAAGGAGCATCGTGATGAGCACCGTCAGCCCGGACGCGATCCGCGCGGAGACGATCAGCATCATCGGCGACGGGGGCGACGAGATCGAGGCGTATCGGGCCATGCCGCTGGCCGAGGGCTCACGCGGCGGGATCGTGTGGATCCACCACATGCCCGGACACGACCGGCAGACCAAGGAATTCGTCCGGCGGCTCGCCGTCGGCGGTTATCACGCGGTGGCGCCGAACCTGTACTCCCGTGAGGCGCCGGGCGCTTCCCCCGACGACGCCGCTGCGGCAGCGCGGGCGGCGGGCGGGGTGCCCGACGAGCGGCTGGTCGGCGACGTGGCCGGCGCGATCGAACACCTGCGCACCTTGCCGGGCGCCAACGGGAAATTCGGCGTGATCGGGCACTGCTCCGGCGGGCGGCACGCGTTCCTGGCGGCGTGCTCGCTGCAACTGGACGCGGCGGTGGACTGCTACGGCGCGTTCATCGTCGAGACACCCCCGGAGGGGACGCCCAAAGCCATCAAACCGATTCTCGACCTGGCGCCCAACCTGAGCTGCCCGCTGCTGGGCCTGTTCGGAAATGAGGACCAGTTTCCCTCTCCCGAGGCCGTGGCCATCCTCGACGCCGAGCTGAACCGGCTGGGCAAGCCGCACGAGTTCCACGCCTACGACGGCGCCGGCCACGCGTTCTTCGCCGTCGACCGGCCCGCTTACCGGGTGGAGGCGGCGCTGGACGGTTGGCGGCACATCGACGAGTTCTTCGGTACCCACCTGAAAGGCTAGGCCTCCCAACCCATGTGCACCTATATCACCGAACACGTCGAGGTCGACGGCAGTGGCAAGGGCGCGACGGGATGGTTCGGCGTCGACCGCGCGACGGTGTATGTCGACCACCCGGTGCATGCGCCCTACGGCCACACCGTCAACATCGACGTGCTCAATCCGCAGCTCGGCCCGTCGGCGCGGGTGGCGCTCGAACTCACCGAGGAGAGCGCGCTCGCGCTGGCCGACGCGATCCGCAAGGCCGTCGCGCACGCGCCGGCCGGGCTGGCATCCAAGAACCAGTAACCGAAATCCGGCCCGCGCGTTCCCCGGTTTTCGGCTCCCGGTGGACGGGCGTCCCAAAAGTCGGCGACGGCACGGGCATTCCCGTTAGCACGGTCCTTGGCTGTTTGTCGGAGGCTGTTTGCCCGGCCCGAAAGCCGCCCGGCCACAACGCCACTTCCGGGGCCCGGGCGGGTGATCTAGGTTACAGAGCGCGAATTTGCTTTATTTTCGCCCGGATTTCAGCCGGTAGTATCGGGGAAAACCAGTCACCGTGCAGGTGCTGGGACACGGGTAAATCCATGCGGCCGGTTTCGCAACGGTTTTCGCGGCCACTGTCGCGCGTGGACGTGCCACGAACACAGCGGAGGCGGTGCCAAACGTGAAAGACGCGAACGACCGGACGTTTGCTCGGGATGACCAGGGCATCGGAGTCGGCGAGGCGCCGGGATTCCCGGTCGCCGTCAAGATCGCCGTGGACAACGGTCCGATCAGTGCCATCGCCGCCACGCCGAACGGCTCACGGCTGCTGGTGACCAACTACGCGGACAGCAGCGTCTCCGTCATCGACGCCGCCACCTGCCGAGTCATCGGGACGGTCGCCGGTCTGGCCGAGCCGTCGGCGATCGCCGCGGGCGGCTGCGACTCCGACCGCGCGTATGTCCGCACGGCGACCACGGCCTACGACGCCGTCGCGGTCATCGACCTGGGCACCCGATCCGTCGTCGCCTCGCATCCGCTGGCGCACAGCGTGACCGACCTGGCGGTGAACCCCGACGGGAAGCACGTCTACGCCGCCCGTAGTGGCGCCGGCGTCGCCGACGTCGCCGTCCTGGACACGACGACGGGCGCGGTGGAAACAGTCGATCTCGCCGGCGCGGCCAACGTGGAGTGCCTGCGGGTCAGCCCCGACGGCCATCATCTCTATGTCGCGGCCGGCGGACAGCTGGTCGCGATCGAGACGCGCCCGCGTTCCGGCGGTGGTGGCGCGCGCGTCCTCGCCACCGTCGACATCGGCCTGCCGATCCGCGATGTGGCACTCAGCCCCAGCGGGGCGCTGGCCTACGTGCTGAGCAGCGACCCTGAGGTCGGGGTCGTCATCGACGTCCTCGACACCCGCACCCGCAGGATCACCGGTACGCGCAAACTCCCCGAGATCACCGGCGTCGTCATCGGCCTCACGCTCAGCGGCGACGGGTACCGCGCTTACCTGGTCAGCGACGACAGCATCACGGTGCTGTGCACGCTGACGCAGGACGTCATCGGTACCGTCGGCGTGGCGGACGCGCCGTCCTGTGTGGTGGAAAGCCCGGACGCCACCCACCTCTACATCGCCGAGTACTCCGGCGCGGTCACCGTGGCGCCGGTTGCCGCGTTCGTGGCGCCGGGGATCGAATGCACCGGTCGGCACAATGAAACCGCCGAGTGGGTCGCGGCCGAGCTGGTCGCGGATGGACCCGCGCTCGTGTGATGCGCGCCCTGCGCAACGCGGCCGGCCTGCGAACCCGGTTCATCTCCGCGCGTGCGCGGCGATAGCATTCGGCGCACCGAACACGAGGGTTGAGGCGGCACATCGATGGACAGCACGATGCAGGATTTCCCGCTGACGATCACCGCGATCATGCGGCACGGCTGCGGAGTCCACGGAGCCCACACGGTCACCACGGCCACCGGCGGCGGTTACCGGCGCACCACCTACGCGGACCTGGGTCGGCAGGCGGGGCGGCTGGCCAACGCGCTGCGCCACCTGGGCGTCACCGGGGACCAGCGGGTGGCCACGTTCATGTGGAACAACGCCGAACACCTGACGACCTACCTCGCGGTGCCGGCGATGGGTGCCGTGCTGCACACCCTCAACATCCGGCTCTTCCCCGACCAGGTCGCCTACATCGCCAACGAGGCCGAGGATCGCGTCGTACTCGTCGACCTGGCCCTGGCCGAACAACTTGCCGCGCTGTTGCCCGAGCTCAAGAGCGTGCACACGGTGATCGCGGTCGGGGAGGGCGACACGGCCCCGCTGGACGCATCGGGCAAAACGGTTCTGCGCTACGACGATGTCGTCGCCGGAGAGCCCGCCGAATTCGACTGGCCGGACATCGACGAGCGCTCCGCGGCCGCGATGTGCTACACCAGCGGCACCACCGGCAACCCCAGAGGCGTGGTCTACAGCCACCGTTCCAGCTTCCTGCACTCGCTCACGGTGTGCACCGCCAACGGTATCGGTGTCGGCTCCGACGACACGGTGCTGCCCGTCGTGCCGATGTTTCACGCCAACGCGTGGGGGCTGCCCTACGCGGCGCTGATGGCCGGCGCCGACATCGTGCTGCCGGACCGCCATCTCGACGCCCGGTCGGTGATCGACATGATCGAGACGTTGCACCCCACCGTGGCGGGTGCGGTGCCCACCATCTGGAACGACATCCTGCATCGCCTCGAGGAGGACCCGGACCACGACCTGTCCTCGCTGCGGCTGGTAGCCTGCGGCGGCTCGGCCGTCCCGGTATCGCTGATGCGCACCTTCGAGGAGAAGCATGGCGTTCAGATCCGGCAATTGTGGGGCATGACGGAGACGTCCCCGTTGGCCACCATGGCCTGGCCGCCGCCGGGAACCCCGCAGGACCGGCACTGGGCGTACCGCGCGACCCAGGGCCGGCCGGTCTGTGGGGTGGAGATGCGGATCGTCGACGACGGGGGCCGGCCGCTGCCCAACGACGGCGTCGCCGTGGGCGAGGTCGAGGTCCGGGGGCCGTGGATCGCCGGCTCCTACTATCGGGGCCGTGACGAATCCAAGTTCGACTCGGGCTGGCTGCGCACCGGCGATGTCGGCCGCATAGACGAGCGAAGCTTCGTCACCCTGACCGACCGGGCCAAGGACGTCATCAAGTCCGGCGGCGAGTGGATCTCCTCGGTGGAGCTGGAGAACTGCCTGATCGGGCATCCGCACGTGCTCGAGGCCGCGGTCGTCGGAGTTCCCGACGAACGGTGGCAGGAGCGGCCGCTGGCGGTGGTCGTGGCCAAACCGGGGGAGCCGGTCGGCGCCGAGCAACTGCGGACGTTCCTTGCCGACAAGGTTGCCCGGTGGTGGCTGCCGGATCGGTGGACGTTCGTCGACGAGATCCCACGGACCAGCGTCGGCAAGTACGACAAGAAGGCCATCCGGTCGCGCTACGCCGAACACGGTTACTGGGTGATCGAAGCGCGCGATTAGAGCGTGTCGAACAACTCTGTTGAGTGTTCGGCACCGTCCTTCTCGGGCGTCCGTTGGTTTCGGGCGGCGGGTGCGGTGTGAACGTTGGTTTCCGCGTCTTTCGGGCTGGTTTGGTCAACACGGGGGTGTTGGCCAGCGCCGTCCCGTTGTGGGCTTTGGCTGTCCCGGCCCCGTTGCTTGGGGGTCCGGGGATCGGTTGAGGTGTCGTGCTGGTGGCCGTGTCCCCGGCGGGTCGGATTCCGCGTGGTGTTGGCGTCTGTGTCGGCGGTATGCCGGCCCTTCGTAGGTGAACACCCGATCCGCTGAGGTCATCGAAGTGTCGATGCCCCCGCACTCAGGGCGCAGACGAGTCGAGGGAAACCACCGGTCGGCTTCGACGAGCTGCCCGGCCCGCCACGCCTGGGCGCGAATCCTCACCCACGGTCCGCGGCGAGGTCCGCACCCGATCCCGGCCGCCGCCGACGACCCACCGCAGCCGTCGTCGATGCCTCCAGCGTCAAGGCGTCCCCGGTGGCCGGACCGCGCGGATTCGATGGGGCAAAGAAAGTCGACGGCCGTCTTCGACACACTTTAGGGGTCTGCTCGGGGCTATCTCGTTACTGTCGAAAGCATGTGCCGACTGTTTGGCCTGCACGCCGGGACCGATGTGTGCACCGCGACGTTCTGGCTGCTGGACGCCCCGGACAACCTGGCCCGGCAGAGCCGGAGGAACCCCGACGGCACGGGCCTGGGCGTCTTCGACGGGCAAGGCCGCCCGCAGCTGCGCAAGCAGCCGATGGCGGCCTGGGACGATGCGGCCTTCGCCACCGAAGCGCACGAGATGACCGGCACGACCTTCCTCGCCCACGTCCGCTACGCCACGACCGGCGCCCGCGACGTGTACAACACCCACCCATTCCTGCAGGACGGGCGGCTTTTCGCCCACAACGGCGTGGTCGAAGGGCTCGACGCCGTCGACGAACGGCTGCGCGAGGCCGGCACCGACGACCTGGTGCTCGGCCAGACCGATTCCGAGCGGGTCTTCGCCCTGATCACAGCCCGCATCCGCGACCACGACGGCGACGTGACGGCGGGCCTGCTCGACGCCGTGCGCTGGCTCGCGGACACCGTGCCGATCTACGCCGTCAACGTGTTGCTGAGCACCGCCACCGAGATGTGGGCACTGCGCTACCCGGAGACCCACACGCTCTACGTCCTGGACCGCCGCCACGACCACGCCGACCGGGAATTCCATCTGCGGACCAACCGGATCCGTGCATACTCGCGGTACCTGTGCGTCCGGTCCTCGGTGGTGTTCGCCTCCGAACCGATGGACGACGATCCGCGGTGGCGGCTGATGGAGCCGGGCGAGCTGGTCCACGTCGACGCGGACCTGCGCATCAGCCGCGGCGTGGCGCTATCCGGCCCACCCCGTCACCAGCTCGCCAAGTCCGACCTGCACGAGCCGGCGCGGCCGGCGTAGATCCGAAGCGCCGCAGCACTCCCGCGACCGTGCGGTTCCCGGGTCGCTGACTCGGCCGAGTCAGCCCTCGATCGCGGGCGCCGTGGCCGCGTCGGAGTCCGTTTCGAAGGCGTCCAGCGCCCGGTCGGCCACCGCGCGGCCGGCGGCGATCACCTCCGCCGCCCGATGGAACTCCAGGCTGCGGCAGGTCGAGCGGGGGACTTCAATCAACAGGTCGGGCGGGTAGGCCGCCACGCTGTGCCGCGTCAGCGCCGACTGGGCGATGTCGATCGTCCGGTTCATCACCTCGAAGCCGCTCAGCCGCGGCACACCGGATTCGCCGTCGGGGTGTTCGGCGGCCTGCGGCAGTGCGCTGCCCGGCTCGGCGTCGGGCCCCGCGCCGAACCTGCCGAGCACCGCACGGGCTGTCGGACGGTCCAACAGGGAGCGGGCGGCGGCGGTGTCGAGCAGCGCGGAGGTGCTGCGCACCATGCGGTTCAGCCACTCGGCGGTGACGCCCGGTCCCGCGACGCGGGTGGCGATCTCCTCGCTGCCGCTGAGGTTCACCGCGATGGTCAGCTCGGCGTTGACCGCCGAGAGCGGGGCGATCGGCAGCGGGTCGAGGATGCCGCCGTCGGCCAGCAGCCGCCCGTCGACCTCGTGCGGGGCAATCACCCCGGGGATCGCTATGGACGCCCGGATCGCCTCGTCGAGGGGCCCGCGCTGGAACCACACCGCCCTGCCGGTCAACAGATCCGTCGCGACCGCGGTGTAGGGGATGGACAGTTCCTCGATGGTGATCGGGCCCAGGATGTCGCGGACCGCGTCCAGGATCTTGCCGGCCCGCATCACCCCCGCAGCGCCGATGGACGGGTCCAGCAACCGCAGGATCGTGCGCTGGGTCAAAGATTTCGCCCAGTCAGCGAACTCGTCGAGACGTCCGGCCGCCTTCAGGCCGCCGACCAGCGCGCCCATCGACGAGCCGGCGATTCCCGCGATGTCGTAGCCACGCGCCTGCAGAGCCTCGATCACCCCGATGTGGGCGTAGCCGCGGGCGCCGCCGCTGCCCAGCGACAGCGCCACCCGCGTCCGCGCCGATCGGCGGGCGACCGCCTCGGCTGGTTCACCGGGCATCCACTCATTCTGCGCGGCGCAGCGGTCCCCGGCAGCCCGCGCGGCGCTTTCGCACCGTGATCTCGACTACGTTTGCGGATCACGACTACGTTGGCGCCGACTGGGCGGCCGCGGGCCTACCAGCATTCGTCGTCGGCGGCCGCCCGCGCGGCGACGATCACGGCCGCCCGTCGGGCCGGGCTCAGCCGCGGCCACGGCGTGTTCCGGCTACCCGGGGTTCCCGCCGGTGACGCCTGCACCGAGTACTGCTCCTCGGTGGAATCGGCCGGGACATCCACGCGGGTCGTCACGCCGGCAGGGGACAGGCCGATCGCACTCGGCGGCACCGGATCCGGGACGCTGCCGCTGCCCGGCGGCCGCGCCGCCGGCGACGACGCGCTCCCGCCGCCACCGGTGCCGTGCGAGCAGCCCACGA
>CAYVQQ010000026.1:0-9924 GCA_964453085.1 uncultured Mycobacterium sp.
CCCGCAAGCGCGGTGCCCCACCGCACGCTGAGGTCGTAGACGTCATAGTCGCCGAATTGGTCTCGGTCGCGGTCGCACTCCCCGAGTTCTTTGAGCCGTTCCATCTGCTCGGCCAGGAACGCCATGTCGTCGTCGATGCCGACCCATGCCGGGTTCTCCGCTGCCCCGCTCATGTCGTCCTCCTTCACAGGCGCGGCCTTGTCACGCTGATCACGTCGGTCCCGAGGTAGCGGATCGGCGACGAAAGCTGAGCGCGTCCCCGCACCCCCATCCCGCTGCCCTGGGTCCCGTCCCCGGCGGCGGCGCCCCGTACAGGTGGTAGTCGGTCGCGCGGCCGTGGTTGGCGCCCTCGCTCGTTTCGGCGGGCCCGCCGGTCACCGCGGCGGTCGGCATGACCACGTCGAAGAGCGCCGCAACCCGGTGCCCGACGTCCGTCGGCTCCGACAGCCACGTCCGCTCACGCATCGAGGCGCCACCACGTCGGGCGTGCCCTTGCGCACCACCCACCAACGGCCATCACGGCGCACCACCGCCGCGGCACCGAACCGGCCACCTTCCTCGTCCTTTCACCACCTCTGTACCGGTTCGGATACCCCGCCTTCGGCCGGCTACACCGCCGACGCCGCGGGCGCTTATGCCGGGCCGATCTCGACGGCTGACGTCGTACCCGAAGATGGGCACCGGGTCTGTCGAGCGCCGCCCAGCGCTGTCTACTCCGTCGACGCAGAAAGCCGCTGGTCCGCGGTGTCATCCCGTGGGGCGCCGCCGCCGCAATCGCGTCGAACCGGTGTTCGTCCCTGATCGACGTCCTACCGTTGTGGGCATGGGACGCGTAGACGGCAAAGTGGTGTTGATCAGTGGCGGTGCCCGCGGCATGGGCGCCGCCCACGCCGCGGCTCTGGTGTCGCAGGGCGCCCGGGTGGTCATCGGCGACATCCTCGACGAGGACGGCCGGACGGTCGCCGAGAACTTGGGTGCAGCGGCCCGGTTCGTGCACCTCGACGTCACGGACGCCGATCAGTGGGACGCGGCGGTCGCCACGGCGCTGGGCGCCTTCGGGCGGCTCGACGCGCTGGTGAACAACGCCGGAATCGGGAAAACCGCTCCGCTGCGGGGCTCCTCGGTGTCGGAATGGCGAGAGGTCCTCGACGTCAACCTAACCGGGGCCTACCTGGGGATGCGTGCCGTCGTCGAGCCGATGATCGACGCCGGCACGGGCTCGATCGTCAACATCTCATCGGTCCAGGGCCTCGCCGGCGTCCCCGGACATCACGCCTACGTGGCCTCCAAGTTCGGCCTGCGGGGCCTGACCAAATCAGCTGCGGTTGAACTGGCGGGCAACGGCATTCGAGTCAATTCGATCCATCCGGGCCTGGTGCACACCCCGATGAGCAGGGGCGCGACCGATGAGATGATGACGCCCATCCCCATGCGCCGCGGCGGCTCCCCGGACGAGGTGGCCAGCTTCGTGGTCTTCCTGGTCAGCGACGAATCGTCCTATGCCACCGGGGCGGAGTTCGTCGTCGACGGCGGGTTGACCAGCTACGTGCCCGTCTAGCTCTAGCGCACGGTCCCCGCGGGCCCAGCCTCTGACGCCAATGCGCTCCGCCGAAGCCGCGGTGCGCCACGGGCTGGCGCTCAGCGTCGCCAGCGATCCGGTCGCCACCGCGCTCGACCTGGCCACCAGTCCGGGGCCGCTGGACAACGAACACCACGACTCCACCATGCGAACGGAACTGGGCCCGCAGGCGCACACCATCCAATCACCGGAATTCGCAACCTGATTGGCCGCTGCGCGACGCAAGTACCGGTTCGCCGCAGTCTGAAACAACTTGTGTCGCATTGGTTTCAGTGGTCACTCGGCGGGCATTTTTGTCGGTGGGTCCCGATAGTTTAGCGGTGTGAGTGTTGACCAGGAGGAGTTGAGGGCGGCGTTCGACGCGTTCGACGCCGGTCTGGACAGGCTGCTCGGGTTCGACTGTGATGCGTTGACCACCCCGGAGCTACTGGCGTGGCTGGGACGGGTGGAAAGCGTGCGCCGGCGCCTGCCCGCTCTGGAGCATGCGGTGATCAACACCCTGGCCCGTCAGGCCACCCCGGAGGAGTTGGGCGGCAAGCTGTCCCATGCGATCGCCGAAGCCACCCTGATCTCGCGCCCACAAGCCGCCCGCCGTGTCCGTGAGGCCGCCGATTTGGGGCCCCGGCACGGGTTGACGGGGGAACCGTTGCCGCCGACGCTGGCCGAGACCGCTGCCCGCCAAAAAGCGGGCAAGCTCGGTTCCGAGCACGTCGCCGTCATCCGCCACTTCTCCCACCAGCTGCCCGGCTGGGTCGACCAACCCACCCGCGAGCGTGCCGAAGCCGATCTCGCCGAACTGGGCAGCCGACGCCGACCCGAAGACCTGGCCAAACTCGCCGACAAGCTCGACAACGCCATCAACCCCGACGGCAACTACACCGACGACGAACGCGCCCGCCGGCGCGGCCTGACCCTGGGCACCCAAGGCCCCGACAAGATGTCCCGACTCAGCGGCCGGATCACCCCCGAACTGCGCGCCACCCTCGAGGCGCTGTGGGCCAAACTCGCCGCCCCGGGCATGTGCAACCCCCTCGACGAGAACCCGTGCGTGGACGGCCCCCCGAGTCAGCAGGCCGTCGACAAAGAGGCCCGCGGGCCCGCCCAACGCCAACACGACGGCCTGCTCGCCGCGCTCAGAGGGGTGCTCGGCTCCGGCGAGTTGGGCCAACACAACGGCTTACCCGCGGCCATCATCGCCACCACCACCCTGGCCGAACTCGAAGCCGCCGCCGGACAAGCCCTCACCGGCGGGGGCACCATCTTGCCGATGAGCGATGTGATCCGGCTGGCCCGCCACGCCCACCACTATCTAGCGATATTCGACAAGGGCAAAACCCTGGCGCTGTATCACACCAAACGCCTGGCCTCCCCGGCCCAGCGGATCGTGTTGTACGCCAAAGACCGCGGCTGCAGCGCCCCGGGCTGCACCGTGGGCGGCTACTACTGCGAAGTCCACCACGTCCTGCCCTACGTCCGCACCGGCACCACCGACGTCGACGGCCTCACCTTCACCTGCGGCGGCCACCACCCCATCACCGAAAAAGGCTGGACCACCCGCACAAACACCCGCGGCGACACCGAGTGGACTCCGCCGCCACACCTGGAGCGCGGCCAGCCCCGCACCAACACCTACTGGCACCCCGAAAAGTTGCTGCGCAACGACGAAGAAGACGAGGACGACAACGGAAGCTGACCACGCCCGTCAGCCCGTGGGCTCCCCCGCCCGCCGCAGCAGCATCCGCGCGTGCTTGAGCACCGGCGAGTCGACCATCTGCCCTTCGAACGCGAATACCCCGCGCTCGCTCTCCGCCGCAGCCAAAACCCTGCGCGCCCAGTCCACCTCGTCCCCGTCGGGGCGATATGCCTCGCGCACCACGGACACCTGGGCGGGATGGATGCACACGGTCCCGTCGAAGCCCACCGCAGCGGCGTCCTCCGCCTCCACCCGCAGGCCATCGAGGTCGCGGATGTTCAAGTGCACCGCGTCCAGCGCGACCCGGCCGAACGCAGACGCCGCGAGCAGCGTCGTCGACCGGACCTGCCGCGCGAAGTCCCGGTACCCGCCGTCGGCCCGCCGGCTCGAACTGCCGCCGAGAGCGGCCACCAGATCCTCCGCGCCCCACATCATCGCGACGGTGCCCTCGGCCGCCGCGATCTCGGCGGCGAAAATCGCGCCGCGCGGCGTCTCGATCAGCGCCACGACATCGCGCGGCGCCAGCGCGGAAACCTGCGCCGCCGATTCGGCCTTCGGGAGCATCACCGTCCCGTAGCCGGTGTCGGCCAGGGCCTGCAGGTCCAGCGCGTACTCGTCGGTGCCGGCCGCGTTGATCCGGACCACGGTGCGTTCGGGGTCCAGCGGGTTGTCCCGCAACGCCTTGCGGGCGGCGGCCTTGTCGGCTTGGGCCACGCCGTCCTCGAGGTCCAGGATCACCACGTCGGCGGCCGCGGCGGCCTTGGCGAAACGCTCGGGGCGGTCGGCGGGGCAGAACAGCCATGCCGGACCGGCTGAGCGCGGGTTCATCGCGCCCCCTCGGGCCGCTTCTGCACAAGCGTGGCGCGCACCGCCCGCGCGACGACGTCGCCGTGCTGATTGCGCCCGGTGTGTTCGAGGGTGACGATGCCCTCCCGGGGACGGCTTTTGGATGCCCGCTTACCGGTGCAGACGGTTTCCGCGTACAGCGTGTCGCCGTGGAAGACTGGATTGGGGAAGGACACCTCGGAGAAGCCGAGGTTGGCGACGATGGTGCCCAGCGTGAGCTGAGACACCGACAGGCCGACCAGCGTCGAGAGCGTGAACATGGAGTTCACCAGCCGCTCGCCCCGGAAGCCGGGCTGATCGGCCGCCCAGGCGGCGTCCAGATGCAACGGCTGGGTGTTCATCGTCAACGTGGTGAACAGCACGTTGTCGGCCTCGGTCACCGTGCGACCGGGCCGGTGCAGGTAGGTCGTGCCGATCTCGAACTCCTCGAACCACAAGCCGCGCTGGACGATCGACCTGTCGGTCATGACAGGCCCAGCGACCGCGCGATGAGCATCAGTTGCACCTCGGTGGTGCCCTCCCCGATCTCGAGGATCTTGCTGTCGCGGTAGTGCCGCGCCACCGGATACTCGTTCATGAAGCCGTACCCGCCGTGGATCTGGGTGGCGTCGCGGGCGTTGTCCATCGCCGCCTCCGATGCGATCATCTTGGCGATCGCCGCCTCCTTCTTGAAGGGCTTGCCGGCCAACATCTTCGCGGCCGCGTCGTAATACGCCGTGCGCGCCACGTGGGCACGCGCCTCCATCCGTGCGATCTTGAAGCTGATCGCCTGATAGGAGCCGATCGGCCGGCCGAACGACTGGCGCTGCGTGGCGTACTTGACGCTCTCGTCGACGCAGCCCTGCGCCGCGCCGGTGGCCAGGGCCGCGATCGCGATGCGCCCCTCGTCCAGGATGGACAGGAAATTCGCGTAGCCGCTTCCGCGGGCCCCCAGCAGGTTCTCCGCCGGAACCCGGACGTCGGCAAACGTCAGCGGATGGGTGTCCGACGCGTTCCAGCCGACCTTGTTGTAGACCGGCTCGACGGTGAATCCCGGTGTGCCGCTTGGGACGACGATCGTGGAGATCTCCTTCTTCGCGTTGTTCCCGGTGGTCCCGGTGACCGCGGTGACGGTGACCAGCGAGGTGATGTCGGTGCCCGAGTTGGTGATGAACTGCTTGTTGCCGTTGATGACCCACTCCCCACCGTCGAGGCGGGCGGTGGTGCGGGTGGCGCCCGCGTCGGAACCCGCTCCCGGTTCGGTCAGGCCGAAGCCGGCCAGCGCCCGGCCGGCCGTCAGGTCCGGCAGCCACCTTTGCCTCTGATCTTCGGACCCGAACCGGTAGATCGGCATCGCGCCGAGGCTCACCCCCGCCTCGAGTGTGATCGCCACCGACTGGTCGACCTTGCCGAGCTCCTCCAGCGCCAGCGACAGGGCGAAGTGGTCGCCGCCCATGCCGCCGTACTCCTCGGGGAACGGCAGGCCGAACAGGCCCATCTCGCCCATCTTGGCGACGACCTCGCACGGGAAGCTGTGTTCCTCATCGTGTTTGGCCGACACGGGCGCGACCACGGTCCGCGCGAAATCGGCCACCGTCGCGCGAAGGTCTTCGTACTCCTTGGAGAGCGTCATGAGCCCCGCTCCTCGATCCGCGCCAGCACCTGATCGACTTTGACCCGGTCGCCGACGGACACCAGCACCTCTGCCCGTCCCGACACCGGGGCGGGCAGGGCATGTTCCATCTTCATCGCCTCGACGACCAGCACCGCGTCGCCTGCGGCGACCTCGGTGCCGGATTCGACCCGGACGGCGATCACGCTGCCGGGCATCGGGCTGAGAACCTCGGCCTGCCGCGTGGTCGCCGGACGGTGAATCCTGTGTTCCTCGGCCTCGCACAGCTGCCACGTGCCGCGCTCATCGGCGATCCACAGGTCCCGGGCGGATCCGGCCCATCGGTACTCCCGCCGCAGCCCGTCGAGCGTGACGAACATCAGAGCACCGTCGAACTCGATACTGCCAGAGCGGATCTCGCCGTCACCCACCCGCACCGAGGCGGCGTCCGGCGGCCCCCACACCGACACCGTCTCGGCGCGCAGCGCGGTCTGCATCTCGGTGCGGACGGGCGCCGGGTTCCCGCCGATGCGCCAGCCCGTCGGCGCCGCCCAGGGGTCACCCGACGCACGTTCGGCCAAGCCGCTCTGGCGGTAGAGGCCCCCGGCGGCGAGGACGTCGTCGGGGGCGGGCAGCGGCGCGAAGCAGGCCACCCGCTCGTCGAGCAGGGCGGTGTCCAGGTCGCCGCCACGCACCCGCTCGTCGGCCAGCAGGAACCGCAGGAATTCGACATTGGTCTGCACGCCCAGAACAGCGGTCCGAGCCAATGCCCGGTCGAGGGCCGCCAGCGCCGCGTCGCGGTCCGCGCCGTGGGCGATCACCTTGCTCAGCATCGGATCGTAGTCGCTGCCGACCATGGTGCCGGCCAGCAGCGAAGAATCCACCCGCACACCGGCGCCGGACGGTTCGAACACCTGCAGCACCCGGCCGCCGGTTGGCAGGAACCCCCGGACCGGGTCCTCGGCGTAGACGCGGGCTTCGATCGCGTGGCCGCTCAGCTCGATGTCGTCCTGGGCGAACGCCAGCTTCTCACCGGCGGCCACCCGCAGCTGCCACTCCACGAGGTCCAGACCGGTCACTGCTTCGGTCACCGGATGTTCGACCTGCAGGCGGGTGTTCATCTCCATGAAGAAGAACTCGTCGGGGCGTTCGGCCGAGACGATGAACTCGACGGTGCCCGCGCCCACGTAGTCGACGCTGCGGGCGGTGTCGCAGGCCGCCGCCCCGACGCGGGTCCGGGTCCGCGGGTCGAGCAGCGGCGAGGGCGCCTCCTCGATGACCTTCTGGTGACGCCGCTGCAGGCTGCATTCCCGCTCACCGAGGTGAACGACGTTGCCGTGGGTGTCGGCGAGCACCTGGACCTCGATGTGGCGGGGCCGCGGCACGAAGCGTTCCACAAACAGCGTGTCGTCGCCAAACGAGGAGGCGGCCTCCCGGCGCGCGCTCACCAGCGCGTCGCGCAGCCCGGCCTCGTCGTCGACCAACCGCATGCCCTTGCCGCCGCCACCCGCGGACGGCTTGATCAGCAACGGGTAGCCGATCACCTCGGCGGCCGTGACGAGGTCGTCGTCGCTGAGCCCGGGCCTGGCCACACCGGGGACCACCGGCACGTCGAAGGCCGCGACGGTGTTCTTGGCGGCGATCTTGTCGCCCATGACCTCGATGGCCCGGGCCGGCGGCCCCACGAAGACCACCCCGGCGCGGTCGCAGGCGGCGGCGAAAGCGGCGTTCTCGGAAAGAAACCCATAGCCGGGATGGATCGCCTGGGCTCCGGTGCGCGCCGCCGCGTCGAGGACCCTGGCGATGTCGAGGTAGCTCTCGCGCGCCGGAGCAGGACCCAGCCGGACCGCTTCGTCGGCCTCCAGCACGTGCCGCGCCCCGGCGTCGGGGTCGCTGTAGACGGCGACCGAACGGATGCCCAGCCGGCGCAGCGTCCTGATCACCCGGACGGCGATCTCTCCGCGGTTGGCCACCAGCACGGTGTCGAACATCGTCATCACATCCGGAACACGCCGTAGCGGACGGGTTCCAACGGTGCGTGCGCGCACACCGAAAGTGAAAGCCCCACAATAAATCTGGTGTCGGCCGGGTCGATTATCCCGTCGTCCCACACGCGGGCGGTGGAGTAGTACGGGTTGCCCTGGTCCTCGTACTGCGCACGGATGGGCGCCTTGAACGCTTCCTCGTCGTCGGCCGACCACGGCGTACCCGCCGCGCAGAGTTGCTCACCGCGCACGGTTGCCAGCACCGAGGCGGCCTGCTCTCCGCCCATCACCGAGATACGCGCGTTGGGCCACATCCACAAAAAGCGCGGCGAAAACGCCCGGCCGCACATCGAGTAGTTGCCCGCCCCATAGGATCCGCCGATCACGACGGTCAGCTTGGGCACCCGGGCACAAGCTACGGCGGTGACCATCTTGGCGCCGTGCTTGGCGATCCCGCCGGCCTCGTAGTCGCGGCCGACCATGAACCCGGAGATGTTCTGCAAGAACAACAGCGGGATGCCGCGCTTGTCGCACAGCTCGATGAAATGCGCCCCCTTCAAAGCGGATTCGCCGAACAAGACGCCGTTGTTGGCGACGATCCCAACGGGGTGGCCGTGGATGCGCGCGAAGGCGGTCACCAGCGTCTTGCCATAGTTGGCCTTGAACTCGCTGAAATCCGACCCGTCGACCAGCCGGACGATGACCTCGTGGACGTCGTAGGGCACCCGCGGATCGGGTGGCACGACGTCGTAGAGCTCGGTCTGCGCGCGTGTGGGCTCGACCGGCGCACGGACCTCCCACTGCGCCGGCTCCCGCGGGCCGAACGTCGCCGCGATGCCGCGTACGATCCGCAACGCGTGCTCGTCGTCGTCGGCGAGGTGGTCGGTGACACCGGAGACCCGCGAGTGCAGGTCCCCCCCGCCCAGCTCCTCGGCCGAGACGATCTCGCCGGTGGCGGCCTTGACCAGCGGCGGCCCGCCGAGAAATATCGTGCCCTGTTCGCGGACGATGACGGCCTCGTCGCTCATCGCCGGCACGTAGGCCCCGCCCGCGGTGCACGAACCCAGCACCGCGGCCACCTGCGGAATGCCTTTGGCGCTCATGGTCGCCTGGTTGTAGAAGATCCGGCCGAAGTGCTCGCGGTCGGGAAACACCTCGTCCTGGCGCGGCAGGAACGCCCCGCCGGAGTCGACCAGGTAGATGCACGGCAGCCGGTTGTGTAGCGCGATTTCCTGCGCGCGCAGGTGCTTCTTGACCGTCATCGGGTAGTAGGTGCCGCCCTTGACAGTCGCGTCGTTGGCGACGATCACGCATTCGCGCCCGGAAACCCGGCCGATCCCGGTGATGATCCCCGCCCCCGGGGACTCGTCATCGTACATCCCGTGAGCCGCCAGCGGGGTCAGTTCCAGGAACGGGGTGCCCGGATCGAGCAGCCGGTCGACGCGTTCTCGGGGCAACAGCTTGCCGCGGCTGACGTGGCGTTGCCGCGCACGCTCGTTGCCGCCGAGGGCCACCGCCGCAAGCTTGGCGTTCAGTTCCGCGACGAGCCGGCGGTGCTCGTCGGCGAACGAGGGCGCGGTCGTCGCGGCGGTCACGATGTGGTCGCTGGAATCACAAGGGGCGGTTGGGTCTTGGCGATGACTTCGTCGACCGTCACGCCAGGGGCGGTCTCGACCAGGTGCAGCCCGTCGTCGCGAACGTCGATGACCGCAAGCTCGGTGACGATGCGGCTGACGCAGCCGACACCGGTCAGCGGCAGTGTACAGCGCTGCAGGATCTTCGGGCTGCCGTCCTTGGCGGTGTGCTCCATCATCACGATCACCTCGCGAGCGCCGTGCACGAGGTCCATGGCCCCGCCCATGCCCTTGACCATCTTGCCCGGAATCGTCCAGTTGGCCAGGTCGCCGGTGGCCGAAACCTGCATGGCCCCCAGCACCGCGACATCGAGGTGGCCGCCGCGGATGATGCCGAACGAGGTCGAGGAGCTGAAGAACGCCGCCCCGGGCATGACGGTGACCGTCTCCTTACCCGCGTTGATGAGGTCGGGGTCGAGGTGCTCGCGCGTCGGGTAGGGACCCACGCCGAGGATGCCGTTCTCCGAATGCAGGACCACGTGCACCCCCTCGGGCAGGTGGTTGGGGATCAACGTGGGCATCCCGATGCCGAGGTTGACGTACTGGCCGTCCTCGAATTCGGCCGCCACGCGGGCAGCCATGCCGTCCCTGCTCCA
>CAYVQQ010000026.1:9934-19274 GCA_964453085.1 uncultured Mycobacterium sp.
TCACCGCTTGCCGCTCTCCCCCGCACGAGGAAGGCACGCCCACCTCGTCGCTTCGCTCCGCAATTTCGCCGGCCCGGTCATCGCACCGTCTCCTTCTCGATCGGCTTTGCCGGATTGGGTACGTGCACGACCCGCTGCACGAACACCCCGGGGGTGTGCACCGCCGCGGGATCGATCTCTCCGGGCTCGACGAGATGTTCGACCTGGGCGATGGTGATCCGTCCGGCCCCGGCGCAGTCGGGATTGAAGTTGGCCGCCGCCTCGCGGTAGACGAGGTTGCCGTGCCGATCGCCCTTCCAGGCGTGCACCAGCGCGAAATCGGTGCCGATGGCCCGCTCGAGAACATAGGTCACGCCGTCGAATTCGCGGGTCTCCTTGGCGGGTGACACGACCACCACCTGCCCCGAGGCGTCGTAGCGCCACGGCAGCCCGCCGTCGGCGACCTGGGTGCCGACTCCGGCGGGCGTGTAGAACGCCGGAATGCCCATGCCGCCGGCGCGCAGCCGCTCGGCCAACGTACCCTGCGGATTGAGTTCCACCTCGAGTTCGCCGCAGAGGAACTGGCGGACGAACTCTTTGTTCTCGCCCACGTAGGAGGCGGTGATCCGCCGAATCCTCTTGTGCTGCAGAAGCAAACCCAGCCCGACACCGTCGATGCCGCAGTTGTTCGACACGACCTCGAGGTCGGTGACCCCGCTGTCGACCAGCGCGGCGATCAGCGCGTCGGGAATGCCACAGACCCCGAATCCGCCGACGGCCAGCGACGACCCGTCGGCGATGTCCGCGACCGCTTCCCCGGCGGTAGCCACCACTTTGTCCATGCGCGCACAGTCTCCTCCCCTTCGGGGATCGCGACGCTTCAGTTAACACCGACTAAGTTAATACTGATTAAGTTAATACTGATTAACTGGGATGAGAATATCATCGTGCCCACCGTCCGTCCAGGCAGGCAGCGGCCGTTCAGCGGCGGCCGCGAAGGTATTCGATCGCCTGCTGCCGGATCTCGTCCTTGCGGACCTTGCCCGTCACGGTCATCGGGAATTCGTCGACGATCCACAGGTAGCGCGGGATCTTGAAGTGCGCGATGCCGGTCGCGCAGAATTCACGCACGGCTTCGATCGTCAGCTCCGGCGCTCCGGGGCGGAGCATGACCACCGCCATGAGTTCCTCGCCGTACCGGGCGTCGGGAACCCCGATGACATGGCCGTCGACGATGTCGGGGTGGGTGTGGAGGAACTCCTCGATCTCGCGGGGGGAGATGTTCTCGCCACCCCGTACGACGACGTCCTTGATCCGGCCCGTGATCCGAACGTAGCCGGAGGCGTCCATGACGGCCAGGTCCCCGGTGTGCATCCAGCCGTCGGTGTCGACGACCTCGGCGGTCCGCTCCGGGTCGTCCCAGTAGCCCATCATCACCGAGTAACCGCGGACGCAGAACTCCCCCGCCACGCCCCGGGGCACGATCTCGGCGGTCACCGGATCCACCACCTTGGCCTCCAGATGCGCACCGACCCGGCCGACGGTGCCGACCCGCTGTTCCAGCGAATCGTCCATGCGTGTCTGCGTCGACACCGGCGAGGTCTCGGTCATGCCGTAACAGATCGAGATGCCCGGCATGTGCATGCGCTCGATCACTTCGCGCATCACCTCGACCGGGCAGAGGGAACCCGCCATGATCCCGGTGCGCAGGCTGCCCAGGTCGTAGTCGGCGAAGTCCGGCAAGCCCAATTCGGCGATGAACATCGTCGGTACCCCGTACAGGCTTGTGCACCGCTCGGCCTGTACCGCGCGCAACGTGGCGGCCGGTTCGAAGCCGCGTGCGGGGATCACGATGCAGGCGCCGTGGCTGGTGGCGGCCAGGTTGCCCAACACCATTCCGAAACAGTGGTAAAAGGGCACCGGGATGCAGATCCGGTCCCCGGCGGTGTACCCGAGCAGTTCGCCGACCAGATAGCCGTTGTTGAGGATGTTGCGGTGACTCAGCGTCGCGGCCTTCGGGTATCCCGTTGTGCCGGAGGTGTATTGGATGTTGATCGGGTCACTTTCGACGAGCGCGGCCGCCCGGTGGGCGAGCGCGGCGGCATCGGCCGGGGCGCTCGACAGCTCCTCCCAACGCCTGCTCTCCAACAACACGACCTCGCGCAGCGCCGGGCAGCGTGGTGCCACTTCGGCGAGCATCGCGGCGTAGTCGCCGGTCTTGTACCGCGGAGCCGCGATCATCAGCGCGACCCCCGATTGCCTTAGTGCATACTCCAATTCGCGGGTGCGGTAGGCGGGGTTGACGGTCACCAGGATCGCACCGATCTCGGCGGTGGCGTACTGGACGAGCACCCATTCCCATCGGTTCGGCGCCCAGATGCCGACCCGATCACCCACGCCCACTCCGGCGCGCAGCAGCCCGGTCGCCAGGTCGCGCACCGCTGCCCACAGCTCGGCGTAGCTCCACCGCCGCCCGGCCGGGATGTCGACGAGGGCGTCGCGGGCCCCGTGCGCGGCGACGCTGTCCGCGAGGTTGGCGCCGATCGTCATGTCGAGCAGCGCGGGTTCGCTCGGACCGCGCTCGAAAGACGGCGGGTCGACGTCTGCGGTTCCTGCGGCTGCCACGGTTTCATCGGCTGGTTTGGCCACCAGCCCAGGCGCTCGCCGAAGACGATTGCCATCCACGCATGCTACGTTAGCGACGATTAACCGAACGGTCGAGTTGTGCACGGGAGGTCCGTCGTGACGGCGTCCGCTCCGGAAAACCAGGCCGCTCACACCGAGGCGCCAAATCGCCGCAGCCAGCTGAAATCCGACCGACGCCTGCAACTCTTGGCGGCCGCCGAGCGACTGTTCGCCGAACGCGGCTACCT
This sequence comes from uncultured Mycobacterium sp., assembly GCA_964453085.1. Taxonomy (GTDB): domain Bacteria; phylum Actinomycetota; class Actinomycetes; order Mycobacteriales; family Mycobacteriaceae; genus Mycobacterium. The sequence continues at coordinate 12,787 of CAYVQQ010000026.1, forward strand.
TTCGGTCCGGCTCGAAGACATCGGCGCGGCAGCCGGGGTCAGCGGCCCGGCCATCTATCGGCACTTTCCCAACAAGGAGTCGATGCTGGTGGAGCTGCTGGTGAGCATCAGTGCCCGGCTGCTGGCCGGAGCCCTGGAGGTGCGGGCCCGCGCCGCCGACGCGGCCGCGGCCCTCGACTGCCTCATCGACGTGCACCTCGACTTCGCGTTCGGGGAACCCGACCTGATCCGCATCCAGGATCGTGACCTCGCGCACCTGCCCGAGGCGGCCGAAAGGCAGGTCCGCAAAGCGCAGCGCCAGTATGTGGAGGTCTGGGTCGGCGCGCTGTGTGAGCTCAACCCCGAGTTGGCCGAGGCCGACGCCCGGCTGGCCGCGCACGCGGTGTTCGGGCTGTTGAACTCGACCCCACATGCCATGAAGTCCCCCGACAACTCGCTCACCGATCCCGGGCGCGCGGCGAGGTCGCGCGCTGTCATGCGCGCCATGACCGTCGCCGCGCTCACGACGGGTAGCCACCACCCCTGAGCCGGGCGGGCGGCCGGCGGTGAGCAATCGATCGTGGCCGCAGCCCGGGTACCCTGCAAGCCATGAGGTGGACATGAACGATCCACGTCGACCGGAGTGGTTCAGTCCCTCGGGGTCAGAGCCGACCGATCCGCGCGGTCGAACGCAGCCGCCGCCCGTCGATCCCGCCTACGCCGACCAGGCGCCGTTCGCACCGACCTACGACGGTCCCTATTCCCCGTGGGCCCCCGGCCTCAACCAGTCCAACCCGACCACTCGTCTGACCACCTACTGGCAGTACGGCCAGCCGCCGCCGGGCGACGTGCCACCCGAAGGGATGGCTCCGCCGCCGCCGGAAGGCCCGAAGACGCCACGCTGGCTGTGGGTCGCCGCCGCGATGGCGGTGCTGCTGGTCGTGGGCTTGGTGGTCGCTCTGGTACTGGTCGACGGGGCGATCCGGACCCAGACGGCGGTGCCTCCGCTACCGCCCGCTCCCGAACCGAGCACATGGGTCCCGACGCCGACCACGGCCCCGCCGACGCGTACGCCGCACTCACCCAGTCCCGCACCGGAGCCGCCGACCCGCGGGCCCGAAACCCCGTCCGAGACGACGGGCCCCCCGGCCGCCATGCAGGACGTCATCTACAGCGTCACCGGTGAGGGCCGCGCCCTGAGCATCATGTACGTCGCCACCGGCGGGCTCCTCCAAACCGAGTTCAATGTGGCGCTGCCATGGAGCAAGCAGGTCAGTCTTGCCAAGTCGCCCACCCATCCGGCGAACGTCACGATCGTGAACTTCGGCCACGACGTCACCTGTACGGTCACCGTCGCCGGGGTTCAGGTCAGCCGCCGTGTCGGGGTTGGCCTGACCATCTGCGATGCCCGGGGCTGAGCGCCACTTGAGCCCCCCGGGGGCCGAGCGCCGCCTGAGCCCCCCGGGGGCTGAGCGTTTAAGCCCCGCTCGGTGCGGACAACGTGGCGCGTGCCGGCGCCCGCACCGCCAGCATTCCCAGCAGGCCGGCGGTCAGCACCAGGGAGATCCCGCCGAGACCGGCGCGGACGGCGCCGAAGGCGTCGACGAAAATCGAGAACAGCCATGGTGCCAGGAATGACGCCGCCCGGCCCGTCATCGTGTACAGACCGAACGCGACGCCCTCACCGCCGTGTTTGGACAGGTGCAGCAGCAGCGCGCGCGACGACGACAGCGACGGACCGACGAAGAGGGCCAGCAGCAACCCGCATACCCAGAAGGCGTGCGCACCCGACGACGCCATCAGGACGAGCGCAACGACAGTGATCGTCGTCAGCGACCCCACGATGACGGGTTTGGATCCGAGCCGGTGGTCGACGAACCCGCCGGCCGCCGCGCCGACCGCGGCCACGACGCTGGCGGCCACGCCGAACACCAGCACGTCTGCCTGCGCGAGGCCGTAGACGTTGACTCCGAGCACGGCGCCGAAGCCGAACACCGCCGCCAGCCCGTCCCGGAACAATGCGCTGGCCCCCAGGAAACAGACGAGGTTGCGGTCGCGCCGCCATTCGGCGGTCACCTCCGCCCACAGCTTGCGGTAACCGCCCAACATGCTCGCCGGATGCGAGGCCGTCTCGCCGGAGTCGGGTAACCGGTGGGCGACCAACAGCAGCGGTAGGGCCAGCACCGCGAACCAGGCCGCGGTCAGCAGCATCGCCGTGCGGATGTAAAGCCCGTCCCGGACCGGCACGTGAAGCAGCCCGCGCACCGGGCCGGCGCCCGAAATGAAGCCGGCATATACCAGCAGCAACAGCACCACACTGCCGGTGAACCCTGCTGCCGCGCCCAGGCCGGAGATGCGTCCCACCGTCTGCGGCGTCGAGATCTGACGCAACATGGCGTTGTACGGAACGGCGGCCAGATCACCGCACGCGGCCGTTGTCGACAGCAGCACCAACCCCGCCCAGAGATATCCGGGACTGTCGCGGATCAGGAACATCGAGCTGGTCGACGCCACCGCGAGACCGCTCAGGATCGACAGCGCCACCCGCCGACGCCGCGGGGCTTCCACCCAGACGCCGACGAGCGGCGCCAACATCGCGATGCTCACCCCCGAGACAGCGAGCGCGCGCCCCAGCCAACTCGCCGGCGACGTGCCACCGGTCAGCCCCGCGCCGACGCTGCCGGTCAGATAGACCGCGAAGACGAAGGTGGCCACGACGGCGTTCATCCCGAGCGACCCGCAGTCCCACAGCGCCCACGCCACCACCCGAGTCCACAGCGGCCCGCTCGAACGAGACCCCGGCCGATCCATGACGGCGACTCTATTGAATGGCCGGATGGGCAGCGACCCGCCGCGCCCGCCTCTGTCGCGCTGCGCGTCTACCATTGGCCAATGCCGGTCCCCGCTCCGAGTCCCGATGCGCGCGCGGTCGTCACCGGAGCCTCGCAGAACATCGGTGCGGCGCTGGCCGCCGAGCTCGCGGCGCGCGGACACAGCCTGATCGTCACCGCCCGCCGCGAGGAACTGCTCAACGAATTGGCCGCTCGTCTGTCCGACAGGCACGGGGTCGCCGTGGAGGTGCGGCCCGCCGATCTGGCCGACCCCGCGGACCGGGCGACGCTGTGCGGGGAACTCGCCGCGCGTCCGATCTCCATCCTGTGCGCCAATGCCGGCACCGCGACCTTCGGTCCGCTCAAGGACCTCGACCCGGCCCGGGAAAAGGCACAGGTCCAGCTGAATGCGGTGGCTGTGCACGACCTCACGCTGGCCGTGCTGCCCGGCATGGTGGCACGCGGGGCCGGCGGCATTCTGATCTCCGGCTCGGCGGCGGGCAACTCGCCGATTCCCTACAACGCGACGTACGCCGCGACCAAGGCGTTCGTGAACACCTTCAGCGAATCATTGCGCGGCGAACTCCGCGGCTCCGGTGTGCACGTGACACTGCTGGCGCCGGGCCCGGTACGCACCGACCTGCCCGACGACGCCGAGGCCTCGTTGGTGGAAAGACTGGTCCCCGACTTCCTGTGGATCTCCACCGAGCACACCGCCCGGGCCTCGCTGGATGCGTTGGAACGCAACAAGATGCGCATCGTCCCGGGCCTGACGTCCAAAGCCATGTCGGTGGCCAGCGGGTACGCCCCCCGCGCCGTCGTCGCGCCCATCGTCGGCAGTTTCTACAAGAAACTCGGTGGCGGCTAGCGACGCACCGAGTGGGCGCTACTTCCTTCGGCGCCCCCCGGCGCCGAAGATGTTGCGCACGATCTCGCGTACACCGGTGTTGACGGCGCTCTTCACGGTCGGGTTCTTCAGCACCTCCTCCCACATCGCGGGGCCCTTTCGCTCGTAGGGGGCCGGCATTGGCGGAATGTCGATGTCGTCCCCGGGCAGGGGGTCGTAGCGTCCCCGCGGCTGCTCCGGCACCGGCGTCTCGCGCGGCAGTTCCGGCTCGCGCGGCAGTTCCGGATCGCGCTCGACGGTCGCGCCGTACTTGATCTGCAGCGGACTGGATTTGGCCGCGGCGGCAATCGCATCGGTGCCGATCGCGGCCATCAGCGACCGGGGCGCGCGCATACGCGTCCACGCCACCGGCGTCGGTGCGCCCTTCTCCGACAGCACGGTGACAACGGCCTCGCCGATCCCCAGCGAGGTCAACGCCGACTCCAGGTCGTAGACGTCGGTTTTGGGGTAGGTACGGACGGTCTTGCTGAGCGCCTGCTGGTCGTCGGGGGTGAACGCCCGCAGCGCGTGCTGGATTCGGGCGCCGAGTTGGGACAACACGTCGTTGGGTACGTCCGTGGGCAACTGGGTGCAGAAGAACACCCCGACGCCTTTGGAGCGGATCAACTTCACCGTTTGTTCGACCTGCTCGAGGAATGCGTTGGAGGCGTCGCTGAACAGCAGGTGCGCCTCGTCGAAGAAGAAGACCAGCTTGGGTTTGTCCACGTCACCGACCTCCTCCAGCCCGGCGAACAGTTCGGCGAGCAGCCACATCAGGAACGTGGAGAAGATGACCGGGCGCAACGATTGACCGCCGAACTCCAGCAGCGAGATGATGCCCCGACCCTGATCGTCGACGCGCAGCAGGTCATGCGGGTCGAGTTTCGGCTCGCCGAAGAAGGTGTCACCGCCCTCGCCGGCGAGATTCACCAACGCCCGCAGGATGACGCCCGCCGTCGTCGACGAAACCCCGCCGAGGTCCTTCAGGTCGGCCTTGCCCTCATCGCCGGCCAGGTGGCTGATCACGCCGCGCAGGTCCTCCAGGGTGACGAGCGGCCGGCCGGCCTGCCTGGCCCAATGAAAGATCAACCCGAGCGTCGACTCCTGGGTCGCGTTGAGCCCCAACACTTTCGACAGCAGGACAGGACCGAAACCGGCGACGGTCGCCCGCACCGGCACGCCGACGCCGCCGGTACCCAGCGACAGGAACTCCACCGGGAACGCCGCCGGCTCCCAGTCGTCGCCGGTGTCCTTCGCGCGTGCGACGATCTTCTCGTTGGCCTCCCCCGGCCGCGACAGGCCGGACAGGTCACCCTTCACGTCGGCCATCAAGACGGCCACGCCCGCGGCGCTGAGCTGCTCGGCGATCAGTTGCAGCGTCTTGGTCTTGCCGGCCCCGGTCGCCCCCGCCACCAGGCCGTGCCTGTTGATCGTGGCCAGCGGGATGCGGATCTGGGCGGACGGGTCGGCGACACCGTCGACGACGACGCTGCCCAGTTCCAGCGCCCGGCCATCGACGGCGTAGCCGCCGGCGATGCGTTGCGCGGCCGCCGCCGCTGACTCGGTGCTCATGCGCTGCGCCCTCTTTCCGATCGTCACCCGCTCGGCAAGCTCACCCTACTGGCCGGGGGACGCGGGTGCGACAGCTCGCTACGCCTACGCTGAGCAGCTGTGGTGGATGAATTGGTGTGGATCGACTGCGAGATGACCGGCCTGGACCTGCGTTCGGACCGCCTGATCGAGATCGCGGCCCTGGTCACCGACCCCGACTTGAACATTCTGGGCGAGGGCGTCGACGTCGTCATCCATGCCGACGACGCCGCGTTGTCGTCGATGATCGACGTCGTCGCCGACATGCATTCGCGCTCCGGGCTCACCGACGAGGTCAAAGCGTCCACCGTCGACCTGGCGGCCGCCGAGGCGATCGTGATGGACTACATCGGCAACCACATCAGACAACCGAAGAGTGCGCCGCTGGCGGGCAACTCCATCGCCACCGACCGCGCCTTCATCGCCCGCGACATGCCCGCCCTGGACTCGTTCCTGCACTACCGGATGATCGACGTGAGTTCGATCAAGGAACTCTGCCGGCGTTGGTACCCGCGCATCTACTTCGGCCAGCCCGCCAAGGGACTCGCCCACCGGGCGCTGGCCGACATCCACGAATCCATCCGCGAGCTGCAGTACTACCGCCAAACCGCCTTCGTCTCGCCGCCGGGGCCCTCTACCAGCGAAATCGAGGCGATCACCGCCCACCTTGCGGGCAAAAACGACCGTTCGAAACCAAACGATTCGGCTCTGGGGCCAACAACCGGCTAGTATCGACGTCGCCGTTCGTTGACCCCACAACGGGACCGACCCGGCGGCATGGTGAGTGTAGTTCAGTTGGTAGAGCACCAGGTTGTGATCCTGGGTGTCGCGGGTTCGAGTCCCGTCACTCACCCCGAGCGGAAACCCCGTCTGACCTGCGCGGGCGGGGTTTCTTTCGGCCGGTTCCGGCATTTGTATCGGTGGCCTCGGACTTTGCAGACGCCGTCCCGGAGCCTGGCGCGCGGAGACGACCGTGGCGTGGCCGCGGCGACCGCCCAGTCGTCGCCCGGCTCGCCGACCCGCGATCTCGTCGACAACCGGAAGACCGACGGCGGCACCGGCCTCGGTGCCGCCCGTCTGAGTCAGGTGCCGGCGTTGCCGGCCTTCCACACCGGCCAGGGAATGTTCCAGTCGCCCAGCCCCTCGGTGCCCGACAGCGTCGGGCCCACGGTGTTGACGACCACGACGATGTCGCCGCGCTT
>CAYVQQ010000027.1:0-19043 GCA_964453085.1 uncultured Mycobacterium sp.
TCGGTCAGCCAGCAGTGCGTACATCACGCCGCGTGTCCCGTCGTTGTCGTCCGAGCCCCGGCCAAGACAGTGGAGAAGTAGGGAGCCGGCCACGGATCGAGCCGGCTCCGCAGCGCCGGCCAGGTGCCGGTCGGCATCCACCACCAGTCACTGCCGCCACGGGTGTTCCAACGCCCAGGCGTGCCGGCCATGTGCCACCGCCCTTGAGATAGGTCCTACACTCAAAATTCGGGCCACTTGGCGCCCGCCTCTGATCCGATCCGCGGCGATTTCACGGCTCGCCGCGGATTCGACGTCGTTGCAGGTGGCCTGCTCGACGCGAATGGCGACGTCGCAAAGAATCCCTGGAAATTTCCTGTGCATCGGCGAAAGACATTGCCCCGTAGATCAGCTCCTCGGTAGAGTTGAGGTATTCGTTCGACGAAAATTTCTACTTGATGCCCATGCCGACACCGGCTACGCATCTTGGCGGTGGGGCTCGCCACAACCGCTCGTCGTTCATCGGCGGCCAACGGTCCCTTCGGGAAAAGTTCAGTGCTTGACCGGGCTGCCGTCCGGTCAAATGCGACACGAAGGGATTTCCGAATTGGCCGTGAACGTCCCGCATTAGACCAGAACAAACTCGACACCGCCCCTCATCGCGCCTGGTGTACCAGAGCAGCCACATGATTCGGCCGGTCGTGCACGCATGGTCCAGCGCCCAATCGCCGGGATGCCCATCTGCTGTCAACCGGATGACGCGGACCCGGTGATCTCGGGTGCGCCAAGCGGCTAGAAGCCCATACGAAGACGGCGGTCACCACTCGGCGGCAGAACGACCGTCACGATGATCCAACACCGACTATGAGAGGTGCCCACTGCATGGCGCGGTCGCGCATAACCGATTGGAATCCAGAAGATGCCGCCGCTTGGGAGGGTGGCGGCAACGCAATCGCGCGACGCAACCTGTTCTGGCTCGTCGTGAATGTGCATGTTGCATTTTCGGTTTGGTACTTGTGGTCGGTGATGGTGCTGTTCATGCCTCAACCCGTCTACGGATTTTCGACCGCGGACAAGCTGTTGATAGACGCGGTCGCTTCTCTGGTCGGCGCGCTCGTCCGAATCCCGTATTCGTTGGCCGCCAATTGGTTCGGAGGTAGGACATGGACGACGATCTCGTCTCTGGTGCTGGTGGTACCAACCACTGGCGCCATCTTCTTGTTGGCCCACCCCGGTTTACCGCTCTGGCCGTATTTGGTCTGCGCCGCATTGACCGGCCTGGGGGGCGGCAACTACTCGTCCGCGCTGGCCAAGACCGACGGCTTGTATCCACAGCGGCGCAAGGGTTTTGCTCTGGGGATTGCCGGCGGCATGGCCAACCTCGGGTCGGCGACAGTCCAAATCGTCGGTCTCCTCGTGCTCGTCACCGTCGGACAAGCGGCTCCGTACTGGGTGTGCGCGGTATATCTCACGCTGCTGGCCGTCGGCGGTGCGGGAGCCGCGTTGCGCATGGACGACGTGGTGGCACACCGCGCGGGCCTGTCGTTCAGCAATCTGCGGGCAATACTCGGGGTACCCGACACCTGGATGCTCACATTTCTCTACCTGTGCTCTTCGGGCTCGTTTCTGGGATTTGCGTTCGCCTTCGGCCAGGTTCTGCAGCACAACTTCGTCGCCCACGGGCAGACCCAGGCGCACGCGTCGCTGCACGCCGCCGAAATCGCATTCGTCGGTCCCCTGCTGGGATCGCTGGCCCGGATCGTCGGCGGTAGATTGAGCGACCGCTACGGTGGTGGGCGTGTCCTGCTGAGCGTCTTCCTGGGTGCGATCGTGGCCGGCGGAATGCTGGTCGCCATCAGCACGCACGACGACCTCACCCGGGGGCCCGGGGCACCGGTGACCGGCTTTACCCTGGTGGGTTATGTGACGGGCTTCATCGCCTTGTTCATTTTCTGTGGCGCGGGCAAAAGCCCGGTGTACAAGCTCATTCCGACTGTGTTCGAGGAACGCAGCCAGGGGTTGGGACTGCCCGAGAACACGCGTCGAGACTGGGCTCGCGTGAGGTCGTCGTCACTGATCGGATTTGCCGGCGCGTTCGGGGCGCTCGGCGGGGTGGGTATCAACATGGCGTTGCGGCAGTCCTATGCCCTGGACGGCACCGAGACCCCCGCGTTTTGGATCTTTTTGGGCTGCTACGTGATGGCAGCGCTCTTGGCCTGGCTCCGATACGTCCGCCCGCACGCCACCCGAGAACCGATGCTGCACGAAGACGACCAATGCGACCGATATCGGCCGGCCCCCACTCGGGAAACGTTTTAGGCCGGCGAACAACAGAAGGAGACGACCGACACCATGACACGATCCGATACCGCAGTGCACTACCTCGACGACGTCGTCGACATCGCGGTCGGGGCCGGAGCACAGGCGATGAAGCACCACAAGGATCCCCACACGCGCGAAAAGGGCGACCACGGCAACGACACCTCGCCGGTGACGGACGCGGATCTGGCCTCGAACCGATACATCACCGAGCACCTCCAACGCCTGAACCCGCAGATTCCGATCATCTCCGAAGAGAACAAGTCGGCCGACTACGCCACCCGCAAAGAGTGGCGCCGGTTCTGGGTGGTGGATCCGCTGGACGGCACCAAGGAGTTCATCAAGGGCAGCGACGAGTTCACGGTCAACATCGCCCTCGTCGAGGATTCGGAACCGGTGATCGGCGTGATCTACGTCCCGGCGAAAGACCTGCTGTACTACGCGGCGAAGGGCCACGGCAGCTGGAAAAAAGAGCAAGGCAAGGCTCCGGTTCGGATCTTCTCGTCGACACCGGATCTGAACAAGGGTCTCACCATCGTCGAAAGCGCCTCGCACCCGTCACCAGAGCTGGAACACTACTTGAAGGACCTGCCGGTCACCAAGCGGATATCTGCGGGAAGCTCGCTGAAATTCTGTCTGGTCGCCGAAGGTCTCGCCGACATCTATCCGCGGCTCAACCCGACGATGGAGTGGGACGTTGCGGCAGGAGATTGCATTTACCGAAATTCCGGCAGGAACGGCCAGCGCAGGACGTCATTTCAATACAACAAACCGTCCCTGAAAAACGACGGCTTCGTCATCGGGTTCATGTGAGGCGAGGCCGGAACCCTCCGCGCCACGGCAGCCGGTGCGCTCGACGGTTCCACCGACGCCTGTTCACGATGCTTTTCCTTGACGAATCGGATTGGCGACGAATCGGATTGGCGACGAATCGGATTGGCGGCGAGGTCCGGGAAGTGTGGCATGACGGACGGAAAGGAACGTTGTGGTGGATACGAACATCACCTGGCATGACCAGAACGTCTCGCGCGGTGACCGGGAGAAGCTCAACGGTCACCGCGGTTGTGTGGTCTGGTTCACCGGGTTGAGCGCCAGCGGTAAAAGCACCGTGGCCAATGCGGTGGATCGAAAATTGTATGGGCGCCGCGTGCGCAGCTACTTGCTCGACGGCGACAACGTCCGTTACGGCTTGAACGCCGGCCCGGAGATTTTGAGAAAGCAACACGGCGAGCACTTCGCGGAACGCTTTGGACTGGGATTCTCCGCCGAGGACCGGGAGGAGAACATCCGACGCATAGGAGCGGTGGCGAAATTGTTCTCCGACGCTGCGGTCATCACGTTGACGGCGTTCATCAGCCCTTACCGGCGTGATCGTGATCGCGTGCGCGCCACCCTCAACAGGGGCGACTTCATCGAAGTGTTCGTCGACACCCCGATCGAAATCTGCGAGCAGCGAGATCCGAAGGGACTGTACAAAAGGGTCAGGGCCGGAGAGATCAAGGGTTTCACCGGTATCGACGATCCCTACGAGGCCCCCGCCAACCCTGAGCTGCGGCTCGACGGCGGTGCCAAATCGGCCGACGCCTTGGCCGGAGAGGTCCTCGCCTACCTGGAAGAAGTCGGCGTCATCCCGGTGTTGACGGCAAATGGAAGCCAGTAGCCTCGTCGACAACGACTCGCGGCGCCACCACCTCGCCGCCGGGCCCCGAACTCGCAGTCCTCGCCGACCTGACTCCGACGAACCCGGACTGACTATCCGAGACCCATGCTTGGCGGCCCGCTGCCGCGACGGTGAGACACCGGTGCAGCGCCGGTGCGCGCGACAGCGCGGTTGCTCGACGATGACATTGCCAAATGCGGGATTTCCCGGGTTTGGTGGCGCCCAACCAACGATGGAGGTATTGAATGAGTGCCACGGTAACAAGGGTCTACCTCGCGCGACATGGGCGCACAGCGTTCAACGCCGAAGGCCGGTTACGAGGTTTGAGTGACCCACCTTTGGATGACGTGGGCCGCGCCGAAGTGGCCAGATTGGGCGAAGTGCTTGCCGCTGAACACCCCATAGCTGTGGTGTCGAGCCCGCTGCAGCGCGCCGTCGCGACCGCCGAGGCGATCGGGAAGGCCGCAGGTGTACCGGCGAGCGTCGACGTCCGGCTCAATGACCGTGACTACGGCCCGATGACCGGCCACCCTCGCGCTGAGGTCGAAAAACAATACGGCAGCGTCGATTCCGCGCCCGGCGTAGAACCGATCGCTGCGGTTGCCGAGCGCGCGAAGCGGGCGTTTCTCGAATTGACGGTCGAGTTTGCGCCCGGGCCCCTCGTGTTGGTGTCACACGACGCGTTCAACGGCGCTCTACTGGCACAGTTGGATCCTTCCCTGCACGGCGTACGGCAACGAACGGCATGCTGGAATCAGCTGAGTTTGGTCGACGGTGCGTGGCATGTCGACGCCTACGACCAGGTGGCCACCTAAGCCCTCACACGGCTCTTCCGAACGACTCTCACCACGAACGTCGGCCAGCGTGAGATTGGCGTGCTCGAAGCAAGGCGCGTCCTCGGGGTGAACGAACAGGACCGGCGCCGGAAGGTTCGGCCGCTGTTGCACCACACGGTCACGCACAGTCCGGGTTTCCCTACCAAAAGACGATCGGAGTCACGGAGAAGGAAGGTATGGGAGTGATAGCCATAGACTTTGGGATGCTGCCTCCTGAGATCAACTCCGCCCGCATGTATTCCGGTCCTGGTGAAGCCTCGTTGGTGACCGCTGCTGCCCATTGGGTCGGCCTCGCAACGGAGTTGCGCGCTACGGCGAGGGCGTTTGACTCGGTTATTTCCGGGCTTGTCAACGACGTGTGGTGGGGCCCACCTCGTCGACGATGGCACTGGCCGCGCGCCGTTATGTGACGTGGCTCAATGCAACCGCAGCTGTGGCAGATGAGACCGCGGTTCAGGCGCTGGCGGCCGCAGCGGCCTATGACACGGCGTTCACCATGACAGTCCCTCCACCGCTGGTCGCAGCCAACCGGGCACAGCTCGTCGCGCTGGTCGCGACGAATTTGTTGGGGCAGAACACGTCGGCGATCGCGGCGAACGAGGCCCTCTACGGCGAGATGTGGGCCCAAGACGCCACCGCGATGTATGGCTACGCCAGCTCCTTGGCGGCGGCCTCGCGGTTGGCGCCGTTCAGTGCGCCGCCGCCCACCACCAACCCCGGGGGGCCTGCCGGTCAGGCCGCTGCCGTGGCCGCAACCGCTACCGCACAGGGAAACCACGCGTCAACGGTGACCGCAGCGCTGCCACAGGCACTGCAAGCCCTGGCCTCGCCCGGCGCCCCGACGCCCTCGGCGTCCGGCCTGACGTCGCCGTCCTTGGGATCGGAGCTGACGGCCCTGGTGGGTTCGTCGCCCGCCAAGTCACTCCTTGAGATTCCGTCGGTGACCAGTACTGCCGCGTCGTCGACGAGCGCGTCGACGTCATCGGCATCGGTGGGCGTGGCCGCCAGAGGTATGCAGACGACGCAGTACCTCGCGACTTCGGAAGAAGCACGCGGGATCATCCGCGGAAGTGCCGGGCCCGGCGGGGTGCCCGCCGGGCCCGGGTCTGCCTCCGCCAAGCCCATCGCGGCCTACGCGTCCTCGCCCGTGACCGCGGGTCTGGGGCGTGCTCCCATGATCGGGTCGTTGTCGGTCCCGCAGGGCTGGGTCGTCGCCGCCCCCGCCACCAAGCTGGTCGCAACGCAGCTGGTCTCAACCAACTTCGGCGCAGCCACGGCGGTCGCGGAATCGGGCGCCGGAAACCTGCTCCGTGAGATGGCCCTGGCGGGTATGACAGGCAGCGCCCTGGGCGGCGCAGTCGGTCCGGGCACCCGGGAACGCCTGGCTGCGGTCGCCGCGCACGAAGACCAAGCGGATTCACCGCACAGACCAGGTGGCGTCGCGGGCACCGGAATAGCCACCGAGCTGCGCCAGCTCGTCGAGTTGCGTGACGGCGGACACCTCACCGAACGCGAATTCGGTGAGCTCAAAGCCGCGCTGATCAAACGCGTGTCGAGCTCCTGAATGCGCCACCATGGGTGGTTGCCGAATGCTGAAGTTATCAGCGGCATTTGCCGGTCTCGCGTTTGCCGCGAGCTGTTTTTCTCCGCATGCCTCAGCCGACGAGTCGGGTTACCTCGCCCGGCTTGACAAGGCTCAAGTCAGTCACATGTCGCCGCAGGGCGCGCTGCACTGGGGATATGTGGTATGTGACGTATTACGCACCGGCGCCTCGGTTCCCGAGGTCCTGTCGATCCTCGAAGACGCGGCGGGCTTCAGGCGCCGGCACGCCGGCATCATAATCGGAGCAGCCGCCTACGAACTGTGCCCTGATCAATACCAGAACGTGACGGATTGGGCACACGAGCAGACTCACCTGTAGTCGTTTTCCGGCTTCCCTGAACCAGCGGTCTCGCCGGCCGTCACACACGCGTTCGCGATCGACACCGCCCGGCCACCGCGGGCCGCCTGGGCATCGATTTGCTGTGCTGGACGCGGCTGCTGCTGTTCAACGCCGTATACCATGAGCACAACGCGTGCGACGTCGTCGCGGAGTTGTGCGGAGGGGTCATCGTCGAATCGTCGTTAGCCTGGTTGCTTTCGCCCCTGCCGGTGCCGACCTTCCTCGACGACGTCTGGGGAGCCACGCGCTACCACGTCAAGCGGGACTGCCCGGGCTACTTCGACGGCCTGCTGCCCGGCGCCTCTGTGCTCGACGGGCTCCTCGAGCACATCCGGACGGAACCGTCGGTGCTGCGCCTGGTCAAAGGCGGGCAGGATCGGCCGCCGGAGACCTACCGGCGCGCCGACGGCAGCCTGGACCCGGCCGGCGTCCGTGACGGCCACGCCGCCGGTTACACGATCGTCGCGGACAACCTCGAACGGTACGTCCGCACGATCGGGTCACTGGCCCACGCCATCGAGGTGGAACTGAATTTCCCGACACAGGTCAACGGCTACCTCACGCCACCCGACTCGCAGGGGTTCGTCCCCCACTACGACCACCACGACGTGTTGATCCTGCAGGTCCAGGGGCACAAGATCTGGCGTCTCTACGGCGACGCGCCGGTGCCACCGCACGAGATGCAGCAACGCCGGGTCGTCGCCGGAGCCAACCTTCCGCCGCCGACCGACCTGCGCATGGATGCCGGGGACACGCTGTACCTGCCGCGCGGGCAGATCCATGCGGCCGAGACCCGCTCGGAGACCTCGGTCCACTTGACCGTCGGCATCCACGCGCCGACCGTGCTCACGCTGATCACCCATGCGCTGCACATGCTCAGTTTCCGCGACGACCGCATCCACGACCGGCTCCCGCCGCGGCATCTGCACGACGCCGACGTGCGCGCGAGCCTGCGCACCCTCGTGCGCGACATCGTCACGGCCCCGGATGTCGTCACCGAGGGGCTCGGGGCCATGGAAGACGTTCTCGTCCGGCGCGGTCGGTGCCCACCGGTCGGAAAGAGCGCGACCGCCGCCGGGATCGACGGACACACGCTGGTGGTCAAACACCAACCGCTTTACTCGCGCGTGGTCACCGGCACCGGCGGCGTCGCCCTGCAGTTCGCCCAGCTGCTGATCAGCGTCGGGGCCGACCACGAAGCCGCCCTGCGGTACCTGGTCGAGATCACCGGGCCGTTCCGGGTCGGCGACCTGCCCGGGCTCACCGCGGCACAGCAAGCGGAGCTGGCGAGGACGCTGCTGGCGACCGGATTCCTCGTGCGCCAACCCGACGACTGATCCGCGGCCGATATCCGCAGGCTCTCGGCACATTGCGGATCAATCCCGCAGATGCGGACATATATAGCGGTATTTGTTGCTGTTGCGGATTCTCGGGGGTGGCGGCAAGATCGGCTTGGTGACCGCCACGCCGATCTGGATGGCCTTGCCGCCGGAGGTGCACTCGACGCTGCTGAGCAGCGGGCCAGGGCCGGTGGCGTTGATCGCGGCGGCCGAGGCTTGGCACTCACTGAGCGCCGAATACGCCTCGACGGCCGAGGAACTCAGCGCGGTGCTCGCAGCGGTGCAGGCCGACACGTGGCAGGGCCCCAGCGCGGAGTCCTACGTGGCCGCCCACGTGCCGTATCTGACCTGGCTGCTGCAGGCCAGTGCCGACAGCACGGTGGCCGCCGCCCAGCACGAGGCCGCGGCCACCGCCTACACCGCCGCACTGACGGCGATGCCCTCCCTGGCCGAGCTGGCCGCCAATCATGCCGTCCACGCGGCCTTGGTGGCAACGAATTTCTTTGGCATCAACACGATCCCGATCGCGCTCAACGAAGCCGACTACACACGGATGTGGGTGCAGGCGGCAGCCACCATGACGACCTACCAAGCGGTGTCCGGAACCGCGGTGGCGTCGACGCCGCAGACCGCACCGGCACCGCAGATACAGAAAAGTGCCGCCACCTCCGGATCAAACCATGACAGCGGCCCCCGCCCGAACCAATTGAGTTGGTGGACAACAAGGGCCCAAGAGGTGGCCAACGCCATCGGGCGGGATCTAGAGGGATTCCCGTCCAATCCGTCCGCGGCGATCACCCACCTGGAGACCGATCCCATACTCGTCAGCGACCTGCCCATGTGGGAAGGGGAAGCTGTCAACATGTTCGCCCCGCAGCTCCTCCAGTTGACACAGGTGGTGGAGGCGCTGGGCATCGCACCGCTGCCCATTCCGGCATTCACCGGGCTGACCGGGCTGACCGGCCTGGCCCAGGCGGTCCCCGCCGCGCCGGCGGTCAGCGCCCCCGCGGCGGTCAGCGCCGCGATCCCGTCGACGGCGGCCCCGGTGGTCGGGGTGGCCCCGACCGTCGCCGCGCCCGCCGCAACCCCGGCGATGGCCCCGGCGCCCGTCGGGGCCATGCCGGCCCCGGCACCCGCGCCCGGGGCCGCTCCCCCGCCACCGGCGCCAACCGTGCACGCCTTCAGCTATCCCTATGTGGTCGGACCGCCCGGCGGAGCGGCGGGTTCGACGATGCGGCTCCGCACAGCGGCGGTCACCGGGGTGGCGAAACCCGCGGCCGCGGCGGCAGCCGCGGCCGCGGAGACGCCCGAACGGGCACGGCGACACAGGCGGCCGCGAGCCCAGCTGATCGACCGCGGCTTCCGTCACGAATACCCGGACACCGAGTCCGACGCCGCGGCGCTGGCCTCGGATTCGGGAGCGGGAGCCATGGGATTTCCCGGCACCGCACACCAGGCCGTCGCCGAGGCGGCGGGCCTGGCCACGCTGACCGGCGATGCACCGGGCAGCGGCCCGGACATGCCGATGCTGCCGGGCAGCTGGGAGGCGGCCGACTAGCCGAGATGCCCGACCGGCCGAAATGCCTTGTCGGACGGTCACCAGGAGGACGACGCCGCCCTCACCGCCTGGTTTGGTAGCGGGCCATCAGGGACCGCACGGTGTCCATGGCCGCCACAGCGCGCTCCTTGTCGACGGCTTGAAGCGCCATCACCGGGATGTACTCGTCGTCGGGCAGGTCGACCCGCGCCCAGCGGTGCCCCGGCGGGAACGACACGTCGACCACGTCCGGCCACGGGATCAACCGATCGCCCAACAGGTTACGCACCGAGACCCCGGCTGGGCCCACCCGCAGCCGCGGCCGCGCGAACAGCAGCACCACACCGCCGAGGACAAACCCCAGTGCCGCCATCGCGACCTGGTCTGACGTCTGGAAGATCACCCCGGTGGACCTGATCTTGAGCAGCAGGCCCACCACGACGTGCGCGACGGCGATCAGGAACGCCGCGGCGTAGACGAACGGCAGCATGCGATGCGGCCGCACCACGACGTCCCAGTCGCCATGATCCGATGCGTCGGTCACGACCGGGCGCGCAGGTCGCGCAACGTCAAGGCGGTGGTCAGGGCCGCCGCGGTCGCCTGCGCGCCCTTGTCCTCGGATGATGTCGGCAGCCCAGCCCGGTCCAGTGCCTGCGCCTCCGTGTCGGTGGTCAACACCCCGTTGGCGACCGGGGTCGAGGCGTCCAGCGCAACCCGGGTCAGCCCCTGTGTCACCGCGTCGCACACATAGTCGAAATGGGGTGTCTCACCTCGGATCACGACCCCCAGTGCGATCACCGCGTCATGGTTGCGGGCGAGTTCCTGGGCAACCACCGGGATCTCGATGGCCCCGGTCACCCGGACCACCGTGGGGTTGGCAATGCCGAACTCGGCGGCCACCTTGCGCGCCCCCGCCAGCAGCGCATCGCAGATCGTGCCGTGCCAGGTGCTGGCCACGATCGCCAGCCGCAGCTCCGACGCGTCCAGCGCCGGCAGCTCCGGCACACCGGCTGCGGGACTCATCGACGCTCCTGGCATTTGCACGACCCGGGTCGACTCACAGAGCACCACCGAATTCCCCTGGCAATTGCACGGATTCGTGAGAGTAGTCATCAAGGCCGGTCAGGTCGTGACCCATCCGGTCACGCTTGGTCATCAGGTAGCGGATGTTCTCGGCGTTGACCCGCACCGGGAGCGGTACCCGCTCGATGATGTGCAACCCGTACCCGTCCAGACCGACCCGCTTGGCCGGGTTGTTGGTCAGCAGCCGCATCGACCGCACGCCGAGGTCGACGAGGATCTGCGCGCCGATGCCGTAATCCCTTGCATCGGCCGGCAACCCGAGTTTCAGGTTGGCGTCCACGGTGTCCGCGCCGGCATCCTGCAGCTGGTATGCCTGCAGCTTGTGCATCAGGCCGATACCGCGGCCCTCGTGACCCCGCATGTAGAGCACCACGCCCCGTCCCTCCCGGGCGACCATGGCCATCGCGGCGTCGAGCTGCGTGCCGCAATCGCAGCGGCGCGAGCCGAATACGTCGCCGGTCAGGCATTCGGAGTGCACGCGGACCAGCACGTCATCGCCGGCGGTGTTGGGACCGGCGATCTCACCGCGCACCAGCGCCACGTGCTCGACATCCTCATAGATGCTGCTGTAGCCGATCGCGCGAAACTCTCCGTGCCGGGTCGGGATCCGCGCCTCGGCGATACGCTCGATGTGCTTCTCGTGCTTGCGCCGCCATTCGATCAAGTCGGCGATCGTGATCAACGCGAGGCCATACTCGTCGGCGAAGAGCCGCAGCTCGTCGGTCTGGGCCATCGCGCCCTCGTCCTTCTGGCTGACGATCTCGCAGATCGCGCCGGCGGGCCGCAGGCCAGCCATCCGGGCGAGGTCGACGGCGGCCTCCGTGTGCCCGGGCCGACGCAACACGCCGCCGTCCTTGGCGCGTAACGGGACAACGTGTCCCGGGCGGGTGAAGTCGGTGGCGACACTGTCCGGGTCGGCCAGCAGCCGCATGGTGGTAGCCCGATCCGACGCCGAAATCCCAGTGCCCACACCGTTTTTCGCATCGACGGTGACGGTGTAGGCCGTTCCGTGCTTGTCCTGGTTCATCGCGTACATCGGCAACAGCCCGAGCCGGTCGCAGATCGCGCCGTCCAGCGGCACACACAGGTATCCCGAGGTGTAGCGGACCATGAACGCCACCAACTCCGGCGTAGCCTTCTCGGCTGCGAAGATCAGCCTTACCGGCCGCGATGTCGGCAACCGCCCTTTCGACGGAGTCCAACCTCGTCATCGCTGCTACCTTGCTGTCGTGAGGCCCTTCGAGGAGCCCGATTCCTGCATTCAGTATGAACCACCGCGCGGGCGTCGTTATTGCGGTGGTTTGACCAGCGGGTCAGTCCCTATGTGGGCATCAACCGTTCGACGTATTTGGCGATGACGTCGGCCTCGAGGTTGACCCGCGCCCCCACCGGCGTGCGGCCCAGCGTCGTCATGTCGCGGGTGGTGGGGATGAGTGACACCTCGAACCAGTCCTGCGGTTCGGCGCCGAGGCCCGACACGGTCAGCGAGACGCCGTCGACGGTGATCGACCCCTTCTCGACGACGTAGCGGGCCACTGCCGCGGGCATCGCGATCCGAACCACCTCCCAGTGCTCGGAGGGGGCGCGCGCCACCACCTCGCCGGTGCCGTCCACGTGCCCCTGCACGATGTGACCGCTGAGCCGGCTGCCCAGGGCCGCGGCGCGTTCCAGGTTCACGCGGCTACCCACCTCGAGCGCACCCAGATTGGAGCGGTTCAGGGTCTCGGCCATCACGTCGGCGGCGAACTGGCCACCGGCCAGCAACTCGACAACCGTCAGGCACACGCCGTTGACGGCGATCGAGTGGCCGTGCCCGGCGTCGGCGGTGACGACGGGACCGCGGATGGTCAGGCGCGCGGCGTCGGCGAGAACGTCAAGGCCGGTCACCTCCCCGAGTTCCTCCACAATTCCGGTGAACATCGCCCCAGGTTAACGGCTGCAGTCGCCGCCCCACACCGCATCGGTGCACCGGCCGCACCACGACCACCCTCTACGATGCAGGGTATGCAGACTCGCCGCCTGTTGGCCGTCCTCGCATCCCTGAGCATCGCCGCCGGCCTCATCGCCGGCTGTTCGTCGGGATCCAAACCGAGCGGCGGGCCGCTGCCGGACGCGAACACCCTGATCAAGCAGTCCGCGCAGACCACCACGAACGTCAAGAGCGCCCACCTGGTGCTGACCGTGACCGGAAAGGTCCCGGGGATGCCGATCAAGAACCTGACCGGCGACCTCACCACCACACCGGCAACCGCCGCGAGCGGCAACACCACGATCACGATGGGCGGCTCGGACCTCAACGTCGACTTCGTCGTCGTCGACGGCACGCTGTACGCGACCCTCACGCCCAACAAGTGGAGCGACTTCGGTAAGGCCTCCGATATCTACGACGTCTCGGTGATCCTCAACCCCGACGCCGGCCTGGCCAACGTGCTGTCGAACTTCAGCGACGCCAAGGCCGACGGCCGCGACACCATCGACGGGCAGACCACGATCCGCATCAGCGGAAACGTCACCGCCGATGCGGTCAACAAGATCGCGCCGCCCTTCGGCGCGTCGGGTCCGGTCCCGGCGACGGTCTGGATCCAGGAGAACGGCGAGCACGAGCTGGTGCGGGCCAACCTGCAGAAGAGCAAGGGCAACGCGGTTGCGATGACGCTGTCGAGGTGGGGCGAGACCGTGCAAGTCAGCAAGCCCCCGGTGAGCTCGTGAGCACGGCCGCGGGGCGCCGGGTCGCGATCAGCGCGGGCAGCCTGGCAGTGCTGCTCGGCGCCCTGGACACCTACGTCGTGGTCACGATCATGCGCGACATCATGCGCGACGTCGGCATCCCCATCAACCAGCTCCAGCGGATCACCTGGATCGTCACGATGTACCTGCTGGGTTACATCGCCGCCATGCCGCTGCTCGGACGCGCTTCGGACCGCTTCGGCCGCAAACTCCTGCTTCAGGTCAGCCTGGCCCTGTTCATCGTCGGCTCGATCATCACCGCGCTGGCCGGGCATTTCGGCGACTTCCACATGCTGATCACCGGCCGCACCGTCCAGGGTGTGGCCAGCGGCGCGCTGCTGCCGGTCACGCTGGCCCTGGGCGCCGACCTGTGGGCCGAACGCAACCGTGCCGGCGTGCTGGGCGGCATCGGCGCGGCCCAGGAACTCGGCAGCGTGCTGGGCCCCCTCTACGGCATCTTCATCGTCTGGCTGTTCCACGACTGGCGTTACGTGTTCTGGATCAACGTGCCGCTGACCCTGATCGCGATGGCGATGATCCAGTTCAGCCTGCCGTCCCGCAAACGCACCGAGACACCGGGGAAGATCGACCTGGTCGGCGGCGCACTGCTCGCCCTCGCGCTCGGCCTCGCGGTCATCGGGCTCTACAACCCCCAACCCGATGGCCGGCACGTGCTGCCCAGCTACGGGTTGCCGCTGGTGATCGCCGCAGTCCTGGCCACGGTTGCGTTTCTGGCCTGGGAGCGCTTCTCGACTACCCGGCTGATCGACCCGGCCGGCGTCCACTTCCGGCCCTTCCTGGCGTCGCTGGGAGCATGGATGGCCGCGGGCGCCGCCTTGATGGTGACGCTGGTCAACGTGGAACTGTTCGGCCAGGGCGTGCTGCAAATGGACCAGAATCAGGCGGCCGGACTGCTCTTGTGGTTCCTCATCGCGCTTCCGGTCGGCGCGGTACTGGGCGGCTGGATCGCCACCCGGGCCGGCGACCGTGTCATGGCGTTCGTCGGTCTGATGATCGCCGCCTACGGCTACTGGCTGATCCACTACTGGCGCCAGGACGTGATGGAGCGGCGGCACGACATCCTCGGGCTGCTCAGCGTCCCCGCCCTGCACGCCGACCTGCTGGTGGCCGGACTGGGTCTCGGCCTGGTCATCGGGCCTCTGACGTCGTCGGCGTTGCGGGTGGTGCCGCCCACGGAGCACGGCATCGCCTCGGCGGCGGTGGTGGTGGCCCGGATGACGGGCATGCTGATCGGCGTCGCGGCGCTGAGCGCGTGGGGTCTGTACCGGTTCAACCAGATCGTGGCCGGGCTGACGGCCACGATTCCGCCCGACGCCACGCTGTTCGAACGGGTCGCCGTGCAGGCCACCCTCTACCTGAAGGCGTTCGCGATGATGTACGGCGATATCTTCATGGTCACCGCCATCATCTGCGCGGCCGGCGCGCTGTTGGGCCTGCTGGTCGGCGGCCGCTCCGAGCACGCCGACGAACCGAAACTCACCCAGGAACAGGCCGTCGCGCCCACGCAGGGCTGACCGGTCAGTCGCCGCGCGGTACCAGGCTGAGCACCAGATCGGGCCCGGCCCGGTCGATACCGTCGAACTGCCAGCGCAGCGCCCGCGCGACGGTCGGCACCCCCACGTCGTCGACGGCCGTGCCCGGGCCGCCCAGCAGGACCGGTGCCAGGTAGGCCAGGATCCGGTTGACCAGCCCGGCCCGCAGGAACGCGCCGGCCAGCGTCGGGCCCCCCTCCAGCAGCACGTCGGTGCGGTCCGAGACGGCTTTGAGCACCTCCATGGGGTCGTGGGTGCGAATCAGCATGGTGCGCGAGTCGTCGTTGAGCACCTTCGCCTCCGACGGCAGATCACGCATGCCCACCACCACCCGCAGCGGTTGTCGCCCGGCCAGCGAGCCGTCGGCGCCCCGGGCGGTCAGCGCTGGGTCGTCGGCCAGCACCGTGCCTGTGCCGACGACGATCGCGTCGGCGGCGGCGCGGCGGCGATGGACGTCCAGGCGGGAAGCGTCGCTGGAGATCCACTGGCTCGTTCCATCGGCGGCAGCGCTGCGCCCGTCGATGCTGCTGGCGTACTTCCACGTCACGTGCGGCAGCCCGGTGCGTTGCTTGTAGAGCCATTCCCGCAGCGGCCCGCCCGCCACCTGGTCAGCCAGCACGCCGGATTGCACCTGTACGCCCGCCGCCTGCAGCCGGCCCGCTCCGCCCCCGGCGATCCCGTTCGGATCGGCAACGGCGTAGACGACCGCGCTCACCCGCGCCTCGACGAGGGCATTCACGCACGGTGGGGTCTTCCCGAAGTGGTTGCACGGCTCGAGCGTCACCACCGCGATGCCGCCGGCCGCCAGTCCGCCGGCCCGGCGCAACGCGACCACCTCGGCGTGGTCGCCGCCGACCGGCTCGGTCGCGCCGACGCCGACGACGCGGCCCTCGCGGTCGACGATCACGGCCCCGACCGGCGGATTCGGGTAGGTGTAGCCCTTGACCAGGAAGGACTGCTCGATGGCCAGCCGCATGGCCTCGTCGAGGCTCTTGACCTGTTCGCCGCTCATGACCACTTCACCGCGTGCAGGTGCGGGGACGCGGCGCCGGCCTGCCGCCGCAGCGCCTCCAACGCGGCCTCCGGGTCGTCCGCGCCGTACACTGCCGAACCCGCGACGAAGCAGTCGACGCCGGCCTCGGCGGCCTGTTCGATGGTGTCCGCGTTGATGCCACCGTCGATCTCGACCAGGATCGTCAACTCCCCCGCGTCGATCATCTTGCGGACCGCGCGGACCTTCCCGAGCACCTCGGGCATGAACCGCTGGCCACCGAACCCCGGCTCCACCGACATGATGAGCAGGGTGTCGAAGTGCGGCAGAATCTCCAGGTAGGGGTCCAGCGGGGTCTTCGGCTTCACGCTGATACCCGCCTTGGCGCCCGCGGCGCGGATGTCGCGGGCCACCCCGACCGGGTTGTCGGTGGCCTCGGCGTGGAACGTGACGTTGTGCGCCCCGGCCTCGGCGTACGGGGGCGCCCACCGATCGGGGTTGTCGATCATCAGGTGGCAGTCCATCGGGATGGTGGTGGCGGCCAGCAGGTGTTCCACGACGGGCAGGCCGATCGTGAGGTTCGGCACGAAGTGGTTGTCCATCACATCGACGTGCAACCAGTCAGCGCCCGGCACTGCGGCCGCCTCGTCGGCGAGCCGGGCGAAATCGGCGGCCAGGATCGACGGCGCGATCAGGGGCCGTTCAGACGGCCCGGTGAAGCGAGGCATGAGCGCCAGACTACGCAGCCTCACGTCAGGCGGCGCAGCACAACCGCGAACATCGCGTCGGTGCCGTGCCGGTGCGGCCAGAGCTGCACATGGGGACCGTCGCCCAGCCCGGTGACGGGCTCGAACAGCGGGCGGGTGTCCACCGCGCTCACCGGATGACGGCGCAGGGCGTCGGCGACCACGCCCATGGTCTCGGCCAGGTGCGGCGAACACGTCGCGTACAGGATCACTCCGCCGGGGCGGGTCAGCTCGATCGCGGCGGCCAGCAGCTCGCGCTGCAGCTTGAACAGGACCGGCACGTCGGCCGGCTGCCGCCGCCACCGCGCCTCCGGACGGCGCCGCAGGGCGCCCAGCCCGGTACACGGCGCGTCGACGAGCACACGGTCGAAGCCCGCCTCGAGCCCGCTGTTCCGGCCGTCGGCCCGCACCAGGTCCACGGGCAGGCCACGGGTGTTCTCGGCGACCAGGTCGGCGCGCCGCGGCGACGGCTCCACCGCGGTCACGCGAGCCCCCGCCCGGTCCCCGCCCAGCGCGGCCAGCAGCGCCGTCTTACCACCCGGCCCGGCGCACAGGTCCAGCCACCGCCCGGTGTCGCCGTCGACCGGCGCCAGCGCCAGCGCGCGGGCCACCAACTGGCTGCCCTCGTCCTGGACCAGCGCCGTGCCGTCGCGCACCGACGCCAGTCCGCCCGGGTCCCCGCCCGGCAGGTACACCGCGTACGGCGAGTACCGCCCGACGGTTCCTCCCGCCGCCTCGGCCAGTTCCGCGGCGGTGAGCGCCCCGGGGCGGGCCGCGAGATGCACCTGGGGCCGTTCGTCGTCGCTGGCCAGCACCGCGTCCAGTTCTCCGGCGGCCGCGCCCAGCGCGTCGGAGAACGCCTGCGCGATCCAACGGGGGTGGGCGTGCACGAACGCCGCATGCCCCACCGGGTCCCGCACCGGGTCGGGAGCCAGCTCGCCCGTCCAGGACTTCTCGTCGCGGCGGGAGATGGTGCGCAGCACCGCATTGACGAAACCGGCTCGCGCGGAATCGAATTCGATGCCGGCCTGTTCGACGGTGGTGGACACCGCGGCGTGCGCGTCGACGCGGGTGCGCAGCAGCTGATACGCGCCCAGGCGCAGCAGGTCGAGCAGCACCGGATCGATCACCTCCGGCGAACGCCCGGCCGCCGCGCCGATGATCGCGTCGAGGAGGCCCCGGGTGCGGCAGGTTCCGTAGGTCAGCTCGGTGGCGAACGCGGCGTCGCGCCCGCCGATGCCGCGCTCCCGCAGCAGCGCCGGCAGCGCCAGGTTGGCGTACCCGTCGCGCTGGCTCACCGCGCGCAGCACCTCGAATGCGGCGGCGCGCGCCGGGTCAAACGGCCGGCGACGCGGCCGCCGACGCGCCGAGCGCCGGGCCGAGCTCATGTGGCACGCACGCCGGGGTCGAGCCGCGCCCCCCGCGCCCAGTCGATCGCGTCCATGAATTTCCGGGCGGGCGGCTGAATCCGGCCCAGCCGTACCGGTTCGGTGCCGGTACCGACCCACACGCTCTTGCGGTCGACGTGAACGGCGCCCGGCGACAACGGCTTCGGCGCATCCCCGTCGAGGTACACCGGTCCCAGTTTGACGCGCAGGTCACCGATCAGCGTCCAGGCACCGGGGTTGGGCGTGACGGCGCGGATGCGCCGCTCCACCACCGGCGCCGGCAGGTCCCAGCGCACCCGGGCCCGTTCGACGGTGATCTTGGGCGCCAGGCTGATCCCCTCGGCGGGTTGCGGCCGCGGCGACAGCGTCCCGTCGGCGATGCCGTCCAGTGTCGCGGACAGCAGCGCCGCGCCCGACAGGGCCAGCCGCTCGAGCAAATCCCCCGCGGTGTCGGTCGGCCGGATGGTCTCGGTGACCACACCGTAGATCGGCCCGGAATCCAGGCTCGGCTCGATGCGAAAGGTGGTCGCGCCGGTGATGGCGTCGCCCGCCGCGATCGCGGACTGCACCGGCGCCGCGCCACGCCACGCGGGCAGCAGCGAGAAGTGAAGGTTGACCCAGCCGTGGGTGGGCACCGCGAGCAGGCCCTCGCGCAGCAGCGCGCCGTAGGCCACCACGGGGCAACATTCCGGCGCCAACTCGGCGAGTTGTGCCACGAAGTCCGCGGAGTTGGGCCGCGCGGGCCGAAGCACCGGGATGCCGCGGTCGAGCGCCTCGCGGGCCACCGGCGAAGGCTCGAGCTTGCCTCGCCGGCCGGACGCCGCGTCGGGCCGAGTCAGCACGGCGACCACCTCGTGCCGGGGCGAGTCGAGGAGGAGGCGCAGCGCGGGCAGCGCGGGATCGGGGGTGCCGGCGAAGACGAGGCGCCCGCGCACAGTTTA
>CAYVQQ010000028.1:0-18997 GCA_964453085.1 uncultured Mycobacterium sp.
CGCCGGGCCCCCACGCCGCAGGGCTTCGACAGCCGCCCGGTTTGCACCCTGCGGGAAGCCGAGCGAGCCGGGACGGTGCGCTTCGGGCCGAGTGACAGCTACCGGGTCGACGGCGCCCGGGCGGTGACGAGTTGCTACGGCGGGGTGCTGATCCGCTACCGGGACCGCGGCCGGACCGTCACGGCGGTGGGCAGTTCCGGCTTCATGACCAACGGCGGCCTGCTGCAGGCGGGCAACGCCGCGCTGGCGATGAACCTCACGGGTGACCGGCCCCGCCTCATCTGGTACGCACCGCAGCGTACCGAGGGCGAGAACTCCTCCACCACAACGCTTTTCAGCCTGATACCGCCCAACGTCACGTGGCTGGCCTGGCAGCTGTCGCTGGTGGTGGCGCTGGTGGCGTTCTGGAAGGGACGCCGGCTGGGACCGCTGGTGGCCGAGGAGTTGCCCGTGGCGGTGCGCGCGTCGGAGACCGTCGAGGGCCGCGCCCGGCTGTACCGGTCGCACCGGGCCCGCGACCGCGCCGCCGCCGCGCTGCGCGCCGCCACGTTGCAGCGGCTGGTGCCCCGGCTCGGCTTGGGCCCGGGGGCGGCTCCGCCGGCGGTGGTGGCCGCCGTCGCGCGACGCGGCGGCGCCGACGCCGGGCTCGTCGCCTACCGGCTCTACGGCCCGCCCCCGGCGACCGACGACGACCTGCTACAACTTGCCCGTGCACTCGACGACATCGAAAGGCAGGCCACCGGATCGTGACACGATCGACTCCCACCGCTGATTCGGCCCGAGAGTCGCTGCTGGCGTTGCGCGCGGAGCTGGCCAAAGCGGTCGTGGGGCAGGAGGGTGTCGTCAGCGGGCTGGTGATCGCGCTGCTGTGCCGCGGCCACGTCCTGCTGGAAGGCGTTCCGGGAGTGGCGAAGACGCTGCTGGTGCGTGCGCTGGCGGCCGCCCTGCGGCTGGACTTCAAGCGGGTCCAGTTCACCCCCGATCTGATGCCCGGGGACGTCACCGGTTCGCTGGTGTACGACGCGCGCAGCGCCGCGTTCGTGTTCCGGCCGGGCCCGGTGTTCACCAACCTGTTGCTGGCCGACGAGATCAACCGCACCCCGCCTAAGACCCAGGCCGCGCTGCTCGAGGCGATGGAGGAGCGTCAGGTCAGCGTGGACGGCGAACCCAAACCGCTGCCCGACCCGTTCATCGTGGCCGCCACCCAGAACCCCGTCGAATACGAGGGCACCTACCAGCTGCCCGAGGCGCAGCTGGACCGCTTCCTGCTGAAGCTGAACGTCACCCTGCCGCCGCGCGACGCCGAGATCGTCATCCTCGGCCGGCACGCGCACGGCTTCGATCCCCGCGACCTGTCCGCGATCACGCCGGTGACCGGGCCCGACGACCTGGACGCCGCCCGCCAGGCGGTGCAACGGGTGCGAGTCGCCGACGAGGTGCTCGGCTACATCGTCGACATCGTGAGGTCCACCCGCACCTCCCCTGCCCTGCACTTGGGGGTGTCGCCGCGGGGGGCGACCGCCCTGATGGCCACCGCGCGGTCCTGGGCGTGGCTGTCCGGCCGCGACTACGTCACCCCCGACGACGTCAAGGCCATGGCCTCCGCGACACTACGGCACCGCCTGATGCTGCGTCCGGAAGCCGAACTGGAGGGGACGACCGCCGACGGCCTGCTCGACGGGATTCTGACCTCGGTCCCGGTGCCCCGCTAGTGGTCGTGACCGGACGCGCCGGCCTGGTCGCGCTGCTCTGCGGCCTGCCGATCGCGGTGTCCCCTTGGCCGGCAAGGGCTTTCGTGGTCCTGCTGGCGGCGCTGACCACCGCGGTGGCCATCGACGTCTGGCTGGCGGCCGGCGTCGGAGGGCTTCGGTACACCCGCTCGCCGGATAGCACGGTGCGCCTCGGCCAGGAGGTGGACGCGGTGCTGACGATCCACAACGACGGCCGCCGGCGGTTCCGTGGGCAGATCCGCGATGCCTGGCCGCCCAGCGCCCGCGCGCAGCCGCGCGTCCATCCCGTCGCCATCGGGGCCGGTCAGCAGTCGCGGGTCCGGACTCGCCTGCGGCCGGTGCGGCGAGGCGACCAGCGCGCGGCGGCGGTCACGGCCCGCTCGATCGGGCCGCTGGGGCTGGCCGGGCGGCAGGCCTCACGGCCGGCGCCAGGCCGGATCCGGGTGGTGCCGCCATTCCTGTCCCGCAAGCACCTGCCGTCGCGGCTCGCCAGGCTGCGCGAGATGGACGGTTCCCTGCCCACGCTGATCCGCGGGCAGGGAACCGAATTCGACTCGCTGCGCGAATACGTCGTCGGCGACGACGTGCGGTCGATCGACTGGCGCGCCACCGCGCGCCGCGCCGACGTGGTGGTCCGCACTTGGCGCCCCGAACGCGACCGCCGGGTGGTGCTCGTGCTCGACACCGGGCGCACGGCGGCCGGGCGCGTCGGTGTCGACCCGACTTCGGTCGAGCCCGCCGGCTGGCCCCGGCTGGACTGGGCGATGGACGCCGCCCTGCTGCTCGCGGCACTCGCGACGCGGGCCGGCGACCACGTCGACTTCCTCGCCCACGACCGGGTGACCCGGGCCGCGGTGTTCGGCGCCGCCCGCACCGAAGTGCTCGCGCAGCTGGTCGAGGCGATGGCCCCGCTGCAGCCGACGCTGGTCGAAACTGATTGGCGTGCATTGGCTTCGTCCCTGGTTCGGCGCACCGGACAGCAATCCCTGGTGGTGCTGCTGACCGACCTCAACGCGACCGCCCTCGAAGAGGGGCTGCTGCCGGTGGTGGGCACGCTGTCGGCCAGACATCGCCTGCTGGTCGCGGCGGTCGCCGACCCCCGCGTCGACGAGATGGCCGCCGGGCGCGCCGACGCGGCCGCGGTGTACGACGCCGCGGCCGCCGAGCACTGCCGCAACGAGCGGCGCGCGGTCTCCGCACGGCTGCGCGGCGGCGGGGTGGAGGTCGTCGACGCCGTCCCCGCCGAACTGGCGGCCGCCCTCGCCGACCATTATCTGGCGATGAAGGCGGCCGGGCGGCTGTAGCCTCTCCGCCAGAGTGCGAGTACCGGCGGCCGGACCCGAAGAATGCGTTGCCAGTTGCACTCTCGGCGACGTTCAGGCCGTCGGGACCACGTCCGGGGCGTCCTCGATGTCGCCGGTCTCCCCGGCGTTCGCCGCCCGGCGGCCGAAGTACACGACGTACCACAGAAACGCCGCTTCGGCCACGACGCCGACGCCCACCCGGACGACCGTCGGCAGCGGTGACGGCGTCACCAGCGCCTCGATCAGCCCGGCCACCAGCAACACCGCCACCAGCCCCACGGCGACCGACACAACGGCCCGACCCTGCTCGGCCAGCGCCTGTCCGCGAGGCCGGTCCCCCGGTGAGATCACCGACCAGCCCAGCCGCATTCCCGCCGCGCCCGCCAGAAACACCGCGGTAAGCTCCAGCAGCCCATGCGGCGCCAGCAGGGCGAGCAGGGCGCCGCCCTTGCCCGCGTTGAACATCAGCCCCGCGATCAGTCCCACGTTGGCTGCGTTCTTGAACAGCACGATCGGGATCGGCAATCCCAGCAGCACCGACAATGCGATGCACTGCGCGGAAACCCACGAGTTGTTCACCCACACCTGCAGCGCGAACGCCGCGGCGGGGTGCGCGCTGTAGTACGAGGCGACATCGTGGTTGACCAATGCGTCGATCTCACTTGGTGTTCCGACCGCCGACTGCACCTCGGGGTTCGCCGACACCCACAACGCGATGACCACCACCACCGCGAGGAACACCACCGCGGTGCCCAGCCACCACCGCCAGCTGCGGTAGGCGACCACCGGGAAGGACACCGTCCAGAACCGGACGAAGGTCTTGCTCAGCGGTGCATGCGCGCCGGTCACCGCGGAGCGCGCGCGAGCCACCAGGCTCGACAGCCTGCCGGTCAGCACCGAGTCCGACGACGCCGACCGCAGGATCGACAGGTGGGTGGACACTCGTTGATAGAGCTCGACGAGTTCGTCGACCTCTGCGCCGGTCAGCGACCGGCGCCCCTTGACCAGCCGGTCCAACCGATCCCAGGTAGCGCGATGGGTCAGCACGAAGGCGTCGACGTCCACCCTGGGCAGGGTACCGTTCGGTGTTATGTCGGAGGTGGTGACCGGGGACGCCGTGGTGCTCGATGTGCAGATCGCCCAGTTGCCGGTACGGGCCGTGAGCGCGCTGATCGACATCGCGGTGATCGTCGTCTGCTACGTGCTGGGCCTGCTGCTGTGGGCCGCCACCCTCACCGAGTTCGACAGAGCGCTGGCCGCCGCGATCCTGATCGTCTTCACGGTACTGGTGATCGTCGGGTACCCGTTGATCTTGGAAACCGCCACGCGGGGAAGGTCGGTCGGCAAGATCGTCATGGGACTGCGGGTGGTGTCCGACGACGGCGGCCCGGAACGGTTCCGGCAGGCCCTGTTTCGCGCGCTGGCGTCGGTGGTGGAGATCTGGATGCTGGCCGGCAGCCCCGCCGTCATCTGCAGCATCCTGTCGCCGCGGGCCAAGCGGATCGGCGACGTCTTCGCGGGCACTGTGGTCGTCAGCGAGCGCGGGCCCACGATGGGGCCACCACCGGCGATGCCGCCGTCGCTGGCGTGGTGGGCGTCGTCGTTGCAACTGTCGGGCCTGGACGCCGGGCAGGCCGATGTCGCACGCCGATTCCTTTCCCGGGCACCGCAACTCGAGCGCGGACTGCGCCAGCAGATAGCGTTTCGGATCGCCGGCGACATCGTGTCGCGCATCGCGCCGCCGCCCCCGCCCGGCGCGCCGCCGGAGTTGGTGCTCGCCGCGGTCCTCGCCGAGCGGCACCGACGCGAATTGGCGCGGCTGCGCCCGCCGGGTCCGCCGCCACCGTGGGGATACGGTCCGCCGGTTACCCCCCGTCCACAGCCGGGGCCGCCCGGTGGCTTCGCGCCACCACTCTGATGACCTGACGTTGCATCGCGTTAGGTCGTCGATATATCGTTATGTCTTGGGCAGGCTTCCTCTGCTTCGCTCACAAGACGTTTCGCTCACAAGACATAAGGACACACAATGAACCACCCGTTCACGCCGGGGAACCACCCGTTCACGCCGGGGAACCACCCGTTCACGCCGGGCAGCGACCCAGTCTGCGACCGGTCCGGCGCGGTCGGCTTCGGGCCGGGGGCCGCACGGGGAGCGTCGTCTGTTCGGCGCGCCCTGCGCGGCGCCAGGCGGCACGCCCGCCATGAATTCTTCGAGCACCTGCGCGACCACGCCGGCGACCGTGGCGGGCCGATGGGCTTCGGCCCCGGATTCGACCCGGGGTTCGGGCCCGGGTTGGGATTCGGACCGGCCGGGCGGCGCGGCGGCGGGGGCCGTCGCGGCGGCGGAGGCCGCGGGCGGCGCGGGGACGTGCGCGCCGCCATCCTGGTGCTGCTGGCCGAACGGCCGATGCACGGATACGAGATGATCCAGCAGATCGCCGAACGCAGCAACGGAATCTGGCGACCCAGCCCCGGGTCGGTGTACCCGACCCTGCAGTTGCTCGCCGACGAGGGGCTGATCGCCGCGAGCGAGACAGCCGGCAACAAGAAGCTTTTCGAGCTGACCGACGAGGGCCGTGCGGCCGCGGGCAAGATCGAGACCCCGCCGTGGGACGATATCGCCGAGGGCGCCGACCCGGGCCAGGTGAACCTGCGGGCCGCGGTGCGTCAGCTGGTCGGCGCGGCCGGGCAATCCGCGTACGCCGCCACCGCCGACCAGCGGCAGCGCATCGTCGAGATCCTCAACAATGCCCGCCGGGAGATCTACGGAATCCTCGGCGAGGACTGACCCGAGCCGGTCCCGCGCCCCCCCGGCAGGGGTCAGGTCACGTCGACCCAGTCCAGGCTGCGCTGCACGGCCTTGAGCCAGCCCGCGTACGCGGCAGCGCGCCGGTCGTCGTCCCAGGATGGCGTCCAACGCCTGCCCTCCTGCCAGTTGGCCCGCAGCTCGTCGGGGCCGGCCCAGAAGCCGACCGACAGGCCGGCCGCGTAGGCGGCGCCCAGCGCAGTGGTCTCGGCGACCACCGGCCGCACCACGTCCACACCCAGCACATCGGCCTGGATCTGCATGCACAGGTCGTTGGCGGTGATCCCTCCGTCGACCTTGAGCACTTGGAGGGGCACACCGGAATCGGCCTGCATGGCATCCACCACGTCGCGGCTCTGGTAGCAGATCGCCTCAAGCGTCGCGCGGGCCAGATGCGCGGCCGTGTTGAACCGGGACAACCCCACGATCACGCCGCGGGCATCCGAGCGCCAGTACGGGGCGAACAACCCGGAGAACGCCGGTACGAAATACACCCCACCGTTGTCGGGCACTTGACGGGCCAGCAACTCGCTCTGCGCGGCGCCACCGATGATGCCCAGCTGATCGCGTAGCCACTGCACGGCCGAACCGGTGACCGCAATCGAACCCTCAAGGGCGTAAATGGGTTTGGCGTCTCCCAATTGGTAACAGAGGGTGGTCAGCAGGCCGTTGCCGGAACGCACGATCGTCTCGCCCGTGTTGAGCAGCAGGAAATTGCCGGTCCCATAGGTGTTCTTCGCCTCGCCCGGCCTCAGACACACCTGCCCGACCATCGCCGCATGCTGGTCACCCAGCACCCCGGTGATCGGAACCTCGCCACCGAGCGGACCCGACTTCGTCGTGACCCCGTAGGGCTGCCGCGGCGACGACGGCGCGATCTTGGGCAACATGGCCCGCGGCACCGAGAAGAACGCCAGCAGCTCGTCGTCCCAGTCCAGGGTCTCCAGGTCCATCAGCATGGTCCGGCTGGCGTTGGTGACGTCGGTGACGTGCACACCGCCCCGCGTACCGCCGGTCAGATTCCACAACACCCAGGTGTCGGCGGTGCCGAACAGGGCGTCGCCCCGCTCGGCGGCCTGACGCACCCCGTCGACGTTCTCCAGGATCCACTGCAGCTTCCCGCCGGAGAAGTACGTCGCCGGCGGCAGGCCCGCCCTGCGGCGGATCACCTCGCCGCGCCCGTCGCGGTCCAGCGCCGAGGCGATGCGGTCGGTGCGCGTATCCTGCCACACGATCGCGTTACAGTACGGCCGCCCGGTGTTCCGATCCCACACCAGCGTCGTCTCGCGTTGATTTGTGACACCAAGCGCGGCAATGTCTTTCGACGATAGGCCAGCTGCGTTGAGGGCCGCCGTCAGCACCGAGGCGGTGCGTTCCCAGATCTCGACAGGGTTGTGTTCCACCCAGCCGGCGCGGGGCAGCAGCTGCTCGTGCTCGAGCTGACGGCACGCCACGTCGGCGCCGTGGTGATCGAAGATCATGCACCGGGTGCTGGTCGTGCCCTGGTCGATGGCGGCGATGAACTCGGGCAACGGCGCTCCTCCGGGGTGAACTGTGACACTTCGCGGCCCCTCCATGATGGTCCACCCGCTGGTGGGCCGGGCAGCGAACATGCCGGTGAACCCCTCGCCCTTGCGTCCGCGCCGGTGAACCTGTTCCATCGGCGATGTGGGCGAAGAAGTCAAACGCACCACGTATAACCGCGCACACGGGCGGGAATACTGGCGCAAGGTGCGGCGGTGTCTGAACGTTTTCGAGACGATGCTCGCGCGGTCGAGCTTCGACGCGGACCGGCCATTGATCGGCATGGAGATCGAGTGCAACCTCGTCGGCGCCGACTACCAGCCGGCCATGTCGAACAGCTCCGTGCTGGACGCCATCGCGGACCCCGCGTACCAGACCGAACTGGGCGCCTACAACATCGAATTCAACGTGCCACCCCGGGTGCTGGCCGGACACAGCGCCTCGGACCTGGAGGCCGAGGTGCGGGCCAGCCTCAACGACGCCGAGAACAAGGCCAACCGCGCGGGGGCGCACATCGTGATGATCGGGATCCTGCCGACCCTGATGCCGGAGCATCTTGGGGACAACTGGATGAGCGAGTCGCGACGCTACGCGGCGCTCAACGACTCGATCTTCAACGCCCGCGGCGAGGACATCGCGATCAACATCTCCGGACCGGAACCGCTGAGCTGGAGCTCCGGCTCTATCGCACCCGAATCCGCTTGCACCAGTATGCAATTGCATCTACAACTGGCCCCGGAAGCGTTCGCGGCCAACTGGAACGCCGCCCAGGTGCTGGCCGGGCCGCAGTTGGCGATGGCCGCCAACTCGCCCTACTTCTTCGGCCATCAGCTGTGGGCGGAGACCCGCATCGAGCTTTTCTCGCAATCCACCGACACCCGGCCCGAAAAGCCGAAGACCCGGGGCGTGCGGCCACGGGTGTGGTTCGGCGAACGCTGGATCACCTCGGCGCTGGACCTCTACAAGGAGAACATCCGCTACTTCCCCTCGTTGCTGCCCGAGGTGTCCGAGGAGGATCCGGCCGCCGAGCTGGCCGCCGGCCGCGTCCCGCATCTCGCCGAATTACGCCTGCACAACGGGACCGTGTACCGGTGGAACCGCCCGGTGTACGACGTGTCGGAAGCCGGAGGGGTCGGCCGCCCGCATCTGCGGCTGGAGAACCGGGTGTTGCCGGCCGGCCCGACGGTCATCGACATGCTGGCGAATGCGGCCTTCTACTACGGGCTGCTGCGCAGCCTGTCGGAGGCGGACCAGCCGCTGTGGGGCAAGATGAGTTTCGCTGCGGCACAGGCGAATTTCCTCGAGGCGGCCCGACGCGGCATGGCCGCGCGGCTGCACTGGCCCGGCGTGGGCGAGGTGACACCGGCACGGCTGCTGCTGGACACCCTGTTGCCCCTGGCCCACGAGGGGCTGCGGCGCTGGGGCGTCGACGTCGGGGTGCGCGACCGCTTCCTCGGCGTCATCGAAGGCCGCGCCGCGACCGGACGCAACGGGGCGACCTGGCAGGTTTCGACGGTACGGGCCCTGCAGGAGGGCGGGATGGCCAGACCCGCCGCCCTGACCGAGATGCTGCGGCGGTACTGCGCGCACATGCACGCCAACGAGCCTGTGCACACCTGGGAACGCTAGTACGTTGGAAGCCATGACTCCTGATGCCGTGATGGACTGGGACAGCGTCTACCGTGGGGAGGGCGAGTTCGACGGCCCGCCGCCGTGGAACATCGGTGCGCCACAGCCCGAACTCGCCGCGCTGATGGCCGCCGGGAGGTTCCGCAGCGACGTGCTCGACGCCGGCTGCGGGTTCGCCGAGTTGTCGCTGGCACTGGCCGCGGCGGGCTACACCGTGGTCGGGATCGACCTGACGCCGACCGCCGTCGCGGCGGCCAGCAAGGCGGCCGCCGAGCGGGGACTGACCACGGCCAGTTTCGTGCAGGCCGACATCACCGATTTCGCCGGCTACCCGCCGGGCTCGGCCGGCCGGTTCAATACCGTGGTGGACTCCACCCTGTTCCATTCGCTGCCCGTCGAGGGACGCGACGGCTACCTGAGCTCGGTGTACCGCGCCGCCGCCCCTGGCGCGGGCTACTTCGTGCTGGTGTTCGCCAAGGGCGCCTTCCCCGCCGAGGCAAAGACCAAGCCCAACGAGGTCGACGAGGACGAGCTGCGCGCTGCGGTGAGCCGCTACTGGGAGATCGACGAGATCCGCCCCGCTTTCATCCACGCCAACATCCCGCCGGCCTCCGGGGCGCCGTTTGAGATGCCCACGCACGAGCGCGACGAGCAGGGGCTGATGAAGCTGCCCGCTTATCTGCTCACCGCGCACAAACCGGGCTGACCTACGCGGTGGCGGCGGTCGCCGCGTCGATCAGCGCCTCGGCGAGTGACCTCGGCGTCGGGCATGCCGCTTGAGGGCGCGCGGCTCTGGCGCGACCGGGCCGCGCCGCCGTGCCTCACATCACGGCCAAGGAGAGCCCGAAGTCGCCCGCGGTGTCGGTCCACCACCGGATTCGGCGCAGCCCGGCCCGGAACAGTTCGGCGCCCACACCGTCGGGGCGGAACTTGCACGACACCTCGGTGAGCATCTCCTCGCCGGCGGCGAAGTCGACGGTCAACTCCAGGGCGCCGACGCGCACCCGCTGGGCGCGGCCGGCGCGCAGCCACATCTCGATGCGCTCCTCACGTGCGTTCCAGCGGGCGACGTGCGCAAAGGCGTCGACGTCGAAGTCGGCGTCGAGTTCGCGGTTGATCACCGCGAGTACATTGCGGTTGAACCGAGCCGTCACCCCGGCGGAGTCGTCGTAGGCACGCACCAGCCGGCCCGTGTCCTTGACCAGATCGGTGCCCAGCAGCAGGCTGTCCCCCGGCCGCATCACCGCGGCCAGGTTGGCCAGAAACTCCCGTCGCGGCCCGGGCGTGAGGTTGCCGATCGTCGACCCGAGGAACACGAACAGGCATCGGCCGCCGTCGGGGATCTCGGCGAGGTGCTCCTCGAAATCGCCACACACGGCCCGGATCTCGACGCCCGGGTACTCGAGCTGGATGGCCTCCGCCGCCGTCGAGAGCATGCTCGCGTCGACGTCGAACGGCACGAACCTGCGCAGTGAACGGCGGCCGTGCAGGGCGCTCAGCAGCGTCCGGGTCTTCTCCGAGGTCCCGCTGCCCAGTTCGACCAGGGTGTCCGCCCCGCTGGCCGACGCGATCTCGCCCGCGCGGTCCCGCAGGATCTCCGCCTCCGCGCGGGTGAGGTAGTACTCCGGCAGCCGGGTGATCCGGTCGAACAGCTCGCTTCCCAGCGGATCGTAGAACCACTTGGGCGGCAAGGCCTTCGGTGTGCTCTGTAGACCGTTGAACACGTCGCGGCGCAACGCGCGGTACACCGATTCGGCGGCCAGGTGGTTCGACAGCGACAGCGTCATCACGATCCTTTCGGGTGGTCCAGCGCGGTGAACGTCACCCGCTCGGAGGTGACTTCGACAAGGTGGTGGTCCGGCACGTCCTCCCACGCCCCGTCGTCGTCGTAGGGTTCGCTGGCCAGCACCACACCGTCGTCGCGGCGCAGGACGGACAACGTCTCGTGCCACGTCGTCGCCAGCAGCCGGGACCCGTCGGCGGCCAGCACGTTGAGCCGGGCGGCGGGGTCGGCGGCGCCGATCTCGGCGATCGTGTCACCCAGCGCGTCGAGCCCACGCGCGAAGATGACCGCCGCCAACAACGCGCTGTCGCAGAGGGGTTCGACCGACGGCGCCGGTGGCAGCACGGAGCGGTCGACGACGCCGTTGTGCGACAGCAGCCACCGCCCGTCGGTGAACGGTGCGGTGGCGCTGGCCTCGATGGGCATGCCGACGGTCGCCGAGCGCACCGCGGCGACCACGCAGTGGCTTCGCAACGCCGGCGCGACCGACTCGAACGACACGTCACCCCACAGGGGTGCCGCGCTGCGCCACCGCCGGGGCAATGCACTGCCCGAAGCTCGGTCGAAGAAGCCGACCCCCCACCCGTCGGCGTTCATCAGGCAGTGCTTCTGCCTGCGCGGGGCGTAGGACTGCACCCGCAGGCCGTGCGGCGGGTCGAGCACCAGCGAGGAGACCGTGACGTCGGCCCCAAGCCAACCAAGGTGACGACACATCAGACGGACCCTTCGACGGACCAGGCCAGCCGGACGCCGGCGAAGATCTGGCGGCGGTACGGGTGGTCCCAGTTGCGAAAGCTGGGCCGGGCGATGCCCGGCTCCACGGCCCACGATCCCCCGCGCAGCACCCGGTAGTCGCCATCGAAGAACGGACGGGAGTACCGCTCGTAGATCATCGGGGCGAACCCCGGCCAGGGCCGCAGCGGCGAAGCGGTCCACTCCCAGACGTCGCCGAGCATCTGCTCAGCCCCGTACGCCGATGCGCCACCCGGGTAGGCACCGACGGGCGCCGGGCGCAGCGCCGAGCCGCCCAGGTTGGCCACGGCGCCAGAAGGCGCCTGGTCGCCCCACGGGTAGCGGCGCCGTGTGCCGGTCGCCGGGTCCCAGGCGCACGCTTTCTCCCACTCCATCTCGGTGGGCAGCCGCGCGCCGGCCCAGGCCGCGTAGGCCTCGGCCTCGAAGTAGGTGACGTGCTGGACGGGCTCGTCGGCCGGGATGTCCTCCACGCGGCCGAACCGGGTGCGGGTCACACCGTCGGCGCTCCAGAACTGCGGCGCGGTCAGGCCCGCACTGCGGCGGTACTCCCAGCCCCGCTCCGACCACCACCGCGGCTCGCGATAGCCACCGTCGTCGAGGAACCGCCGCCATTCGCCGTTGGTGACGGGCACGGTGCCGATGCGGAACGCCGGCAGGTCGACGACGTGGGCGGGACGCTCGTTGTCCAGGGAGAACGGTTCGAACGCGGCATCCACCCCGAGCACGAACGGGCCGGCGGGCACCAGCACCGATGTGCCCGCCAGCCCGGGCCGTCCGCCCGGCACCGCCGCGGAGTCGACCAGCAGCGGAGCGCCGGCGCGCAGGTTCAGCGCCTGCAGCATGGTCTCGCCGTGCTGGTTCTCGTGACTGACCACCATGCCGTAGACGAAAGCCCGCTCGTCGGAGAGGCCGTCCTCGCCGTGCGCGTCCAGGGCGTCCAGCGCCGCCGCGCGCACCGTCCGGCAGTAGGAGCGCGCCTGCGCCGGAGACAGCAGCGGCAGGTCGGCGCGGCTGGCGCGAGGATGCAGAAACGCGTCGTAGAGCGCCTCGACAGCCGGCGGCAGCATCCCGGGCCGGGCGGCGTCGCCGCTGCGCAGCACCCACAGCTCCTCCTGCTGCCCGATGTGGGCCAAATCCCACACCAGCGGGCTCATCAGCGGGTCGTACTGGCGGCAGAGCTCGTCGTCGTCGAAGTCGACCAGCCGCAGCGTCCGGGCCCGTGCCCGTGCCAGTTCGTCGGCTATCCGTTCCCGGGAAGTCACCGTCCCCCTCGCGCCAGCCGGGCGACCGCCTGCGCCACCCCGTGCTCGCCGACCTGGTCGCAGAAGTCGTCGGCGGGGCAACGACCCTCCTCGACGGCGTGGGCCAGCCGCTGCATCGGCTCGATCAGTTCGGCCGGTGCCCGCTCGGCGGCCAACGCCACGCACGTGTTGGCCGCCGTGTGGAGCCGGCGATCGCGCAGTCCGACCCGCGCCGCGGTGTCCCAGGCGGTGGCCACGGGTTCGACGGCCTCGGCGGCGACGGCGGAGGCGACGGGGTCGTCGAGCAGTACCACCAGGGTGAACACGACCGCGGGCCAGAACCCGTCCGGCAGGCTGTCCAGGTAGCGGATCTCCAGCCACCGGCGCGGCCGCACCGGCGGGAACAGGGTGGTCAGGTGGTATTCCAGGTCGGTGATCGTCGGACGGCGGTCGCCGAGGATCACGCGGCCGTCCACCCAGTCGGTGAAGGGCACGTAGCGGGTGACGGCGACGGCCTCGGGGTCGTTCACCAGCATCACCGGCGCGTTGAGCGCGTAGTGGGCCCATTCGGTGCCGGGGTCGTCGTAGCCGGCACCCAGCACCGGACCGCAGCGCGCCGAGTCCATCTGACCCCAGACCCGTTGCCTGGTGGACGACCAGCCGGAGAGTTCACCGCCCAGCATGGGCGAGTTCCCGGCGATCGCGATCATCGTCGGCCCCAGCGCGTGCGCCAGGCGCACCCGCCGCGCCCACCCGGCCCGCGGGCCGGCGTCCAGGTTTACCTGGATCGAGGCGGTCGACGTCATCATCGCCGCGCCGACATCCCGGAAGCCGTCGGCGGCGAAGAACTGCTCCATGGCCCGGTAGCGCGCCCCCGGGTTGATGCGCGCGGGCGGCCGCAGCGGGTCGGCCCCCAGGTACACCAGCCCGAGCCCGGCGTCGGCGAAGGCCTCCCGCAGAACGGCCTGGTCGCTGCGCATGGCGTTGATGGCCGGCACGACGCCGTCGGCGGGCGGCCCCGACAGCTCCACGGCGCCGCCGGGTTCGACGCTGACCGCGCTGGCGCCGGGAAGCTCCGGCAGGAACTCGAGCACCCCGACGATCTCGTCCCAGCCCGGCCTGCGGCGCGGGTCGCGCGGATCGTGGCAGTGCGCCTCCACCTCCAACCCGACCCGCCCCAGCGAGCCGTCGGCCAGGCAGCTGTCGGCGATGTAGCCGGCGGCGGCCGACGAATCGGCCATCTCGGCGTCGACGGGGAAGGTCGTGGCCGGCCGCGGGACGACGCCGGCGGGGCCGGCGAACCTCATGACACGGCCCTTCCGGGCCACTGTGGACGGCGCGCGTGCGCGGCTGTCCGCACGACCAGCACGGCCGTCTCTTCTCGCAGACCGTGCCGACACATTCCCCTTCCCGTACCCTTCCCGCGTCCCTTCCCGCGCCGTTTCGTCACGGCCTAGTACGCATACCCAACTTTTCGCATTTGTTGACCCACCATCATTGACCCAGCGCGTTCTGCATCGCCCCGACGAGCACGTTGACCGCGGGCCCCGCATTACCGGACTGGCAGACCTTGGCCTGCAGCAAGACGTTTTGGCGGAGCCTGGTCTGATCGAAGCAGCGACGATCGGTGCCGACCTCCTGCTTCGTCCAACCCGCGTCCGTGCCGGTCGCCGGCTCGCCGGCGAACGACCAGACCTGGGTGGACCCGTCGTCGAGGTGCATCGCCGTCGTCTGTCCCGAGCAACCCACGGTCCGGTCCACCACCCGGTGGAAGGCCCTGGTCGCGGCGTCGGTGGTGGCGAACACCCCGACCGCCTGCTTGGCGTAGTGGGTTTGATCGGCGGCCGACGTCTGGGTGATCGCCCCATTGAACGATGCCAGGTCGGGGTCGTCGTACACCTCGGGCAGCCCGATGTCGGCCCAGTTGTTGCACACCGGAACATCGACCCAGAACGCCTGAAACGGCGCGGTGAACACCGATTCCCAGCCCATCGGCGCGCCGATGACGTTGCCGACCGACCCCTTTCCCAGCACCGCGTAGGACACCACGCCCGGGTCCGAGGGTGCGGCGACCGCGATGGGCGCCCCGACGACCGAACCGTACGCCGCGACGGCCACCGCGATCGCCGCAGGCGTCCGCATCGTCATGCAACCGATCATGGCAGCACCGATCATGGGCAGGACCCGGACTCAGCCCAGGTTGGCCCGTACCTCGTCCTCCACCTTCTTCCCCAGGTCGGGGTCGACGTTGCGCCAGTACTCGAACACCCGGGAAAGCACCGGTTCCTTGACGCCCTTGGACACGTGGCCGATGATGTTGCGCGCCAACCGCTCCCGTGCCGCGTCGTCCAACACGTCGCGAACCATGGTGCCGGCCTGGCCCCAATCGTCGTCCTCGGCGTGCAGGGTGTAGGCGGCCCGCACCATGTCGCCGTCGGCGTGCCAGCGCACCTCGGCGGCGCGAGCCGGGTCGGCCTGCGGCCCGCCATAGGAGTTCGGTGCGTAGACCGGATCGGAGGCGTTCTGCATCCGCATCGCGCCGTCCTTGGAGTAGCTGTTCACCGCCACCTTCGGGGCATTGACCGGGATCTGCCGGTAGTTGGTGCCCAACCGTGCGCGGTGCGCGTCGGAGTACGAGAAGCCACGAGCCTGCAGCATCTTGTCGGGACTCAAGCCGGTGCCCGCCACCGTGTTGTTCGGCTCGAAGGCGGCCTGCTCGATTTCGGTGTGATAGTCGGTGACGTTGCGGTTCAGCGTCATCTTGCCGACGGTGATCAACGGATAGTCGCTGTGCGGCCACACCTTCGTCAGGTCGAACGGATTGAACCGGTAGTTTCTGGCCTCCTCATACGGCATGATCTGCATCTTGAGCGTCCAGCTCGGGTAGTCGCCGCGCTCGATCGATTCGTACAGGTCGCGTTGGTGGTAGTCGCCGTCCTCCCCCGCCAACCGATCGGCATCCTCCTGGGTGAGGAATTCGATGCCCTGATCGGTGATGAAGTGATACTTCACCCAGAAGATCTCACCGGCCGCGTTGAGCCAGCTGTAGGTGTGGCTGCTGTAACCGTTCATGTGCCGCCACGTCTTCGGGATCCCTCGATCACCCATCAGCCAGGTCACCTGGTGCGCGGACTCCGGGGACAGACTCCAGAAGTCCCACTGCATGTTGTGGTCGCGCACGTTGCTGGCCTGGAGGCGCTTCTGCGAGCGGATGAAGTGCTGGAACTTCAGCGGGTCGCGCATGAAGAACACCGGCGTGTTGTTTCCGACCATGTCGAAGTTGCCCTCGGTCGTGTAGAACTTCAGTGCGAAACCGCGTGGGTCCCGCCACGTGTCCGGACTGCCTCGCTCGCCGGCGACGGTGGAAAACCTCGCCAGCATCTCGGTCTTGACGCCGGGCTGGAACACCGCGGCCCGGGTGTAATCGCTGACATCGTTGGTGACCTCGAACTGGCCGAAGGCGCCGCCGCCCTTGGCGTGCGGCTGACGTTCGGGGATGCGTTCCCGGTTGAACATCGCCATCTGCTCGATCAGGTAGTGGTCCTGCAGCAGGATCGGCCCGTCGGGCCCGATGGTCAGTGACTGGTCGTCGCTGGGTGCGGGGATTCCGGCATCCGTGGTGGTGCAGCGCTCGGTCATCTCGCCCTCTTCTTCTCTCTCGGCCGTTGGGTGTCAACCGCCCGCACGGGGCTCACGGCGCACATGATTACCCGAACGACCCGGTTCTCAATCGGTGTTCACATCCGCGCCGGTCAACCGCTAGGGGCGCGGCCCCGGAGGAGGGTTGGGATGCTCGTCCCCGTGTCTCTCGGGGCCGCCGCCCGGGCCCGCCGGGCCGCCCGGACCCGCGGGGCCACCGGGACCCGCGGGGCCACCGGGACTCGCCGGGCCGCCCGGAGGCATGGGGACGATCATCCCCGGGCCCCCCGCGCCGCCGAACTGCCAGGGGCCGGGGCCACCGGGTCCGAACCAGCCGGGTCCAGGGCCGAACGGGCCCATACCGGGACCCATACCGGGACCCATACCGGGACCCGGCATGGGCCCCGGTCCGTCGGGTCCCACCGTCATGCCGGGGTAATGGCGGTGGTGGCAGTGGCGGTACCCGAACACCATGGCGCCGGAGAAGAAGATGACCGACAGGATGAACACGATTCCCGCGACGATCACCACCCACGCCGCGGTGGTGTAGAGCCTCGGCGGTTTGG
This sequence comes from uncultured Mycobacterium sp., assembly GCA_964453085.1. Classification (GTDB taxonomy): domain Bacteria; phylum Actinomycetota; class Actinomycetes; order Mycobacteriales; family Mycobacteriaceae; genus Mycobacterium. Next base: position 16,976 of record CAYVQQ010000028.1, read on the forward strand.
GCCGCTGCGCCGGCACCGGCGGCGCGGGTGGCCCCGGTGGCGCGGGTGGCGCGGGTGGTGGTGGCGGAGCAGGGGGCACGGATGTCGGCTGCGCGGACGGCTCGGGGGTTTCGGTCATGACGTCAATACTGCCCGCGCGGTGACCGCCGGAACAGTGCCCGGGGACAAAATTGCTGCGAATCGAGACCCGGCGGTGACGAGCGACTGCGGAACGGCCCGCGCATGCCCTGCGACGACGGCATCACCGACCAGGCCCCGGAGGAGCCTGTCCGGGCCCGCTCCCGGGCCGCGGCGTCCCCGGCCCTCCACCTCCCGGTAACGCCGCCGGGCCTCCGCCGCCAGGACCGCCCGGACCGTGCGGATGCATCATCATCGCGTGCTGTTTGTAGTAGCCATGGCGGGGGCAGTCGCCGTGGAACCCGGCGTGGCGGCCCAGCGCGAAGCCGGTGAAGAAGATGACCGCGACGATGAACACGGTGCCGGCGGCGATGGCGACCCAGGCCGCGACCCGGAAGACCCGCGGGGTCTGGTGCGGTGCCCCGGCCGCGGACACCGGCGTCGGCGCGGTTGCGGTGGAGGACTGCACTGGGGTGTTTTCGGGTGTTTCACTCATGATCCAAATGATGCATGCATGAGTGCTGGCCGCGGCTATGCACAGCTTATGTAGTGGCTATGAGCGAATGCTCATCCCGTGCCGCCGGCGGTCATGCGGCTCCCTCTGCGACCTCCGTGGGACGCGGAGGGGCGTGAGGTAGCGGTTGCCGTGGCGGGTCCCGGTTGATTTCACCCGTCGTTCTTGCCCGGCACGATGCCCAGAAGGCCAGGTGCCCGGCGGTGGGCAACCACACCAGGAGTGGCGCCGGTGGCCCCTCGTGGCGCGGTGGCCGTCGTGCCAGCAACACGGCCGCTGGGCCCGTTACCGGACGCAGTACCGTCGGCGGGGCTGCGGCGGGGCTTCCGTCCCCGGTAGCCCCCCAACGATGTCGCGGCGTGAAACTATCCCGCGCTGGGCTGAATTGTCTTTCCCAATTTTCCGACATCGTGGCGCAGGCCGAGGGCCGACACAATTTCCGCCACTCCGATGACGATCAGCCAGCTCCCGGCGACAAGCGTCAGCGTGACAATCGAGTCGACTGGGTAGGCGAGCATTACAACGCCGGCGATGCCGCTGACCACTCCAAAGAAGATCGCCCAACCGCGGCCGGGATAAGTAGGATCACTGATTGCGGTCGCGGCCGCCGATACGCCGCGCATCACAAAACCGACCGCGATCCAAATGGCGAGCAGTAGGACAGCGGATCCTTCGCCGAAATGCCGGAACGCCAGTACGGCCAATATGATTGATGTCCCACTGCTCAGCAGCATTAGGACACGACCGCCGGCCGAGGCGGCCGGCAGGCTCACCGCCAAGACGAACTGCGTGATTCCGGAGATCGCCAGATACACGCCGAATAGGGCGCTGGCAACGAGAATCGATGGTCCTGGCCATATCAGAATGACGACACCGAGGACTACGTTGAGGATTCCGAAGCCAATTCCATAGGACCAGAGGCGCTGAAAAATTTGCTGAGCAGGAGATCCGGGAGATGGAGTCATTGTCACGAGCCTACCGACTTACCGCCGCGATTGGCTGATATTGAGGTCAACATACTTGGCGACTTTCTCCTCTTCAGTGTTCAATACGAGAAGTAAACGCTTGGCGACATCCCCGTCAAGGCGGCCATTCACTGCGAGATTCGCGGTGCCAGACGAGCTGGTGTCGGGGACCGCGCGTCAACCGTTGATCCGCACCTTGACGTTGTCGACAGCTTCGGCGGTCAACCGCCCAACGACGGCCGCGCGCGATGCCGGGTCCAAGGCCGAGATCGCATCTTCGATCTGCCGAACGGTCATGTCAACAGTCTGCTTCTTCTTATTCAGCACCATGACGGTCGCGCCGAGCGCTCCCAGCGCCGCGATGAGCAGGGCGGCCTTTACCTTCGTTCCGGTTCTTCCGCTCATGTTCATACAGAGCTCTTTCTC
>CAYVQQ010000029.1:0-18809 GCA_964453085.1 uncultured Mycobacterium sp.
CTGATGCGGGATATGGCCCTCAATCTCTTCTGGGCAAACCGTTATGCCATGACGATGTACGACGTGCGGCCCACCCGCTGGGCGGATGTGCCGCGTGGCCGTGAGAACGTGTTCGTGCCCATCCAGACGCCGTGGCTGGAACGCGAAACGAAGGTGTCGGCGGTGTGGTCCGTCTTTCCCGATCTCCCGGCGCAGTGGGACACCGAGGTCGAAGACAGTATCTTCGAGATTCTGTTCGATGTGTTCGGGCATCGCAGAAACCACGCGACCAAGCTGTCGGCCGTGATGCCCACGGTCGCGGAATTGTTGTCCGACCCTGCCAATCAAACGCTGCGGCTGAACCGATTCGATCCGGATTTCCGTCTGTACAGCTACACCGAAGTCGTGGACTGCTGTGAGACCGTGCCTGAACTGGAGGCGCTGCGGCGCTGGTCGATGGTGCTGCACAACCAGTATCCGTGGTCGCGCAGTGACGCCGCCCTGGCCGCGGTCAACGAACTGCGCGACGACGACTACGTGGTTGTGTTTCATCCCCGTGATCGCGACGTACAGAATTTCCTGTCCCGCGTCACCTCGGGGCGCCCCTCGAAGAAGGCCAGTCGCAGCGCCCCCGAGCCCGTCGCGCCCGTTCGGCCGTATCCCCCGATCGACGTGCGCAACGACTGTGCGGTGTGGCCGCGCATCGAGGAGATCGCCGCGGTTCCAGGTGAGTTGGTGTGCACCAACGACGACGTGATCCGCAACAGTGCTTTCAACTGGTCGCCGATGTCCGCAGACGAGATTCGCGCCAAGACCGGCATCGAACAGCGTCGATACACCGCCGACAGCCTCGAGAACCTGTCCCTGCGCGCCGCCCGGTCGGCGCTGGCCCACGCCGAGGTGGGCCCAGAAGACGTCGGCGCGGTGATCGTGTGCACCTGCACCAGCTCTCGACTGTTACCGTCGATCGCGGCGTGGATCTCCGGTGCGTTGGGCATCCAGCAGACGCACAGTTCGTTCGACCTGATCGCCGCATGCGCCGGTCTTAGCTACGGATTGGCCGAGGCCATCAGGATCCTCCAACTCGTTCGGCGGCCGGTGCTCTTGGTGTGCGCGGAGAAGTTCTCCGACAAGATCGGCAATGTGCGCACGTCCCGGATGATCTTCGGTGACGGCGCGGCCGCCATCGTCATGGGAGTCGCCCCCGACGGCTCCCCGCCGGACATCGAGTTCGTGCAGACCTATGCCGGCGGCCCGAACAGCCAGGTCAATTCGATCATCTGGCCCAATCCGGACTTCGCCAACAACGTCACGGTCTACGGCCCCGAGGTGAGAGCGCTTGCCGGGCGCTACCTTGCGCAGATGCTCGACGACGTCCGGGCCCTACCCGACCCGGACGGTGCCGCCGAGTCGCTGCTGGCGAGCATCGAGCTGATTGTGCCGCACCAGGCGAACAAGACCATGGTGATCGATCTGGCGACGGCCGCGGGCCTGACGCCGGATCAGCTGTATTTCAACATCGCGTCCGTGGGCAACACCTCCTCGGCCAGCATTCCGCTGGCGATCCACGACGCGGTTCGCGACCGGGTGATCGCCAAGCCGACCCGCGTGTTCGCCCCAGGTTTTGGGGCGGGCGCGGTCGCAGGCTACGCCGTTCTTCGGGTCGACCCGGCCGTCATCGCCCCGGATGAGGAGCCGGGAGCGTCATTCGGTGAGTCGGTCGTCCCGGCTCCCGGGTCGCCGACCGGACATTCGGGGACCGATATGGCTATCGCCTTCGGGTAACGGCTGCATCCGGATGCCGCTCATCTCCGCGGTTGGTCCGCGCCGAATCGAGAAACTCCGGGTTTGCGCCCAGCTTTCCAGCGGGCGGGCCATGCCGTTGAGCACCATCACCCGATCACCCGATCCACTGATCCGCAGTCCCGGAATCCGAAGCGACTTGCGAGTCGATGGTGTGCCCGGAGCGGCTCATACCGAGGCGATCGAGTGACTGCCCGGGACCGAAGACACCTCGGAAGCGTTCGGTCGCATTTGTCGACATGTGTGGTCTCCGTCGGTTCGCCTTGCAACAGCTTTCCCGCTTTCCCGCCGCTTCAAGCGAGCGGTTGCCGCCGCCACCCGGTGTGGCCGTACTTTTGCGGTATGGGACCTGATGGGACGTGTCGGGTAGACGTTGGCGTCTGGGCGGGAATCATGATGTGGTGCCCCCTGATTCGCGTCCATGTTGTCGAGGAGTTGGTCGCGCAGGACAGGTTGCCGACGCGCCCTCGCCGCGCCCAAACGTGGAAGGCCCGTAAACCTCGTCAGCCTCGCGCCGTTCGCCGACCCGTAACCGTTGGCTTCGAGGTGGCTGCGGCACACGGTGAGCAGCGCGCGCTTCTGCGACTCGGTGAGGCGAGAATCCATCCGCAGGGCGGTTTCCGTTGCGTTGTCGTCCGATTGGTGGGGCTCGGAGATCAAGCCGGCCTGACCGAACAGTGCTTCGGCCGAGATGCTGAGTGCTCGGGCGATCGACGTCAGTACCCGCGCCGAGGGCTCCGACAATCCCCGCTCGATCTGGCTGAGATACGGATTCGACACGCCGGCCATCGCGGCCAGTTCGCGCAGCGACAGATCGGCCATCTGTCGCTGCGCCCGGATGAACGCCCCCAGCAGGTTGTCGGCCCGCGGCATCATCAACCCCCGGATGTCACGCGGCGACGCGGGCTTTGAGCACCGCTGCCACGCTCTACTCGGACTCTCTGCCCGGTGCGGCGGCGAGCTTTAGGGTGAAATCCTTTTGTGCCGCAAGCAGTTCGGCGGCGATGCCGTAACCATACGTGATGAACGCCGCCGACAGGTCGGCCAGCAGGTTCGCGCCCAGCGCCTCCGACAGCCGTGCGGGCGGTGTCGGCCATGTCCCGGCGAAGGCCCGAGCCGCGTCCAATGCCAGGCTCTGGCCCTGCTTGACCGCCGACACCGGCTGCTCGCCGAATTGCTCGACGATCTCTGGAACGTTGGTCGCAGGGGTGGACGTCTGGTCGGCCATGTTCTCCGGGTGCCTCCCGAATCGTGGACGAGGAACGGTTGCTAAGCATAACATGCGAATGCTACGCTCGATTGCTCTCAGTCGTCGGTCGCCGTGGCGGCCGGCCCCGCCCGCAACGCCGTCCCACCGCCGCGTTTGCTCATCCCGTGACGGGCCACGGCCACGGTGCATAGACTGAGGCGATGTTCGGAGTGGATCTCTCGGCGGTGACGGTTCCGAGACGAATCGCGGTGGTCAACAGGGGTGAGGCCGCCGTGCGGCTCATCCGGGCGGTGCGCGAGCTGAACGCCGAATATGGCTGGGGCATAACGACAATCGCACTTCATACCGAAGCCGAGCGACACGCCATGTTCGTGCGCCGAGCCGATGAGGCCACGACACTGCGCACCCCGCTGACGGGGATCGCCTATCTGGACCATGCGGAACTCGAACGCGCACTGGGGGAGTCGAGGGCCGACGCGGTGTGGGTGGGCTGGGGTTTCGTCGCCGAAGACGTCGCGTTCGCCGAGCTCTGCGCGCGCCGGAATCTCACGTTCATCGGGCCGCCCCCTGCCGCTATGCGCACGCTGGGCGACAAGGTCGAGGCCAAGCTGTTGGCCGAAAACGTGGGCGTTCCGGTCGCGCCGTGGAGCCGAGGGCCCGTCGGGACCCGAGAGGACGCGCGCCGCCATGCCCGGGCCATCGGCTATCCGCTGATCGTCAAGGCGCGCAGTGGTGGCGGTGGTCGCGGCATCCGCAAGGTGTTCTCGGCCGACGAACTTGAGCTCGCCCTCGAACGCACCCGGGATGAAGCGCAGCGTTCGTTCGGCGACCCGGTGGTATTTCTGGAACGCCTCGTCACCGACGCGCGTCACGTCGAGGTCCAGGTCATCGCCGACAACTACGGCAACGTGTGGGTGCCGGGCGTGCGCGACTGCTCCGTACAGCGGCGCAACCAGAAGGTGATCGAGGAATCCAGTTCCCCGGTGCTCACCCGGGAACAGGCCGATCACCTTCGAACCGTGTCGGCCGATTTGGCTCGCGCCGCGGGGTATCGCGGCGCGGGCACCGTCGAATACCTCTACCAGCCCGACCAGAAGGCCTTCACGTTCCTCGAGGTCAATACCCGCCTGCAGGTCGAACATCCGATCACGGAGGTCACCACCGGCATTGATCTGGTGAAGCTGCAGATTCTGCTCGCCGGCGGCGGCGCCCTGGTCGGCGAATGCCCTCCCGAAGTCGGCCACGCCGTGGAGGCCCGGCTCAACGCCGAGGACGCCGAGGACGATTTTGCGCCGGCGCCCGGCGCGGTGCGCCTGCTGAAATTCCCGCTCGGCTCCGGTTTGCGGGTCGACACCGGCATCGCCCAAGGCGACGTCATCCCGCCCGACTACGACTCGATGGTCGCCAAGATCATCGCCTGGGGCCGCGACCGCGACGAAGCGTTCGCACGGCTGCGGACCGCCCTGCGCGAGACCACCGTCGTCATCGACGGCGGCACCACCAACAAGTCGTTCCTTCTCGACCTGCTGGGCCGCGACGAGGTGGTGTCCGCCTCCGCGGATACCGGCTGGCTGGACCGCACCGGCGCGGGAACGATGACCGGCCCCACGCCTTTGGCGGATATCGCGCTCGTCGTCGCCGCCATCGAGGCGTACGAAGCCGACGAATGCCTCGAACGCGCCAGCTTTCTCTCCTCGGCGCGCGGTGGCCGACCACGCGCGACCGATGCCATCGGTCGGGCTGTGGAGCTCAACTACCAGGGTCAAAGCTACAACGTGACGGTCGGTCAGATCGGCCCGCGCAGCTACCGGGTCGACGGTGACAGTGGCGAACTGGCCGTCGACATCGAACGGCTCGGTGAGTTCGAGAGTCGACTGGTCCTCGGTGGGCACCGCTTCCAGATCGTCACCGCCCCGCGTGCGACAGGGTTCCTCGTCGAGGTGGACGGCGTCAGTCACCGCGTCAGCCAAGACGAGGCCGGGCTGGTGCGCGCGGCGGCGCCCGCCGTGGTCGTCGCCGTACCGGTGGCGGTGGGTGACGACGTCGAGGCCGGTGCCACCCTGGTCGTCTTGGAAAGCATGAAGATGGAAACCGCCCTGCGCGCGCCGTCCGCGGGACGTGTTCGTGAAGTGTTCGCCGTCGTCAACAGCCAGGTCGACGCGGGCGCCGCGCTCCTACGTGTCGACCGGGTCGTCGAGACCACATCGGCCGAGGCCGCCCCCCGAGTCCGGTTCCGGGCCCAGCCGAGATATGACGATGCGAACCCGCGCACCGAGGCGCTGGCGCGGCTGGGCGAGCTGCGCGCGCTGATCACCGGATACGACGTGAGTGCCGACCGCGCACGCATCCTGCTTGCCGAGTACGACGCCCTGCGCGGCAGCCTGCCCCGGGACGACCACGAACTCGTCGAGGCCGAGCTCGGCCTGCTGGAAACCTTCGCCGATATCTGCGAGCTTTCCCGCAATCGGCCGACTGTCGGCGAAGAGACGTCCGACGAGAGTGTGCACAGCCCGCGGGAGCACTTCCATACTTTTCTGCGTTCCCTCGACGTCGAGGTCGAAGGGCTGCCGGCGGTGTTTCGCGCCAAGCTGGCTCGCGTGCTCCGCGGCTACGGTATCGACGACCTTGAGCCTGGACCGGAGTTGGAGGAGGCCGCCTACCGGGTCTTTCTAGCGTTGCAACGCAAGGAAAACCAGGTGCCGTTCGTCACCACGATGCTGGGGCGTTGGCTTACCGCCGAGGATGTCGCATCGGTTTCCACCAGCGCGGTGGGAGAGGTGCTGGAGCGGCTGATCGTCGCGACGCAGGCGCGCTACCCGGTCATCGGCGACATCGCGCGCAACCTTCGGTTCCGGCTGTTCGATGAGCCGCAGATTCGGATGGCCCGCGAACACATCTACGACGGTGTGCGCGACATCTTGCAGTATCTCGCGGAAAATCCGGACGCCGCCGACTACGCGTCGCGCGTCGAGGCTCTGGTCGCGACCCCCGAGATGCTGATCGACCTGCTGGCGCAACACATTTCCAGTCCCGGCCCGCTGCTCGAGGTGGTCACCCGACAGTATTACGAGATCCGCGCGCTCGAAGACGTCAAGGCCTTCGAGCAATCCGAGGGTCAGTTCGTCACCGGCAGCTACGAATTGGCCGGTGAGCGGCTGCATCTGGTATCGACCGTGACCGACCGTGACCGGTTGTCGGCGACACTGAGCGCTGTCGACGAAATCGCCGGATCTCCGGCTCCCAATCTGGTCTTGGACATCTATCTGTCCTGGCCGAACGCTCCCGCCGGCGCCAGCAGGTTGTCCGAAGCGTTGCGTGACGCGCTTGCCGCGCACCCCGGCACCTCCGGTTGGCGCCGGGTGACTGTGACGGCGGTGGGCCGGGAGATACATCAGCTGACGTTTCGTCCCACGCCCGACGGCGGCATGGCGGAGGAGTTGACCATCCGCGACATGCATCCGCTCACCGGCCAGCGGCTCGAGTTGTGGCGGCTGAAGAACTTCAACGGCACGCGCCTGCCCGCTGCCGCGGGAACTTACCTCTACCACATGGTGGCCAAAGAGAACCCGTCCGACGAGCGACTGGTGGCCCTGGCCGAAGTCCGGGACGTGACCACCCAGCGCAACGAATCCGGCGAGGTGATCGGGATTCCGGCCGTCGAACGCACCCTCGCCGCCTGCCTGGACGGTATCCGGCGCGAGCAGGCGAAGCGCGGCGCGAAACGGCTCGACGCCAATCGGGTCGTGCTTTACGTTTGGCCGTTGTTCGACGTCCCGGCCGATCGTCTACCGGCGATGGCCCGGCGCATCGCGCCGTTGAGCTTCAACGCGGGTTTGGAACAAGTCACGCTGCTGGCGAAGGTCAAAGATGTTGCGACGTCCGAGATCAGCCAGGTTGAGATTTGCTTCTCCTACACCGTCGGCGCCGGTATCACCGCGAACATGACGGCCCCTCCGACCGAGCCGCTGCGGCCGCTGGACGAATACGCGCAGAAGGTGCGACGCTCGCAGGCTCGGGGCACCGTGTATCCCTACGAGCTGATTCCGCTTCTGACCGATGGCGCAGGGAGCTTCGTCGAATACGACTTCGATCCGTCCGGTGACTTTGCGCCGGTCCAGCGGCCCTACGGGCACAACACCGCGGGGCTGATCGTCGGTGTGGTCTCGCGCCCGACGACCCGCTACCCGGAGGGGATGACGCGGGTCGCGATGTTCGGCGACCCGACGAAAGCCCTGGGCACGGTGGCCGAAGCCGAATGTTCTCGCGTGATCGCGGCGCTCGATCTGGCCGAAACGATGTCAGTGCCGGTCGAGTGGTTCGCTGTGTCGTCCGGCGCGACGATTTCGATGGACAGCGGCACCGAAAACATGGACTGGGTGTCGCGGGCGCTTCGCCGCATCATCACGTTCACCCAGAGCGGCGGTGAGATCAACGTCGTCGTCACGGGCATCAACGTCGGCGCGCAGCCGTATTGGAATGCCGAGGCGACGATGCTGATGCACACCAAAGGAATTCTGGTGATGACACCGGACAGCGCGATGGTGCTGACCGGCAAGCAATCTCTGGACTATTCCGGCGGGGTCTCCGCCGAGGACAATTTCGGTATCGGCGGCTACGACCGCGTAATGGGGCCCAACGGTCAAGCCCAGTACTGGGCAGCGAATCTCCAGGCGGCGTGCGACATTTTGTTTGCACATTACGACCATGCGTACGTCGCTCCGGGAGAACGCTTCCCGCGCCGCGCAGAGACGTCGGACCCGACCGATCGCGACATTCGGGAGTACCCGCACCGGCATCCGTCGAGCGATTTCACCACCGTCGGTGACATCTTCTCCGCGAGCACCAACAAGGACCGCAAGAAGCCGTTCGACATCCGCACCGTCATGCGCGCGGTGGTCGACCAGGACCACGCGGTGTTGGAGCGGTGGGCCGACATGGCCGACGCCGATACCGCCGTGGTGTTCGACGCTCACATCGCCGGAACACCGGTGTGTCTGATCGGGATCGAATCGCGGGCCATACCGCGAAGGGGATGGCGTCCCGCCGACGGGCCCGACCAGTGGACGTCGGGGACGCTCTTCCCGCAGTCTTCGAGGAAGACCGCTCGAGCGATCAACGCCGCGAGCGGAGTCCGGCCCGTCGTGGTGTTGGCAAACCTGTCGGGCTTCGACGGATCACCGGAATCGCTGCGCGAGCTGCAGCTTGAGTACGGCGCCGAAATCGGGCGGGCCGTCGTCAACTTCGACGGACCGATCGTGTTCTGCGTCATCTCGCGATACCACGGGGGAGCCTTCGTGGTGTTCTCCAGCGCGTTGAACGAGAACATGGAAGTGCTCGCGGTGGAGGGATCGTTCGCGTCGGTGATCGGCGGCGCCCCCGCCGCGGCGGTGGTCTTCACTCGTGAAGTGAACGCCCGCACTGTTGCCGACCCGGCGGTGCGCGAGCTGGAAGCGCAGCTCTCCGCGTCCACGGACGGAGCGGTGAGTGCCGGTCTGCGGGTGAAGCTTTCCGCGACCCGCGCGGCCGTTCGTTCGGCAAAGCTCGGCGAGGTGGCCGCGGAGTTCGAAGCCGTGCACAACGTGGAGCGGGCGCGCCGGGTCGGCTCCGTCGATGCGATCATTCCGGCGGTCCGATTGCGCCCGACAATCGTTGCGGCTCTGGAACGCGGGGTGGCTCGGACGATGGAGGAGTTCGGTCGCTCGCCGCGCGGGGCCACCGAGGTCGGTTCGGCGGCGGGATGGACAGCGACGCCGGTATGAGTCTCATCCGCTGTCGTCGGGGGCAGCCCGGCCGTTTACGGTAGGGCCGGAGCCCCGGGGCCCACACGGGTGATGCGCCCCAGGACGAGGGACCATCGACCCTGTCGGGCCGCCGATCCCGCCGCGCAAACTCGACCCATGGCCCACATCACGAAACGAATCGCTCAGGCGGTGGCGCTGACCGGTTTGCTGTACGCCGCGCGGCGGTACTACCGCAACTGGGGTGCAACCAAGGCGGAGTGTGAGATGCCGCTGCCGGGCGACGCCCTGGTGGGAGATCCGGCCATTCAGACCACCGAGGCGCTGTACATCGATGCGCCCACGGCCGCGGTCTGGCCCTGGCTGGTGCAGATGGGTCAGGACCGGGGCGGCTTCTACGGCTGTGCCGGGCTCAAAGACCTGCTGGGCCTTCAGCATCACGACGCCGACCGCGTCCATCCGGAGTGGCAGCAGCGCGCCGTCGGGGACGTCGTGCGCCTGGCTCCCGCGGGCTGGATGGGGCTGTCGGACGGGGTGACGCTGACTGTCGCCGAGATCGTGCCCGAGAAACACCTTGTGCTGCACGCCGCCCGCCCGGAACTGCGGTGGAACGCAGTCTGGTCGTTCCATCTGCAGCCACACTGGGAGGATCGCGTCCGGCTCCTCACGCGCGCCAGGATCTCGCTGCGGCACCCGGGGGAGGTGTTCGGCATGGAACTGATCCGGCCGCTGATCGCGCTGACCACGCGCGGCCTGCTGCTCGGCGTCAAGCACCGGGTGGAGCGGACGCCCGTGCCTGGCCCGGTGCCGCCTCGCACCACTGTCGAGAACAGTGCCGCCGAAAAGAACAGAATCGTCGAAAACAGTTGACGCACAGAATGATCAATTTAGGGAAATGATCAATTTAGGGCGGCTGGCCCGGGCACCGCTGACCGGGCCAGCCCTGATCCGGCCTATTTGGTGGCGATCTTGACGTGCTTCTCGGCCGGTGCCGGCTTCGAAACCGCCACGGAGACACTCAGGATGCCCTTGTCGTAGGTGGCCTTGATGTCGTCCTCGTCGGCGCCCGCCGGCAGTGTCACGGTGCGGACGAACGAGCCGTAGGAGAATTCCGATCGGCCGCCGAACTCCTTCTTCTCAGTGCGTTCGGCTTTGATGGTGAGTTGGCCGTCGCGGACGGTGATGTCGACGTCCTTGGCCGGGTCGACACCCGGGATCTCGGCACGCACCTCGTAGCGGCCGTCCTTGATCTCGTCTTCCAGCCGCATCAGTCGGGTGTCGAACATCGGGCGGATCCCCGCGAAGGACGGGAAGCCGGCCAGCAGGTCGGAGATTTCGGGGAACAGCGAGTGTGGCTTCTGCGCCACGGGAAGGGTACCGGTCATCGTTTACTCCTCGATATTGGTCCGGTGACACGACGCCTTTGATCCGACCACCGCGCCGGGCGGTGCGGTAGGGACCGAAGTCCCTATTGGGCGTCGGCATGACGAATTCCGGTCGAACGCGGGGATACTCGGGTGATGGCCAGGAGGTCGCGGGCCGGCGGGCGGCCGGTGAGTGTGCGGCGGCGCGACGGACGCCCGGTGCCCTTCGACGTCTCGCGCATCGAGACGGCGATCGCTCGCGCCGCGCACGAGGCCGGCGACCGCGACCCGGCGACGCCGCATGCGGTGGCCGCGGCGGTGGCCGACGCGCTGGCCCGCCGGCCCCGCGGCGGCATCCCGACCGTCGAGGAGATCCAGGATCTGGTGGAGGCGCAACTGGTGGCCGCGGGCCGCCATGACGTTGCGCGGGCATACATCGTCTACCGCCGGCAACGGGCCGAGGTGCGCGCCGCCAAGGCGCTGATCGGCGTGCGCGACGAGTTGAAGCTGAGTGTGGCCGCGGTGGCGGTGCTGGGCGAGCGATATCTGCTTCGGGACGACCGTGGCAGGCCGGTCGAATCCACCGGCGAGATGATGGACCGGGTCGCCACCAGCGTCGCGGCGGCCGAAGACACGTTCCGGCGCGGCGCCGCGGCGGGATGGGCGCAACGGTTCTCGGCGGCGCTGCGCGGTCTGGAGTTCCTGCCGAACTCGCCCACCCTGATGAACGCCGGCACCGAACTCGGACTGCTCTCGGCGTGTTTCGTTCTTCCCGTGGATGATTCGTTGCGGTCCATTTTCCGGGCGCTGGCACACAGTGCGGAGATCCACCAGGCCGGCGGGGGGACCGGCTACACGTTCACCCACGTGCGGCCCGCAGGCGACCGGGTGTCCCGCACCGGCGGGACGGCCAGCGGACCGATGTCGTTCCTGCGGCTGTTCGACACCGCGGCCGGTGTCATCTCGATGGGCGGGCGGCGCCGTGGCGCATCCATGGCGGTGCTCGACGTCACCCACCCCGACATCTACGACTTCGTCGGCGCCAAGGCGGCCGCGCGCAACGAGCTGACGCATTTCAATCTCTCGGTGGGAGTCACGGACGCGTTCATGCGTGCCGTCGTCCGCGACGGCGTGCACCGGCTCGTCAACCCGCGCACCGGCCAGACGGTCGCGCGGGTGCCGGCCGCCGGCCTGTTCACGGAGATCTGCGAGGCCGCGCACCGGTGCGGTGATCCGGGATTGGTGTTCCTCGACACCATCAACCGGGCCAACCCGACGCCGGCGCGGGGCCGCATCGAGGCCACCAATCCCTGCGGGGAGGTTCCGCTGTTGCCCTACGAATCATGCAACCTGGGCTCGGTCAACCTGGCCCGCATGATCGGCCCGGGCGGCGTCGACTGGGACCGGCTGGCCGCGGTCACGCAACTGGCCGTGCGCTTCCTCGACGACGTCATCGAGGTCAGCCGGTACCCCATCCCCGAACTCGAAGCGGCCGCCCGGGCCACCCGCAAGGTCGGACTGGGGTTCATGGGGCTGGCGGAAATGCTGGCCACACTCGGAATCCCGTACGACAGCGAGCAGGCCGTCCGCTTGGCCGGCCGAATCGCCGGCAGCATCAACCGGGTCGCCCACGCCACGTCGGTGCGGCTGGCCGAGGAGCGTGGCCCGTTTCCCGCCTTCGGCGAAAGCCGTTTCGCTGCCGCGGCGCCCCGGCGCAACGCCCAGCTCACCTCCATCGCCCCGACCGGTACGATCTCGCTGATCGCCGGCACCACCGCCGGAATCGAGCCGATGTTCGCCATCGCCTACACCCGCCGCGTGGTCGGGCGCTGCCTGCTGGAAGTCAACCCATGCTTCGACCGGATCGCCCGCGACCGGGGATTCTACGATCACGACCTGATCGCAAGGATCGCCCGGTCCGGCGGCATTCGCGGCGACCCGCGCCTGCCCGCCGCGGTGCGTGCGGCATTTCCGATCGCACCCGGCTGGCACCTGCGCATGCAGGCCGCGGTGCAGCGCCACGTCGACGCCGCGGTCTCCAAGACCGTCAACCTGCCGGCCGATGCCACCGCCGACGACGTCCGCGAGATCTACCTGGCCGCCTGGAAGGCGAAGGTCAAAGGCATCACCGTGTACCGCTACGGCAGTCGGCAGGAGCAAGTCCTCAGCTACGTGTCCGCCGACCGGGGGCCGCTGGCGGCGGATGCCGACTTCAGCGGCGGCTGCATGGGCCGCACCTGCGAATTCTGACGGGTGCGGGCCGATTGGCCGCCCCGTCGGGGTCAAACGACCCTAGTCGCGGCACCGGCCCCGGTCTACCGTCGCTATCGGACGAATCCCGCGCACAGGCCGAAGGCGTTACCCGACAGCAGTTTTGGAGGTTCCGACATGGCAGACGCGATCCCGCTGGGGCGGATCGCCGGGTTTGCGGTGAGAGTCCACTGGAGCGTGCTGGTCATCCTGTGGCTGTTCACCTGGAGCTTGGCCAGCACATTGCCGGGCATCGTCAAAGGATATTCGTCCGCCGGGTACTGGCTGGCCGGCGCGGGCGGCGCCGTGGTTCTGCTCGCGTCGTTGCTGGCCCACGAACTCGCCCACGCCGTCGTCGCCCGCCGCGCCGGCGTGGCGGTGGAAAGTGTGACGCTGTGGCTGTTCGGCGGGGTGACCGCGCTCGGCGGCGAGGCCAAGACCCCCAGAGCGGCCTTCCGGATCGCCATCGCCGGCCCGGCCACCAGCCTGGCGCTGGCGGCGACGTTCGGCGGGCTCGTCGCGGCGCTACGGGCCGCGCACGCCGCCCCCATCGTGGTGGGCGTGTCGTCCTGGCTGGCGCTGATCAACCTGATGCTGGGCCTGTTCAACCTGCTGCCCGGCGCCCCGCTGGACGGCGGCCGGGTGCTGCGCGCCTACCTGTGGCGCCGCCACGGCGACATCGTGCGGGCCGGTATCGGCGCCGCACGCGCCGGCCGCGTCGTGGCGTACGTGCTGATCGCGCTGGGGCTGGCCGAGTTCGTCACGGGCAGCCTCGTCGGCGGCGTGTGGCTGGCGTTCATCGGGTGGTTCATCTTCGCCGCCAGCCGGGAGGAGGAGACCCGCATCTCGACCCAGCAGCTGTTCGCCGGCGTGCGCGTGGCCGACGCGATGACGGCCCGTCCGCACAGCGCGCCCGGGTGGATCAGCGTCGACGACCTGATTCATCACTACGTGCTGGGCGACCGCCATTCGGCGTACCCGGTCGCGGGCCGGGACGGCTCGATCGTGGGGCTGGTGACCCTGGCTCAGCTGCGCGACGTCGGCCCCGGCCACCGCCACACCACCAGCGTGAGCGACATCGCGCTGCCGCTGGACGCGGTGCCCACGGCGGCGCCACAGGAGCCGTTGAACGCCCTGCTCGAGCGGATGGCGGCGGCCGGGCCGCGCAGCCGGGCCCTGGTCGTCGACGGCGGGCAGGTGGTCGGCATCGTCACCCCCAGCGACGTCACCCGCCTGCTCGACGTCTACCGGCTCGCCCACCCGGGGCCGGTTCCGTCGCTCGAACGTGGTCCCGCCGAAAGGTATTCGGGCGCCGGACGTTCCGGCGCCTGATGGTCCGGTGATGAGGAGTTGACGATGAAACCGATCGTCGTGGGTGTGGACGGCTCGCACGCGGGGATCGCGGCCGCGCTCTGGGGCGCCGACGAAGCCATGGACTGCGGCTCGCCGCTGCGGCTCGTCTCGGTCCTCAAGTTGACCCATCCGTCCCCGGACGACTACGCCCGCGACCTTGAGCACGCCGAAAAGTCGCTGCGTGAGGCGCGATCCGCGATCGAGGCCGCCAAGAAGCCCGTCGGGGTCGAAACCGACATCCTGCGCGGTCCGGCCGGGCCGATGCTCGTCGAGGCGTCGCGCGACGCCGAGATGGTGTGCGTCGGCTCGGTCGGGATAGGACGCTACGCCAGCTCGATCCTGGGGTCGACGGCCGCCGAGCTCGCCGAGAAGGCGCACTGCCCGGTCGCGGTGCTGCGCACCGTCTCCGAGCAGGCGCCGCCCGCCATCGGCTGGGTCGTGGTCCGCATGACCGACGCGCCCGACAACGACGCCGTCGTCGAATGGGCCGGGTGGGAGGCCAGGCTGCGGCGGGCGCCCATGCTCGTTCTGGGTGGCCGCCCGGAGGAGCTCACCGAGCACGCCGATGGTGCGTTCGAGCACCGGGTGCGGGACTGGGGGCAACGCCACCCCGGAGTCCGGGTCTACCCGGTCGCCACCAAAGGCGCCATCGCCGACTTCCTGAGGGCCAACGACGAGGGGGCGCAGCTCGCGGTCATCAGCGGCGCCGAGGCCGTTCAGCTGGGACGGCTGATCGGCCCACACGGGCATCCGCTGTTCCGCCACCCCGAGTGCTCGGTGCTCGTCGTCCGCCGGTAGCCGCGCCGCTCGGGCTTCCGCCGGCTGCGCCGCGCCGTCTTTGATCGGGCGCGGTAATGAAAACCGGTGACGCCAAGTATGTTTCAGCTAACGGGCGACGATGACCGGCACCCGCGCCAGCTGGGCGACGGTTTCGCCGACGGAGCCGACCAGCATTCCGGCGAACCCGCCCCGCCCCCGGCTGCCGACCACCACCAGCTGTGCGCGATCGGCCTCCTGGACGAGCCGGCGCGCCGGCTGGGCCTCCACCACGACGCGACGCACGCGCACGTCCGGGTACCGTTCCTGCCAGCCCGCCAACCGCTCGGCCAGCACTTCTTCGGCCATGGATTGCGTCGCGGGCCAATCGATCCCGGGCCACTCCGACACGTCCAGGTCGCTCCATGCGTGCAAGGCAGTCAACCCGGCGTGCCGCCGCGAGGCCTCGTCGAACGCGATTGCGGTCGCCGACTCGGAGGCGGGCGAGCCGTCGATGCCGACCAGCACCGGCCCCCGCTCCGGGGACGGTTGCGACGGGTCCTCCTCGTGGACGATCACGACCGGGCAGTGCGCATGACGAAGCAGGGCGGAACTGACCGAACCGAGCAGCCGGCCGGGCCAGCGGCCGCTGCCCTGGGCGCCCGCGACGATCAGCTCCGCGTCTTCGGACAGGTCGATCAACGCCGGAAGCGCCCCCGACGCCAGGATCTCGGTTTGCACGGCGGCGGGTCCGCCATGTTCGGTGGCCTCTTCGACCACCTTCAGCGCCCCCTCGACCAGTCGGCGACCGTGATCCTGCTGCCAGCGCATCACACCGGCGGGCATCGGGGTTCGCAACCACGTCGACATCTCCGGCGAAACCGCGTGCACGAGCGTCAGCGGGACCTTTCGCAGTTCGGCGTCGCGCGCTGCCCACCGCACCGCCACCCTGGCGGCGGGTGAGTCGTCGATCCCGACGACAATCCCGGTACCCCTCGATCCCATCGGTGCGTTCTGCGATGACATGGCCTGTCCTTCGTGTGTCGGTATCCGTGTGGCGATGCGTGCCGCCCGGGCCGGAGTCGGCCCACGCCGTTGATGCACGACCGTAGTGAACCGGGCGCGGCTCGGTCAGAGGCGTTTGTCACCAGCCGGGCGGCAGCAAGTCCCGCGCCGCGCGGCTTTTCATGAACGGGATTTTTTCATGAACGGTATTGTGGAAAACCCGACCCCGACGAGTGCGGCCGGGACTTCCGAGGGAACATGATGGGCACATGATGTTCGAGGTCACCCCGGCGCGGGAATCGGTCGGCCGTCGCCGCGGGGTGTTGCAGGTGTTGCGGGCGTCGCCCGACCCGATGAGCGTCGCCGCGATCGCCGAGGCGCTGCGCGTGCATCCCAACACGGTCCGGTTCCACCTCGACACCCTGCTCGCCGACGGCCAGGTGGAGCGGGTCGAGCCGGGCCGCAAGGGGCCCGGGCGGCCGGCGCTGATGTTCCGGGCGGTCCGGCAGATGGACCGCGGGGGGGCGCGGCACTACCGGATGCTGGCCGAGGTCCTGGTGGAGGCGCTTGCCTCGGATCCGGATCCGAGCGCCAAGGCGTTGGGCGCCGGGCGCGCCTGGGCCCGCAAGACCCAATCCGCCGCGCAGCCGCGGTCGGCGGCGGCCATCGGCGCCGCGGAGGCCGTCGATCGGCTGGTCGGGCTGCTCGACGGTCTCGGGTTCGCCCCCGAGCACCGGATGGCCGGGGGGCGGGAGCAGATCGGCCTGCGGCACTGCCCTTTCCTGGAGGTCGCCGAGAACGGCACCGGCACCGTCTGCCCCGCCCACCTCGGCGTGATGCAGGGCGCCCTGGCGGCCTGGGGTGCGCCGGTGTCGGTGAGCCGCCTCGACCCGTTCGCCGAGCCCGATCTGTGCGTGGCGCACCTGGAACCGCGGGAGGATGCCCGATGAGCGGCGCACCGGCGGTGGCGGCCGCGATCACCTTCATCTGGCTGGGCATGGTGCTGGCGATCTCGTTCCTGGAGGCGCCGCTGAAGTTCCGTGCTCCCGGCGTCACGTTGCCGCTCGGCCTGGGCATCGGCCGCCTGGTCTTCCGCGCACTCAACGCCGTCGAGATCGCCTTCGCCGCGGTGTTGGTGGCGGCCGTTGCCGTCGGCCCGGTACCGGTGGTCTCCGCCGTGGCGCTGTGCGCGGCGGTCGCGGCGCTGGTCGTCCAGGTGCTGGCGGTGCGTCCCGCGCTGACCCGTCGCTCCGACCAGGTGCTTGCCGGACTGGACGCGCCGCGTTCCCGCGCTCACCACTTCTATGTCGGTTGGGAGGTGGTCAAGGTGATTGCGTTGGTCGTGGCGGGGATAGCACTGTTGGCCGGCTGACCGTTCGACAACCCGCATTCCCCAGGACGCCGGGATGCGCGGTCCGGTTTCCGGCGTAGCGTCAAAGACGTGACCACCCACACCGTTGCCCACGCGTCCGGAACGTTCACCTTCGGTGGTGACCTGACCGTCAACCGGCTCGGCTTCGGCGCCATGCGGCTGACCGGTAAGGGGGTATGGGGCCCGCCCGCCGATCGCGGGGAATGCGTCCGGGTGCTGCGGCGCGCCGTCGAGTTGGGCGTCAACTTCATCGATACCGCCGACTCCTACGGCCCTTATGTCTCCGAGGAGATCATCCACGAGGCCCTGCATCCCTATCGGGATCTGGTGATCGCGACGAAAGCCGGACTGCTGCGCACCGGCCCGGATGTCTGGATTCCGCTGGGAAATCCGACGTATCTGCGCCAGGAGTGCGAGATGAGCCTGCGCCGCCTCGGTGTCGACACCATCGACCTCTTCCAGCTGCACCGCATCGACCCGGACTACCCGCTTGCCGACCAGTTGGGGGAGTTGGCGGCCTTGAAGAGCGAGGGCAAGATCCGCCACATCGGCCTGTCGGAGGTCAACGTCGACCAGCTCGCCGCGGCCCAGCAGGTCACCGAGATCGTGTCGGTGCAGAACATGTACAACGTGTCCGCCCGGGGCTCCGAGCCGCTGCTGGACGTCGCGACCAGCCAGGGCATCGGCTTCATCCCGTGGTTTCCGCTGGCCGCCGGGCCACTGGCGGACCCGGACGGGCCGCTGCGGCACATGGCCGCCGAGCACGACGCGACGCCGTCGCAGCTGGCGCTGGCCTGGCTGCTCAACCGCTCGCCGGTGATGTTGCCGATCCCGGGCACCTCCAAGGTGGCCCACCTGGAGGAGAACGTGGCCGCCGCCGGGATCGAGCTGAGCGAACAGGAGGTCGCGTTGCTCTCGGCCATCGGGGAGCGAAACGCCTGACCCCACCGGCGCGCACCGGCGGCCACTTCCAGCGCACGCGCTACCTCAAGATCAACCACCGCCACAATCGCGCCAACCGGGCAGGAACTGCAGCTCGACGCCGGTACCGGCCGGGGGGAGAGACGCAAGGTCGTCGTGTCGGGCCGGTTCGGCGACGGTGACACGCCGCTGACCGACGCCGACGCGCTGGTGGTGCGGCTCAAGCCTGGTCAGCCCCGAGGAAGCCCGGCCCCGATAGCATGGCAGCGATCAGCATCGCACCGAAGCTTGGAGAACCGACCTGATGAGCGCCCCCGCCGATCCCGCCCCCGGAGCACGCCCCATCCGGGTTCCCGCGGGGACTACCGCGGCCGCCGCCGTGCGGGACGCCGGGCTGCCCGGGCGCGGCGCGCCGGACGCCGTCGTGGTGGTGCGCGACGCCGAGGGCAAGCTGCGTGACCTGAGCTGGGTGCCCGACGCCGACACCGAGGTGACCCCGGTGGCGGCCAACACCGACGAGGGGCGCGGCGTCCTGCGGCACTCGACCGCCCACGTGCTGGCCCAGGCCGTCCAGGATCTGTTCCCGCAGGCCAAGTTGGGCATCGGGCCGCCGATCAGCGACGGCTTCTACTACGACTTCCAGGTCCCGGAGCCGTTCACCCCCGAGGACCTGGCGGCGCTGGAGAAGCGGATGCGTCAGATCGTCAAGGACGGGCAGTTGTTCGACCGGCGGGTCTACGAGTCCACGGACCAGGCGCGCGCCGAGCTGGCCGGCGAGCCCTTCAAGTTGGAGCTTGTCGACGACAAGTCCGGCGACCCCGACGTGATGGAGGTCGGGGGCGACGAACTCACCGCGTACGACAACCTCAATCCCCGAACCCGGGAACGGGTCTGGGGGGACCTGTGCCGCGGACCGCACATCCCGACCACCAGGCACATCCCGGCGTTCAAGCTGACCCGCAGCTCGGCCGCCTACTGGCGCGGCGATCAGAGAAACGCCAGCCTGCAACGCATCTACGGCACCGCCTGGGAGTCGCAGGAGGCGCTTGACCGTCACC
>CAYVQQ010000030.1:0-18296 GCA_964453085.1 uncultured Mycobacterium sp.
GCTGGTGCGCTGGCGCGAGGAGGTGGCCGTCGCCAAGCGCCGGGCGTTCGCCGACCAGCCGTACTGGGGACGCCCGGTGCCGGGCTGGGGGTCGGTGCGGCCCCGGGTGCTGATCGTGGGGTTGGCGCCGGCCGCGCACGGCGCCAACCGCACCGGGCGGATGTTCACCGGCGACCGTTCGGGTGAGCAGCTGTACGCGGCCCTGTACCGCGCCGGCCTGGTGAACCAGCCGACCAGTGTGGACGCCGCGGACGGGTTGCGGACCGAGTACGTCCGCGTCGTCGCTCCGGTGCGTTGCGCGCCGCCGGCCAACGTCCCGACCCCGGCGGAACGGGACACCTGCCGGCCCTGGCTGGAGGCCGAATGGTGGCTGGTGGCCGCCCACGTCCGGGTGATCGTGGCGCTGGGCGGGTTCGGCTGGCAGGTCGCGCTGCGGCTGCCGGCCGCCGCGGGGCTGCCCAAGCCGCGGTTCGGGCACGGCGTCGTTGCGGAGCTGCGCGCGGGGGTGCGGCTGCTCGGCTGCTACCACCCGAGCCAGCAGAACATGTTCACCGGTAGGTTGACACCCGCGATGCTTGACGACATCTTCACCGATGCGAGGAAACTGGCGGGGATCACGTGACTTTCCATGGTTAGAGTTCTGGTATCCGGCGCCGGCGTTGCCGGCACGACCGTGGCGTATTGGCTTGCCCACCACGGTTTTTCGGTGACGGTGGTGGAGCGCCACCCCGGCCTGCGGCCGGGCGGGCAGGCGATCGGTGTGCGGGGCCCGGCGCTGTCGGTGCTCGAACGCATGTGGCTGCGCGCCGCCGCCCATCATCTCCGGACGCGAATCCGCGGCTCGTCGGTGGTCGACCGCGACGGCAACGAGCTGTCCAGCGACACCGGGACCGCCCCTGCCGGCTCCACCGGTGAGCTCGTCGCCGGCCCCGACATCGAGTTGCTGCGCGACGACCTCATCGAATTGCTGTACGAGCCAACGAAACTGAATACCGAATTCCTGTTCGGTGACAGCGTCGCAACCCTCGACGACGACGGCGCGACGGTCCGGGTGACCTTCGAGCGCGCCGATCCGCGCGACTTCGACCTCGTCGTGGGTGCCGACGGCCTGCACTCCACCGTGCGTGGGCTGGTCTTCGGGCCCGAGGAGCGGTTCGTCGAGCGGCTGGGCACCTACGCGGCCGTTTTCACCGTGCCCAACTTCTTGCACCTGGACTACTGGCAGATCTGGAACTACGGCGAGCAGAGCATGGCCGGGGTCTACAGCGTGCGCGACAACACCGAGGCCCGGGCCATGCTCGGTTTCATGGACTCCGACCTGCGGATCGACTACCGCGACACCGAGGCCCAGTTCGCCGAGCTGGAACGGCGGATGGCCGGCGACGGCTGGGTCCGGCCGCAGCTGCTGCAGTACATGCGGACCGCGCCGGACTTCTATTTCGACGAGATGGCGCAGGTCAAGATGGACCACTGGGCCAAGGGCCGGGTGGTGCTGGTGGGCGACGCCGGCTACTGCTGCTCGCCGCTGTCGGGCCAGGGCACCAGCGTGGCGCTGCTGGGGGCCTACATCCTGGCCGGGGAGCTCGCCGCCTGCGGTGACGACTACGCGAAGGGCTTCGCCAACTACCAGAAGGAGTTCGCTGACTACGTCAAGCGCAACCAGTGGCTGGTCGTCGACAGCATCCCCGGCGGTGCGCCGATCCCGCAGGAGGTGTTCGAGCGCACCGTCAACTCGATCGCGCTCAAACAGTACTGATCGCCGTCCGGCATCGGGCGGGCGTTGGCCGCGCCGCCGCCTTGTCGGGTTCCGGCATAGTGTTTAGTGTTGTTTGCGGCCGTCGCGGGTAGCGCGTCTCTAGTATGCCGACCAGGTGACTTTCGGGAGGTGCGGTTTGGCCGACGGCGGCGGTGACCGATCCGGCCTGTTGGTGATCTTCGGGATCACCGGGGATTTGGCCCGCAAGATGACCTTTCGGGCGCTGTACCGGCTCGAGCGCCGCGGCGTGCTCGACTGCCCGATCATCGGTGTGGCCAGCGACGACATCTCGGTCGAGCAGTTGGCCGAGCGGGCGCGGGATGCCGTCAAGGCATCCGGAGAGAAGTTCGACGACGAGGTGTTCGACCGCCTGGCGCGGCGGTTCTCGTATCTGCACGGCGACGTCGCCGAACCGACGCTCTACACCCGGCTGGCCGATCAGATCACCTCGGACCGCCGTCCGCTCTTCTATCTGGAGATGCCGCCGGCGCTGTTCGCGCCGATCGTCGAGAACCTGGCCGAGGCCGACCTGCTGACGCAGGCCCGCGTGGCGGTGGAGAAGCCGTTCGGCCATGACCTGCGGTCCGCGCGCGACCTCAACGCACGGCTGCGCGCGGTGCTCGACGAGGACCAGATCCTGCGGGTCGATCACTTTCTGGGCAAGCAACCCGTCGAAGAGCTCCAATACCTGCGCTTCGCCAACCGTGGGCTGGCTGAGTTGTGGGACCGCGACAGCATCTCCGAGATCCATGTCACCATGGCCGAGGACTTCGGGGTCGAAGACCGCGGCCGGTTCTACGACGCGGTCGGGGCGCTGCGCGACGTCGTCCAGAACCATTTGCTGCAGGTGCTTGCGCTGGTCGCCATGGAGCCCCCGGTCGGCCCGACCGCCGACGACCTCAACGACAAAAAAGCGGAGGTGTTCCGCGCGATGCCCGCCCTGGACCCGGAGCATTGCGTGCGCGGCCAGTACCGGGGCTACACCGACGTGCCCGGCGTGTCCAAGAATTCGCAAACCGAGACCTACGTCGCGTTGCGCACCGAGATCGACAACTGGCGCTGGGCCGGGGTGCCGATCTTCGTGCGTGCCGGCAAGGCCCTGCCCGAGAAGGTCACCGAGGTGCGGATGATTCTGCACCACGTCCCCCGGTTCTCCTTCCTGCCCAACCGCAGGCCGCCCGGTCCCAACCAGATCGTGCTGCGCATCGAGCCCGATCCGGGGATGCGGCTGCAGCTGTCCGCCCAGGTCGGAAACTCGTGGCACGACGTCCACCTCGACTCGTCGTTCGCCGAGGATCTCGGTGAAGCCATAAATCCCTACGAGCGCCTGCTGTATGCCGCATTGACCGGCGACCGCGAGCTCTTCACCCGGGAGGACACCATCGAGGAAACGTGGCGCATCGTGCAGCCGGTACTCGACGAGCCGGGCCGGATCCACCACTACGACCAGGGTTCCTGGGGGCCCGAGGCCGCGCATTCGCTGCTTCGCGGTCACCGCAGTTGGCAGTCGCCGTGGCTGCCTCGTGGCGAGAACGCAGCACAGTGAGGAGACAGCAGCGATGCAGCTGGGGATGATCGGCCTGGGCCGCATGGGTGCCAACATCGTGCGCCGCCTCGTCGGGGACGGCCACGAGTGCGTCGTCTACGACCACAACGCCGACGCCGTCAAGGCCATGGCCGGTGAGGACAATACGACGGGCGTCTTCTCGGTCGAGGAGCTCGCCGAGAAGTTGTCCGCCCCGCGCGTGGTCTGGGTGATGGTTCCTGCCGGAACCATCACCACGGGGGTCATCGAGCAGCTGGCCGGGACGCTGGACCCGGGCGACATCGTGATCGACGGCGGCAACTCCTACTACCGCGACGACCTACGCCACGCGAAAACCCTGTCCGAGCGCGGTATTCGGCTGCTCGACTGCGGGACCAGCGGCGGCGTGTGGGGCCGCGAGCGCGGCTACTGCCTGATGATCGGCGGCGATGCGGACGCTTTCGACCACGCCGAGCCGATCTTCGCCACCCTCGCCCCCGGGGTGGACGCAGCGGAGCGCACACCGGGGCGTGACGGCGCGGTCGCCCAATCGGAACAGGGTTACCTGCATTGCGGGCCGTCCGGCGCGGGCCACTTCGTCAAGATGGTGCACAACGGCATCGAGTACGGGATGATGGCCTCCCTCGCCGAAGGACTCAACGTGCTGCGCAACGCCGGCATCGGCAAGCACGTGCAGCAGGGGGACGCCGAAACCGCGCCGCTGTCGAATCCCGAGTTCTACCAATACGACCTGGACGTCCCGGAGGTCGCGGAGGTGTGGCGCCGCGGCAGCGTCATCGGCTCCTGGCTGCTGGACCTGACCGCGATCGCGTTGCGCGAATCGCCGGAGCTCGAGGAGTTCTCCGGGCGCGTCTCCGACTCGGGGGAGGGGCGGTGGACCTCCATCGCGGCCATCGACGAAGGTATCCCGACTCCGGTGCTCACCACCGCGCTGCAGTCCCGCTTCGCCTCACGTGACCTCGACGACTTCGCCAACAAGGCGCTGTCGGCGATGCGCAAGCAATTCGGCGGGCACGCGGAAAGGCCCGCCAACTGACCGGTTCCCGCCCTCGTCCGACGAAGGGGCGCCGCGACACGCTTCAGGCGCCCGCCCGCACCTCGTGGGCCGCGGCCACCATGTTCCGCAGCGACGCGGTCACCTCGTCGACTGAACGCGTCTTCAGCCCGCAGTCGGGGTTGACCCAAAGTCGCTGTGCCGGAACCGCTTTGAGCGCCGCCCGCAGCGACGCGGCCATCTCGCCGGTGCTGGGCACCCGTGGTGAGTGGATGTCGTAGACGCCCGGACCCACGCTGTTGGCGAAGCCGACCGCGTTGAGATCGTCGAGGACCTCCATGTGCGAGCGTGCCGCCTCGATCGAGGTGACGTCGGCGTCCAAGTCCGCGATCGCCCCGATCACCTCACCGAACTCCGAGTAGCACAGGTGGGTGTGGATCTGCGTCGAGTCGGCGACACCGGAGGTAGCCAAGTGGAAAGCCCCGATGGCCCAACGCAGATACTGGCCCTGAGCGGTGCGGCGCAGCGGCAGCAGTTCCCGCAGCGCGGGCTCGTCGACCTGGATGATCGAGATCCCGGCGGCCTCCAGGTCGACGGTTTCGTCGCGAATGGCCAGCGCGACCTGGTTGGCCGTGTCGGCCAGCGGCTGGTCGTCACGGACGAACGACCACGCCAGGATGGTGACCGGCCCGGTCAGCATGCCTTTCACCGGTTTGTCGGTCAACGACTGGGCGTAGGTGATCCACTCGACCGTCATCGGCCGGGGCCGGAACACGTCGCCGTAGAGGATCGGTGGACGCACGCAGCGGCTCCCGTAGGACTGGACCCACCCGTTCCGGGTGGCCAGGAACCCCGCCAGTTGCTCGGCGAAGTACTGCACCATGTCGTTGCGTTCGGGCTCGCCGTGCACGAGCACGTCGAGCCCGAGTTGCTCCTGCAGCGCGATGTCGGCGGCGATCTCCTGCTTCATCCTGGCGACGTATTCGTCCTCGGTGATCTGCCCGGAGCGAAAAGCCGCCCGCGCCTTGCGGATCGCCGGGGTCTGCGGGTAGGAGCCGATCGTCGTGGTGGGCAGCGGCGGCAGGTTCAGCCGTGCGTCTTGGGCGGCGCGGCGCCGGGCCGGGTCGCCGCGGTGCGAACCCGAGTCGAGGATGGCGGTGATGCGGGCCCGGACCGCATCGTTGTGCAGCCGCGGGTCTTGGCGGCGGGAGGCGGTGGCGGCACGGGAGGCTGTGATCTGGGCGGCGACCGCCTCGCGCCCGTCGCGCAGCGCGCGCGCCAGGGTCACCACCTCGGTGACCTTCTCCTGCCCGAACGCCAGCCAGCTGCGCAGCTTCTCGTCCAGCCCGGTCTCCGGGTCCAGCGAGTACGGGACGTGCATCGTGGAGCACGAGGTCGAGACGGCCACCGAAGCCGTCGAACCCAGCAGGGGCGACAGCTTCTCCAGCGCCGCGTCCAAGTCGGTGCGCCAGACGTTGCGTCCATCGACGACGCCGGCCACCAGCATCTTGCCGGCCAGTTCGGGTACCGACGCCACCGCGGTGTCGGCGCCGGCCACCAGGTCGACGCCGATCGCTTCCACGGGCGTGCGGGCCAGCGCGGCCAGCGACGCGCCGGGGTCGCCGAAGTAGGTGGCGACGTGGACGCCGGGCCGGTGGCTCAGCGAGCCCAGCGCGGTGTAGACACGCTCGGCCAGTGTGGGGGCGTCGGGGGAGATGTCGGTGACCAGCGCCGGCTCGTCGAACTGCACCCACTGCGCGCCGGCGTCGGCGAGCAGGCCGAGCAGTTCGGAGTAGACCGGCACCAGGTCGTCGAGGCGCCCGATCGGCGCGCCCGCCCCTCTGGTGCCCTTGCTGAGCAACAGGAAGGTGATCGGGCCGACGACCACGGGACGCGCCGGAATGCCCTGCCCGAGTGCCTCATCCAGTTCGGACAGCACCTTGCCCGGGTTCAGCGCGAACCGGGTTGCCGGCTCGATCTCGGGGACGAGGTAGTGGTAGTTGGTGTCGAACCACTTGGTCATCTCCAGCGGCGCGACGTCGTCGTTGCCGCGCGCGAGGGCGAAGTAGCGGTCCAGCTCGTCGGCGACGGCGGTCGCCCGCTGGGGCAGCGCGCCGAGCAGGAACGCCGTGTCGAGCATGTGGTCGTAGTAGGAGAACGTGTTCACCGGCACGGAGTCCAGACCCGCGCCGGCCAGCGTCGCCCACATGTCGCGCCGCAGCGTGGCGGCGACGGACTCCAACTCGAAACGGCTGGTCCGCCCCGCCCAGTATCCCTCGGTCGCGTGCTTGAGTTCGCGGTTCGGACCGATCCGCGGGGAGCCGGTGACGGTGGCGGTGAATGGTTGAGCGGTCACGATATCGTCCCATCGATCTGAGGGGGTGGTCACCGCCCGAGAACGCGCAGCCGCCCGTCGCGGTGGCACCGTGTGCCAAATCGCAACGCATCCAGCCGAACGCCCATTCCACGAGGCGACGAGCCGCCGGACGCGGCGCGCCCGGCACAGCCGGCAGGTCTTCGGACTCGCAGGCGCGCACCCGTGGTGCTCCTAATGGCCGTCGCTTCCCAGTCTTGCGACCAGTGCGGTTTGACGGCGGTCGTTCCTGCACACCGCTGCGGGACAGTCCCGGACTCTCACCGGGTTCCCTCTCGCGGGCACGTCTGAAACAGGCCCGCTCGATGCCGGCGCCGCGCAGGACGCGGCGACGGCAGACCAGCTGCGTGGCGGAGCTTACCAACGTCCCGGGAAGGCGCGACTTTTGGCCCTGGCGCGGGAATTCGGCGCATGGTCGGATATCCCGCACCCTGTTTCCACCGCGCAGAGGAGTCAGCGATGCGGAGCCGTCATCGTGGTCCGGCCACGCCGCGTCCCCGTTGGCGGCCGCACGGACATGTCCTGGGGGCGCTGACCGTGGTCGCCGGGTACGGCCTGATGACCTGTGCCACCGCCGAACCGGCGGCGGCGACCCCGTTCAGTCCCGACGAGCAGCGGATCCTCGAGGAGTTGCCCTACGGGTTCGGCGCGGACTCCTGCGAGACCGCGCGCACCCTGCCGGCCGGCTCGCTGGCCGGCCTGAAGTGCGGCCAGAACGCCGGGCTGAGCGGTCCCGCGGGTGGGCGTTTCGTGTTGTTCGCCGACCTGGATGCGCTGAACCGCGCCTTCCAGGACGACCTGGCCGGTCGTGGACCCGACTACGAGCCGGTACCGTGCCCGGGTACCAGCGAGTCGCCCGGCCCGTGGCACTTCACCTCGACGCCGTGGGAGGTTGCCGGCCAGATCTTCTGCGGCAGCTACAAGGGCGCCCCCGACATCGAGTGGACGCGCGAGCGCGAGCTGCTGCTCCTCAACGTCCACGACGGCCCGGACCTCGAGAGCCTGTCCGAATGGTGGGACCGGTACGGGAACCAACCCCGCCAGCCGTTCCCGTTCCCGGAGTTCCCCCGAAACCGTGGCGGCATCAGCTATCGGGAGTAGCGAGCTATCGGCAGTAGCGATCGCCTTCGCAGCGATGCCGGCCGGGCCTGCACCGGAGACGCCGAGCCGGTCGGTTTCACCCGGCCGGTGCCAGCATGTCCTTCCATCCGTCGTCTCCGGTCCTGGTGGAATTCTCGACCGCGTATCTCACACCGTCGGGTGTGACGAGGTCTCCGCTCTGTGGGCTGTAAACGGCGGTTGGGGGGCCGCCGGGGGTGTAGACGCAGGGGTTTGGCTGCTGACCGTTGCATTCGACGGTCCCCGAGCCCGGCCGCTGCAGCACGTCGCTGACGGGAGGCGGCGTTCCCGCCACCCGGTCGGAAGGCGCCGGGTTGAGACCGTTGTCGATCGATGGCGCGGGGATCACCTGCCCCGGCTTCACCGGTTGATCACAGCGCGCCGCCGGTGCCGGGCAGGTGAGGATCTGGTTGGGGTCGCCGTACCACGGGTTGGTGCCCAACGGAACATAGGGTTTGGAATCGCGGCACTCCCGCGGCGTCGCCGCGCGTTTGCCGGGGACGTCGACACACGGCAGGTTGCGCGCTCCCCGCACGGCGTTGGCCGGGGTGTCCTGCGGGATCCGGCAATAGGTTCCGGACGGCATCGGCGCCAGGCTGGTATCGGCCGGCGACCGCCACTGGGATGCCGGGAGGAAGCCGGTCAGGCACGGCGGGGGCTGGTTGATCGTCAGCGAGGTGCCGATCGCGGCGTAGCCGGGGAACGGCGCTGTGACCGTCAAGCCTTCCGCGGCTCCCTGCGGATAGGACACCAGCAGTTGTTCGACGCCCTTCCGGTACCGCTTGAGCATCTCCAGCACGATCTCGAGGTTCGCCAGCGTCTGCGGTAGGGCCTCGCGCACATCACCGAAGACCGCGTTGATCTGATCGGCGGTCGGCGCGGCCTGGGTCAGGATGCTTCGCACGTGCGGGTCGTTGTCGGCGCCCTGGGCGGCCAGGATGTTCAGGTTGTGGGCCCAGCGCTCGATCGCGGCACCGGAGCCGACCTGGCTGTCCAGGATCGGCCCGGAGTTTTCGATGATGTCGTTGACGTCGCCGATGTTGGTTTTGAAGTCGCCGGCGAGGGCTTGCGTCGCATCGACCAGTCGTTGCAGCGCGGGACCCAATCCGCCGACGGCTTGGGCGGTTTCGTCGAGCAGCGCGGCGACCTTGTCCCGGGGGAGCGCGGCCAGCGCGCGGTTGGCGGCGTCCAGCGCCGGCCCGATCGGTGTGGGCACGGTGCTCTTGGTGATGGTCTGCCCCGGGGCGAAGTATCGGCCCTTGTCGTTCACCGACACCAGGTCCAGGTACTGCTCACCGACCGCCGACACCGAGTGCACGTTCGCCGACGCGTCGACCGGGATCTTGTAGCGGTCGGAGATGCTCATGGTCGCCAACGCGCCGGTCCTGGTCGGTTCGACGGCGGTGACGGTACCGATGGTCTGACCGCGATAGGTCACGTTGGCCGTCTTGTACAGACCGCCCGACGCCGGCAGGGCCGCCTTCAGCGTGTACTGGCCGATCCCCACCGCGGTGGGGATCCTCAGGTAATACCAGCCCAGGGCGATCGCCGCGATCACGCTCAAAACGGTGAAGACGATCAATTGGCCTTTGATGAAGCGGGTCAACATTGCCGGTCGGCCCTTTCCACCAGCGGCCCGCCGGGAACGTCGTTCGGGTTGGGCGTGTACCGCACGTCAGGGATCATCGTGTCGGGGTCGCGTCCCCACGATTGCTCGAGCGCGCGGAGCGCCCCGGAGAACCCGGTCCCGGTGAGGACCGCGTTGTCGACCGCGCTGAGGGTCAGATCGAGCGTCAGCGACAGGTTGAAGTAGTCGCCGCGGAACGCCTTCGGCACGGCGTCGACGTCGAACGGCCGGACGATCATCACCTTCAGCGCGCGGACCAGATACGGAGCGGCACGACCGAATTCCCGCAGCGGGCACTGCAGCGACAGCAGGTCCTCGTGGAGGTCGCCGCGCGATGGGGCCAGGTATCGGTCGGCAACGCCGCTGAGCCGCCCCGTCGCGTCGACGGCGTCGATCAGAAGTTTCTGTTTTTCGGCGAAATGTTTTATCAGCGGCGGGAATTCGGTGAGGAGCCGATCCAGCACATCGGAGCGGGGAGCAACGTAGGCCAACAGCCGGTTGCCGGAGTCGATGGCTCGGGTGATGTCGTCGCGTTGCTCGTCGAGCCGGGCGGTGAAGGTGTCCAGCTTGCCCAGGAAGGCACGGATCTGCTCGGCCCGCCCTTTGACGACGTTGTAGAGCTCGTTCTGCAGCACTTCGACGTTCGGGATGCCGCCGCCGCGCAGGATCAGGGCGAGACTGGCCAGCGTCTGCTCGGTCGTGGGGTACGCGGACGAATTCTTCAGCGGGATGGTGTCGCCGTTCTTCAGCAACTCCGGGGACGGATCCGGCGGCGCGGCCAGTTCGATGTGCTGCGAACCCAGCAGGCTGGTCTGCCCGATCTCGGCCCTCGCGTTTCTGGGAAGCTTGACGCGGTTGTCCAGACGCAGCGTCAGCGTGGCGACCCAGTTCTGCAGTTTGATCGCGCGGACCGTGCCGACAAAGACATCGGCGACCCGCACCCGGCTGTTGTCGTTGAGGGCCAACGTGTCGGGCATCTGCACGTAGACGGTGTAGGACCCGGGACCGCTGCCCGGGCCACCGGGCATCGGCACATTCGCGATGCCGTGCCAGCCGGCGCACGACGTCAGCGCGACGGCCGCGGACCCCAGAACCAGTGTCTGCCGGGCACGGCGCCGAACCCGACCGCCGAACGCGCGCACCGCGCTTCTTGTGCTCATCGCCATTCTCACGAGGCCCTTCTCACGATCCCGGTCCCGGCGAGGAGGCCGCCTCCGCGGACTGCGCCGACACACCAGGGGCCGGCGTCGGCGCGACCGGTCCCGGAACCACGCCCGGCCCGGGCGGCGGGGGTGGGATCGGCACCCGGGGGGCCTGCAGGCCGATGGGCGGCAACACCGGGTTCTCGTCGTAGGCGTTCGGGGGTCCCGGCGGGGTCTGCAGCCCCGACTGCGGGGGCGCGATGTCGGGCCCGCCGAGCAGTTCGGCCAGCGAGTCCGGGGTGAGCAGGCCCGCCGTGATCGGCCCGACCTTGACGCCCTGCATGCCCGGCGCGACGACCCAGCCCGGCTGGGTGTTGCGGTGCGACAACGGGGTGTCGGGCACCCAGATTCCCGGCACCGTGGTGTCCTTGTACCCGTTCGGCGGCTGTAGCCGGGGCTCGGAGTAGGCGACTTCCTTGGGGAGCGTCTCGGCGGTGCTGAACAGGTTCAGCCCGAACGGGAGATAGTTGAACTTCACGGCATCGAGAATCGGCGCCAGGTACTGCGCGCACAGTTCTGCGGACTCCTGGTAGCCCAGCCGGCTGCCGGCCTGAATCATGCTGCAGACGAACTGCATGGGGTTCGAGAAGTTCGGGATCGCCGGGATGGACATGACCGCGCCGTGCGACGGGTGGTAGATCTGGCTGAGGTTCGTCTCCAGCGTCGGCAGGACGTGCAGGGCGGTTTCCAAACCGTTCAGCGGCTCGGGCTGCACGATGGCGGTGGTCACGTCGGCGAGGTTGCCGACGTCGCGGGAGAGCACCGCGCGGTTCTTGGTCAAGAACGGGCGCAGCGTGGAGAACAGGGCGTCGAACTGCTGGATCGCGTTGGCCAGGTCGCGGTCGGACCCGGTCAGGCTGTTGGTGAACTGCGCCAGGTTGCCGTTCAGGGCCGCGAACTTCTGGTCGTCTTTGTACAGGGCGTCGACGAAGAGCGCCAAGCTGCGCACCACGGCGAACAGGTCGCCGCGGCCCTCGTTCAGGGCGGTCAGCGCCCGCGACAGGCTGTTCAGGGTGACGTTGAGCTGCGCGCCCTTACCGGCGAGTCCGTCGGCCAACGATTCGATGACGTCCCCGAAAGGGCCCTTGGGTGCAGCGGGCGTCGGGCCGAGTTTGGAGACGATGGCGGCGACGCTGTCGCGCAGTTGGTCCCATTCCGTCGGCACCTGCGTGCGCTCGACGGGGATCACCGCGTTGTCGGCCATCACCGGGCCGCCCTGGTAGGGCGGTTCCAGCTGGATGCTGCGCGACGCCACCAGGGTGGGGTTGATGATCACGGCGGACGCGTCGGCGGGCACCTTGTACTTGTTGCCGTAGTGGAACGTCACCTTCATCTTGTCGCCGGCCGGCTCGATCTTGTCGATCGAACCCACCTGCACGCCCATGATTTCGACCTTGTCCCCGGGGTAGAGCGCGTTCGCCGACGGGAAGTAGGCGACCACCTTATTGTTGGTCAGCTTCTGGTAGAGCCGCCAGCCGACGAGCCCCGTGACGAGTGCCAGCACCACCACCACCGCCCCGACGAGCGTCCGGGGGCGGAGTTTGCGAACGTCGTTGACGGCGCTCAACGTTGGCTACCTCCCGGGCCGGGCGGCGTCAGTCCCTCGGTGCGGGCCCCCGGCGGCGCGTCGGGCGGCAGCGGGACCGGGGTGCCCGGGACGTTCGGTGGCGGCTCACCCGGCCGCCCGGCGATCGGGATTCCCGGTGTCGGGGGAAGGCCGTCGGGATTGGGCGGCGAGGTCTGCACGTCGATCGGCGCCGGGAATCCGCCGCCGAACGGGCCGGTCTCCACGCCCGCGCACGGCAACGGATCCCACGGCCGCGGCAGCGCATCGGGCGGCGGCGCGTACGAGCACGCCGTTCCCGGCGGGACGGCAGGTCCGGGATGGTCCGGAGTGCCTTCCAGCGCCGGGGGAGCGGGTGGGGGCGCGCCGTTGGGGAACCGGGTGCCGTTGGGGTCGGGCCAGCGGAAGGCGGGCAGGCCCGCACTGCGCCAGAAGTCTTCCGGGTCGATGCCACGCTTCTTGAAGGCGGCGTCGACGAACGGTTGCAGGACCCAGTACGGCAGCAGGTTGGACAGGACGATCTTGAAGTACGGTCCGGAGGCGACCGATTCTCCCAGCGACGCCGCGAATTGGCTGACATAGGTGAGGGTGCGGGCCAGATCGTTTTTGCGTGCCACCAGCAGGTCGCTGATGGTGCGCAGCTGCTCCAGCGCGGCATTCAGGCTCGGGTTGTCGTTGATGAAGCCCCGCACCTGGGCCGCGAAGGCGGAGATGTTGCCCAGTAGGGCGTCAATGGCCCGGCTGCGCTGGTTGAACGCGTCCAGCAGAGCATTCGCATTGACCAGCAACCGGTCGATCTGCCCGCTGCGGTCACCGAGCACGCCGGCGATCTGGTTGGCCTGGGCGAGCAGGTGCTTGATCTCCGCGTCGCGTTTGCCGATGGTGTCGGAGAATCTGGCCAGACCGTCGAGTGTGGCGCTCAGGTGCGGGTAGGTCTGGTTGACGGTCTGTGACAGCACATTCAGCGACTGCTTGACGGTGTCGACGTCCCAGCCGACGGCGGCTTTGGTGACGTCGGAGACCGCGTCGTAGAGCTGGTAGGGCGTGGTGCTCTGGCTCAGCGGCAACACGCTTCCGGGCCGCAACGGGCGGTTGCCCCGCGGCTCGATCTCGAGTATTTTCCGGCCCAGGATGGTGTCGGTCTTGATCGCGAGCCGGCTCTCGGTGCCGATGCGGTTGCCGCCGATGGAGAACTTGATCAGGACGTGGCTGCCGTCAATCGAAATTCCCTGCACGGCACCGACATTCACGCCGGAGATGCGCACCTTGTCGTTCTTGTTCAGTCGACCGCTGTTGGCGAACAGCCCGTAGTAGCTCGGGCTGGCGAAGATCATCGGGATGCTGGTGAAGCTCTGGCCGACGGCGACGACGAGCACCAGCACGGTGGCGCCCATCAGACCGGCGCGGCGGCGGTTGAATTCGGTGAGTGTCCTCATTGCGGCATGCACCTGCCCGTGGGCTGCTGCCAGATCCTGACCGTGCGGACCGGGCCGCCCGGCTGCAGCCCATTCCATTTGATCGTCAGGTCGCACACGTAGAAGTTCACCCAGTCTCCGTAGAGGCCGATGCTGCGTCCGATCAGGTTGAGCGCGGTCGGTGTCTTGTGGATCAGGTCGTTGAGCTGATCTTTCTGGTCGACGAGCGGCCCCTGCAGAGCCTGCAGGTAGTTGATCTCCTTGTGCAGCAAGGCGCGGTTGTCCGCCAGCAGGTCGGCCACCGTTCCGG
Source organism: uncultured Mycobacterium sp. (assembly GCA_964453085.1). Taxonomy (GTDB): domain Bacteria; phylum Actinomycetota; class Actinomycetes; order Mycobacteriales; family Mycobacteriaceae; genus Mycobacterium. The sequence continues at coordinate 13,908 of CAYVQQ010000030.1, forward strand.
CGGCGCTGCTGATGTTGGCGGTGCCGGCGGCCAGCGGGTCGGCGTGGTTTGCCAGGCCGGTGATCAGCTTCTCGAAGTTGTCGACTGTCTGGTCGAACTCCTTGCGATGCCGAACCGTGGTGTCCAGCACGGTGTTCAGGTTCCGGACCACCTCGCCGATCGCCTGGTCGCGTTCGGCAAGGTGCCCGGTCACCCGCGCGGTCTGGTCGAGGATGTCGTTGATGGTGCCGCCCTGCCCCTGGAACACCGTGATGATGGTCGAGGCGATCGTGTTGACTTTCTCCGGGTCGAGCGCCCGGAACAGCGGCTCGAAGCCGCCGATGAGGGCGTCGAGGTCGAGCGCCGGGGAGGTCCGGGACAGGGGGATGAAACCGCCCGCCGGCAGGATCCGGTCAGCGCCCTCGCCCTCGCCGCGCTTGAGCTCCATGTACCGGTTGCCGATCAGGTCGAGGTAGCGGATCTGCGCGGTGGTCGACTGGTAGAGCGGTATCGAGCGGTCGACGTCGAAGTCGACGAGTGCCCGCGTGCCGCCGTCGATCAGCCGGACCCGCTTGACCTTGCCGATCTCCACCCCGGAGGCGCGGACGAACTGGCCTTCACGCAGCCCGCTGGCGTTGGCGAACTCCGCGGAATAGCCGGTGTTGCGGGTGAAGCGGATCTGGCCGAAGATCACGACGATCGACACGGTGATCGCCAGCAGCACCGCGGAGATGCTGCCGAGCTTGAGAGCGGCGCCGGTGATCTTCATGGGTTGATCGTGTTGTCCCCGACCTGACGGCCCCACACGTACTCGATCGCGTACGGTGAGCCCGTGTCGACGTGGTTGTACGGTGCGATACTGGCGCCGGTGTCCATCACCAGAGCCGGGGCCGGCCACAGGTCACGGGTGACGGACTGCCAGCAGCCCGGCGCGCCGCCCGGCCCGCCGCGGGCGTTCACCCGGGGCAGATTGTCAGGATACACATAGGGATTCGGCGCACCGCCCATCACGCCGGCCAGCCCCAGCAGTCCCTGGGTGAACGCCGCACCGGTCAAACCGGGGAGGGTCAGGATTCCGCCCAGCCCGGACGTCAGTTCGGTCATGGTCTTCAGTGAGTAGCCGTTGCCGCCGCCGGTCGTCTCGTAGCCCTTGGGTTCGGCGTCGTAGTACTGGTGGACGGTGCAGAAGATTTCGGGGCTGTAGGTGTCGAACAGTTGGGCGGTGGGCACCAGATCGGCGGCCCCTCGTTGCAGGTAGGGCCCGCCGCGGGCGAAAATGTCCGCGCCCGTGTTGCCCAGGCCGGCCGCGGCCAGCAACGCGGCGTCCAGGTCGGCTTCCTGTCGGTGCAGCGTGCGCACCGTGACCACCGCATTGTTGAGGGCGTCGAGCAGATCCGGTGCGGCGCCGGCGTAGGTGTCGCCGAGGGCGGCCAGCTGCTGAACGTCATGCCGGGCCTGCGGCATCTGCGGATTGACCTCGTCGAGGATCGTGTTGGCGTCGACGATCGACTGCCCGAATCTGTCGCCCAACCCGGCCAATGCCTGCGCGGCCGCGGCCAGCGTCAGGTTCACCTTGACCGGGTCCACCTTCCGCGTGATCGAGGTGAGCGTCTCGAACAACGTGTTGAACTCCGTCGTCACCGACCTGGCGTCGAGCACTTGCTGCGGGGTGATGTGCTGCGGCGCAGGGTGTTTCGGCGAGGTCAGCGACACGTACTTGTTGCCGAAGACCGTGGTCCCCGCGATGGCGACGTCGACATTGGCCGGAATCAGCGGAATGTATTTCGGATCCACGTTCAAGATGAACTTGGCCGCCGGCCGGCCGTCGCGCTCGATTTCCGAGATGCTGCCCACCCGACCGATTTCCACCCCGTTGTAGGTGACCTTGGACCCCGGGTCCATCACCAGGCCGGCCCGGGCGGCCACCATCGTGAGTGGCGTCTTCGGCGTGAACCGGCCCCGAAACTGCAGCCACACGAACGCCAGCACCAGCGCGGCGACCACGAAGAACACCACGGCCGCGGTCTTGTACGGCGGAATGCGTGGTGGATTCTCTTGCGCGGGAACCATGAGAGCTACACGGTGAGGGCGAAGTTCGGGTTTGTGCCATAGACCGCCATCGCGGTGAGCACGACCACGACGACGACGGTGACCAACGACAGCCGCATCGACCGGCCGACCGCTTCACCGACGCCCACCGGACCGCCGCTGGCGGTGTAGCCGTAATAGCAGTGGGTCGTCATCACGACCACCGCGATGATGATCACTTCCAGGAAGGACCAGCCCGCGTCGTTGAGGCGCAGAAAGGTGTGGAAGTAGTGATCGTAGGTGCCGGCGGACTGCCCGTAGATCAGCACCGTGGTCACCTGCTGGGACAGGAAGGCCATGGTGATCCCCAGCGCGTAGAGCGGGACGATGACGACCAAACTGGCCACCACCCTGGTGGAGGCCAGGAAGGCGACCGACCGGATGCTCATCACTTCCAGCGCGTCGATCTCCTCGCTGATGCGCATGGCGCCCAGTTCGGCGGTGGCCCCGGCGCCGACGGTGGCGGCCAGCGCGTGACCGGCTGCCACCGGCGCCACGAAACGCACGTTGACCATGGCTGCCACGAACCCGGTGAATGCCTCGACGCCGATGTTGCCCAGCGAGGCGTAGCCCTGGATGGCGACCAGCGATCCGGTGGCCAGGGTGATGAAGCTGACGATGACGACGGTGCCACCGACGACGGCCATGGCTCCGGTGCCCATCCCGATCTGGGCCACCATCCGTAGTGACTCGCGCCGGTAGCGGTGCAGGGCGAAGGGAATCTGCCCGACCGTGATCACCGCGAACCACACCATCTGCCCGACGTCGACCAGTGCCCGGGTCGGGATGTCGCGACAGCGAAGCAGGGCCGCCGCCCACGGGAACCGGGCATGCGGCGCGGGCGTCGCCGTAGTCCCGGCCATGTCAGTGCCCCGTTCCGTACCGGACGCCGATGGTGGTCAGCACCACGTTGACCGCGAACAACGCGATGAAGCACAGCACCACGGTCTCGTTGACGGCGGCGCCCAGGCCCTTGGACCCACCGCGGACGATCAACCCGCGGTAGCAGCCCACCAGGCCGGCGATCAGCCCGAACGTCGCGGCCTTCACCGTCGCGATGACCACCTCGGGCAGGCCCGTGAGCGATGTCAGCGTGGACAGGTACGCGCCGCTGGACACGTTTTGCAGGTACACGCTGAAGAGGTAGCCGCCCACCAGGCCGACGGCGATGACGAGGCCGTTGAGCAGCACCGCGACCACCGTCGAGGCGACGACGCGCGGCACCACCATCCGGTGGATCGGGTCGATCCCGAGCACCTCCAGCGCGTCGATCTCCTCGCGGATCGTGCGGGCGCCCAGGTCGGCGCAGATGGCGGTGGAACCGGCGCCGGCGACCACCAACACCGTTACGATCGGGCCGAGTTGGGTGACCGCGCCGAGCGCGGCACCGGCTCCGGAGACGTCGGCGGCGCCGATCTCGGTCAGCAGGATGTTGATGACGTAGATGAGCAGCACGGTTTCCGGGATGGACACCGCGATGGTGGGCAGCAGCGACACCCGCATGATGAACCAGCCGTTCACGATGAACTCGCGCCATTCGAACGGCTTCATCAGGGCCTTGCCGGTCAGCACACACATCCGGAAGAACCCGCCGACCACTTCGGTTCCCGACCGGAGGTGGTGCTCCAGATTGCTGATGGCGACGTGCGGCGTGGTCATCGGCGCGGCCCGCGGCGTACGGCGTGGATTTGCGGCGGGCCACCAACGGCGGGGTCACTGCCGGAGTGGCCGTGTTGCGAAACACTCAGTGCCAGAAAGCATCCGATGTGGCAACGCGCGTGACCCGTTCGGCCGGCCGCCTCGGTCCGTCGCCTTCGGTGCCGTGTCGTCCTCGTCCGAACCACCCAGCAACTATGGCATTCTACCGTGCGGGCAGTCAATGACGGTGGACGCGCGGGACCGCCGGCGGGCTCACCGCCGGGACCTCGGGGGGCGGGCGAAGACCCTGCCGCACAACGTATTCGGATATTCGGGTATGCACAACGACCCATGCTCACGGAGTTGCGAGTCGCTTGGCGAACAACGCGATTCCGCATCGTCGACGACCGGGTCGGGGCATCCGGCGTGGCGCACCGCTGGAGCAGGAGGCGTCGCCGAAACCGACCGGGTGGGGCGAATGCCGGGCAGATCCTGGTCGCGGCCGTAATGCGTTGTGCGACTTACCTTTCGTGGGTCGTCGCCCCTTTAACGGGTCTGCGGTGCGCGGAGGGCCGAAAAGCGCTGCGGTGCTTGACCGCATCGCCGGCGAACACCCGATCCGCGGGTCCTTCTGCCCCGCGTGGATTCCGGGCCGGCCCGCGGTCGGGGTCCCCCGGGCCAGTT
>CAYVQQ010000031.1:0-17822 GCA_964453085.1 uncultured Mycobacterium sp.
GACGAGGGCACGATCAGCGGCACCGGGGCCGGGCAGAGCGCCCGGGCGGCGGTCACCGACGTCCAGAAGATCGCGAAAACCCTTTGGGTGCACCGGGTCAACGTGGAGTCCGGCGAGTTCGTCGAAGGCGACACCGTCGTCGCGGCCGTGGACCCGGATTGGCGCCGGGGCGCCACCCAGGGCCATTCGGGCACCCACCTGGTGCACGCCGCGCTGCGACAAGTGCTGGGACCCAACGCCGTCCAGGCCGGGTCGCTGAACCGCCCGGGATACCTGCGGTTCGACTTCAACTGGCAGGGACCGCTGACCGACGAGCAGCGCACCCAGATCGAGGAAGTGACCAACGAGGCCGTGCAGGCCGACTTCGCGGTGCACACCTTCACCGAGCGGATCGACAAGGCCAAGGCGATGGGCGCGCTGGCGTTGTTCGGCGAGAGCTATCCCGACGAGGTCCGGGTGGTCGAGATCGGCGGACCGTTCTCGCTGGAGCTGTGCGGTGGAACCCACGTGCGCAACTCAGCGCAGATTGGGCCGGTGACCATCCTGGGCGACTCCTCGGTCGGGTCCGGGGTGCGCCGGGTGGAGGCCTACGTCGGCCTTGAGTCGTTCCGCCACCTGGCCAAGGAGCGGGCGCTGATGGCCGGGCTGGCATCGTCGCTGAAGGTGCCGTCCGATGAGGTGCCCGCCCGGGTGGCCAGCCTGGTGGACCGGCTCAAGGCCGCCGAGAAGGAACTCGAACGCGTCCGGTTGGCGGGAGCGCGAGCCGCCGCGGCCAACGCCGCGGCCGGGGCGGAGCGCATCGGCGACATCCGGTTGGTGGCGCAACGGATGTCGGCCGGGACGACGGCGGCCGACCTGCGCTCGCTGGCCGGCGACGTCCGCGGCAAGCTGGGCAGCGCCCCGGCGGTCGTGGTGCTCATCGCGGAGGGCGACGGCGCGACGGTGCCGTACGCGGTCGCCGCCAATCCCGCCGCCCAGGACCTGGGGGCGCGCGCCGACGACCTGGTGAAGTGTCTCGCCGTCCCGGTCGACGGCCGTGGCGGCGGTAAGCCGGACCTGGCGCAGGGCTCGGGCAAGAATCCCGGCGGCATCGACGCGGCGCTCGACGCGGTGCGCGCGGAGATAGTCGAGATCGCGCGGGTCGGTTGAGTGGTCCCCGCCCGGCACCGCATACCGGACCGGCCCGGGGATCCCGCCCAGGATCCGGGCCGGGGCCCGAGGCTCGGCGTCGATGTGGGCAGCGTGCGCATCGGTGTGGCAGCCAGCGACCCCGACGGCATCCTGGCCACCCCGGTGGAGACCGTGCGTCGGGACCGCTCGGACAGGCACGTGCGCCGGCTCGTCCGGCTCGTCGCCGAACTCGGGGCGGTGGAGGTGATCGTCGGGTTGCCGCGGACCCTGGCCGACCGCACCGGCCCGTCCGCGCTGGACGCGATCGAACTGGCCGACACGCTGGCCGTCCGGATCGCCCCCACGCCGGTGCGTCTCGCCGACGAACGCCTCACCACGGTCAGCGCCCAGCGCTCGCTGCGCGCGGCCGGCGTGCGCGCACGCGAGCAGCGGGCGGTGATCGACCAGGCGGCGGCGGTGGCCATCCTGCAGAGCTGGCTGGATCAGCGCCGCGCCGCCTGCACCGGTCGGTCCGCCGCGGCCGACGGGGGTACCGATGGTTGACAGCCGACGGGCCGAGCCCGAAACAATCGGGCCGCCGGCGCGGCGGATGAGCCGTTCGGCCCGCAAGCGCGCCGAACGCCGCCGTCGCCGACGCCGTACGGTCGGCAGGATCGTGCTTGCCGCCCTCGTGGCAGTGGTGGCGGTGGTGGCGGTGTTCGCGGGCGCCAAACTCCGGCACACCGTGTTCGGGTCCGGGGACGATTACACCGGGGAGGGCGCGCGTGACATCGTCATCCACGTCCAGGCCGGCGACTCGACCACGATGGTCGGTGAGACGCTGCTGCACGAACACGTCGTCAAGACGGTCCGGGCTTTCGTCAACGCCGCCCACGGTAACGCCGCGATCAACGCGATCCAGCCGGGCTACTACCAGATGCGCACCGAGATCCCGGCGGCCGACGCGGTCGCGCGGATCACCGACCCGAAGAACCGGGTGGGCCGCCTCGTCATCCCGGAGGGCCGACAGCTCGACGACACCACCGACATGAAGACCAACAAAGTGAACCCCGGCATCTTCAGCCTGATCTCGCGGGCCACTTGTGTGGACCTCGACGGCAACCGGCGCTGCGTCCCGGCGGGCGACCTGCGGGTGGCGGCGGCCGACAGCCCGCCGGCGGTGCTCGCGGTGCCGCCGTGGGCCATGCAACCGGTGACCGAATTGGGCAACGACCACCGCCGCATCGAGGGCCTGATCGCGCCGGGCACCTTCAACGTCGACCCCGGGGCGCCGCCGGCGAATATCCTGGCCAGTCTGATCAGCGCCGGAGCCGCGGAGTACATGGAGTCCGGCCTGGTCGAGGCCGCCGCGTCCATGGACCTGTCGCCCTACCAGATCCTGGTGGTGGCTTCGCTGGTGCAGCAGGAAAGCAACACCCAGGACTTTCCGAAGGTGGCACAGGTCATCTACAACCGCCTGCACGAGCACCGCACGCTGGAGTTCGACTCCACCGTGAACTATTCGCTGGACCGCCGCCAGGTGGCCACCAGCGACGCCGACCGCGCCCAGCGGACCCCGTGGAACACCTACGTGTCGCGGGGTCTGCCCGCGACCGCGATCTGTTCGCCCGGCGCCGACGCGGTGCGGGCCGCCGAACACCCGGCACCGGGGGACTGGTTGTACTTCGTCACCGTCGACGCCCAGGGGACGACCCTGTTCGCCCGTGACTATCGACAGCATCTGGCCAATATCGAGCTGGCTAAGCGCAACGGTGTCCTCGACAGCGCGCGCTAGACAAGCGCCCAGGAAAGCCGGGGTGCTGGGCAAGCCGATCGCCCACTCGAAGTCCCCGCAGTTGCACCTGGCCGCCTACCGCGCGCTGGGCCTGGGCGGCTGGACCTACGAACGCATCGAGTGCGGCGCCGACGAGCTGGCGGGCGTGGTCGGCGGCCTCGGGCCCGAGTGGGTCGGCGTGTCGGTGACCATGCCCGGCAAGTTCGCCGCGCTGCGGTTCGCCGACCAGCACACCGAACGCGCGGCCCTGGTCGGATCGGCCAACACCCTGGCGCGCACGCCGACGGGCTGGCGCGCCGACAACACCGACGTCGATGGCGTCGCGGGGGCGCTCGGGGCCGCCACGGGCCCGGCGCTGGTGTGCGGGTCCGGCGGCACCGCGCCGGCGGCGGTGGTGGGCCTGGCGCTGCTGGGCGTCACCGACATCACCGTCGTGGCGCGCGACGCCGCCAAGGCGGCCCGGCTGGTGGACCTGGGTGCGCGCGCCGGCGTCACGACGCGGTTCTGCGGCCTGGACCGCGACGAGCTGTCCGTCCGGGTGGCGGACGCGGAGGTGCTGGTCAGCACCATCCCGGCGGACGCGGCGTCGCACTACACCGACACCTTCGCCGCGATCCCGGTGCTGCTGGACGCCGTCTACGATCCGTGGCCCACCCCGCTGGCCGCCGCGGTCACCGCCGCGGGCGGCCGGGTGATCAGTGGCCTGCAGATGCTGCTGCACCAGGCGTTCGCGCAGGTCGAGCAATTCACAGGACTGCCCGCCCCGCGCGAGGCCATGGCCGCCGCGCTGGGTTAGCGTGCTGCATGCGGACGGCGGCCGGCGTGCTGGTGCTGGCGTGGCTTGCCGCCCTGAGCTGGTATGACGTGCGGGAGCGGCGGTTGCCGAACGCACTGACGCTGCCGGGGGCGGCGACGATCCTGACGGCGGCGGCGCTGGCCGGCCACGGGCTACCCGCCCTGGCGGGTGCGGCGGCGCTGACCGGGGTCTACCTGCTCGTGCACCTGTTGGCCCCGGCGGGCATGGGGGCGGGGGACGTCAAGCTGGCCGCCGGGCTCGGCGGGCTGGCTGGGTGTTTCGGCGCCGGGGCGTGGTTGCTGGCGGCGTTGGCCGCGCCGCTGCTGACCGCGCTGTGCGGCGCGGTCGCGCCGGCACGTGGCGCGCGCACCGTGCCGCACGGTCCGTCGATGTGCGCGGCGACCGCCGCCGCGGTGGGGTTGGCTCTGCTGGGTCAGGGCTGGGTCAGGGCTGGGTCAGGGCTGGGTTAGGGCTGGGTTAGGGCACCCGGGGCGACATGACATGGGACACTGGTCCGGTGTTGCGCTGGATCACCGCCGGGGAGTCGCACGGTCGTGCGTTGGTGGCCGTGCTCGAAGGCATGGTCGCCGGCGTACAGGTCACTTCCACCGAGATCTCCGACCAACTCGCCCGCCGCCGGCTCGGTTACGGCCGCGGCGCCCGCATGGCGTTCGAGCGCGACGTGGTGACCGTGCTGTCGGGGGTGCGCCACGGCAGCACCCTGGGCGGGCCGATCGCCATCGAGATCGGTAACACCGAATGGCCGAAATGGGAGACCGTGATGGCGGCCGACCCGGTGGATGTCGCCGAGCTGGCGGACAGCGCCCGCAACGCGCCGCTCACCCGGCCCCGGCCCGGTCACGCCGACTACGCGGGCATGCTCAAGTACGGATTCGACGACGCCCGGCCGGTGCTGGAGCGGGCCAGCGCCCGCGAGACCGCCGCCCGCGTCGCGGCCGGGACCATCGCGCGCTCGTTCCTGCGCCAGGCGATGGGCGTCGAGGTGCTCTCCCACGTCATAGCGATCGGGGAGTCCGAGGCGTATGACGGCCCCCCGCCGCGCGCCGAAGACCTGCCCATGATCGACGCCAGCCCGGTCCGCGCCTATGGCAAGGCCGCCGAAGGGTCGATGATCGCCGAGATCGAGGCGGCCAAAAAGGACGGCGACACCCTCGGCGGTGTGGTCGAGGTCGTGGTGTTGGGCCTGCCGGTCGGGCTGGGTTCGTTCACCAGCGGCGACGACCGGCTCGACGGCCAGCTGGCCGCCGCCGTCATGGGCATCCAGGCGATCAAGGGCGTCGAGATCGGCGACGGCTTTGCGACCGCGCGGCGCCGTGGCAGCCGCGCCCACGACGAGATGTACCCCGGGCCCGATGGCGTGGTCCGGTCGACCAACCGGGCCGGCGGGCTCGAGGGCGGCATGACCAACGGCCAGCCGCTGCGGGTGCGCGCCGCGATGAAACCCATCTCCACGGTGCCGCGGGCGCTGGCGACGGTGGACATGGCCACCGGAGACGAGGCCGTCGCCATCCACCAGCGCTCGGATGTGTGCGCCGTGCCGGCCGCCGGGGTGGTGGCCGAGACCATGGTCGCGCTCGTGCTGGCCCGCGCGGCGCTGCAGAAGTTCGGCGGAGACTCGCTGATCGAGACCCGCCGCAACATCGACTCCTATCGGCGCGCCGTCGCCGAGCGGGAGGCGCCGGCATCCCGGGGGACCGCGTGATGGCGCCCAGGGCAGTGCTCGTAGGGTTGCCCGGTTCCGGTAAGTCCACGATCGGACGACGGCTGGCCAGGGCGCTCGGCGTGGACCTGCTGGACACCGATGCCGCGATCGAGCAGCGGGTGGGCCGCAGCATCGCCGACATCTTCGCCACCGACGGCGAGCGGGAGTTCCGCCGCATCGAGGAGGACGTGGTGCGCGCGGCGCTGGCCGACCACTGCGGGGTCGTCTCCCTGGGCGGTGGTGCCGTCACCAGTCCGGGAGTGCGCGAGGCGCTGGCCGGCCACCCCGTCGTCTACCTGGAGATCAGCGCCCGCGAAGGGGTGCGGCGCACCGCCGGCTCCACGGCGCGGCCACTGCTGGCCGGCCCGGACCCCGCCAAGAGGTACCGCGAACTCATGGCTCAACGCGTCCCGCTGTACCGGCGCGTCGCCACGATCCGGGTGGACACCAACCGCCGCAACCCGGGGGCGGTGGTGCGCCACATCGTGTCGCGGCTGCCGGAAACCCAGCCCAGCGGGGTGGTCACGTGACCGGCACCACGGCGCCGGTCACCGTCGAGGTGGCCGTCGACCCGCCGTACCCGGTGATCATCGGCACCGATCTGGGCGGTGAGCTGGACCGGCTGCTGTCCGGTCGCCACCGCGTCGCGATCCTGCACCAGCCGGTGCTGGCGGCCGGCGCCGAGGAGATCCGCGAGCGGCTGGCCGGCCACGGGGTCGACGCGCACCGCATCGAGATCCCCGACGCCGAAGCCGGCAAGGACCTGCCGGTCGTAGGGTCCATCTGGGACGTGTTGGGGCGCATCGGCATCGACCGCAAGGACGCCCTGGTCAGCCTGGGCGGCGGCGCGGCCACCGACGTCGCCGGTTTCGCCGCGGCCACCTGGCTGCGCGGGGTTTCGATCGTGCACATGCCCACCAGCCTGCTGGGCATGGTGGACGCCGCCGTCGGCGGCAAGACCGGCATCAACACCGACGCCGGCAAGAACCTGGTCGGCGCGTTCCATCAGCCGCTTGCCGTGCTGGTCGACCTGGCGGCCCTGGGGACGCTGCCGCGCGACGAGCTGGTCGCCGGGATGGCCGAAGTCGTCAAGGCGGGGTTCATCGCCGACCCGGTGATCCTCGATCTCATCGAGGCCAACCCGCAGGCCGCGCTGGATCCGGCCGGGGCCGTGCTGCCGGAGCTGGTGCGCCGCGCGATCGCCGTGAAGGCGCGGGTCGTGGCCGCCGACGAGAAGGAATCCGAGCTGCGCGAGATCCTGAACTACGGCCACACCCTCGGCCACGCCATCGAGCGCCGCGAAGGCTACCGGTGGCGGCACGGCGCCGCGGTGTCGGTGGGCCTGGCGTTCGCCGCCGAGCTGGCCCGGCTGGCCGGGCGGCTGGACGACGCCACCGCGCAACGGCACCGCACCGTCCTGACATCCCTGGGCCTGCCGGTCACCTACGATGCCGACGCGCTGCCGCAGCTGCTGGAACACATGGCGGGGGACAAGAAGTCCCGGGCGGGTGTGCTGCGGTTCGTGGTGCTCGACGGGCTGGCCAAGCCGGGCCGGCTGGCCGGACCGGATCCGTCGCTGCTGGCGGCCGCCTACGCGGGAGTGTGCGCCCCGTGACCGTCAACGTCCTCAACGGCCCGAACCTGGGCCGGCTCGGTCGGCGGGAGCCCGGCGTGTACGGGCACACCACGCACGACGAGCTGGCCGCGCTGATCGAGGGTGAGGCCGCGGCGCTGGGACTCGTCGCCGTGGTGCGGCAGAGCGACAGCGAAGCCCAACTGCTCGAATGGATCCACGCGGCCGCCGACGCCGGGGAGCCGGTGATCCTCAACGCCGGCGGCCTCACCCACACCTCGGTCGCGCTGCGCGACGCGTGTGCCGAGCTGCGCGCGCCGCTGATCGAGGTGCACATCTCCAACGTGCATGCGCGCGAGGAGTTCCGCCGCCACTCCTACCTCAGCCCGGTCGCGACCGGGGTGATCGTGGGCCTGGGCGTGCAGGGCTACCTGCTGGCCCTGCGCTACCTGGTCAGCACGCGGGATTGAGCCGACCGGCTCGAGTCAGCCGCGGTCCGACTGCTCGGAGTGCTGCTCGGTGACCGTTTCGGCGGCTTCGGCGTTACCTTCGGCCGGGCCCGCCGGCCCGGCCGGCTCGCAACGGGTGTCTTCGGCGCGAACCGCGGAGAACACGTCGGTGTCGGCTCGCTCACCGTCGGCGCCCTCACGGTGCGGTGGCGGTTTGCGGTCCACCCGCCGGCGGCCGATGGTCACGCCGACGATCGCGGCCAGGAACACAACGAGCGCGGTGAACGCCGCGAACGTCGTCAGCTCGTTGATCAGGCCCCCGGCGTAGAGGCCCTGATAGACCAGCGCGATGATCCAGGACACCGCGCCGCTGAGGACGCCCGCCACGAGCCCGGCTAGCAGCCAGGTCATCGCCAGGTCGCGGCGTTGGTCGGGGTCACGGTTGGCGGTCGCGTCGGCGCGGCCGTCGAACACCCCCCACCCGAACGCGGCGACGGTGAACACGAGCAGCAGCACGATGCTGACCAGCCCGGCCCGCGTCGGCCAGGCGTTGATGATCGTCCCCTGAACCACGCGGACGGCGACCATCGCCGCTGCGAAAACCAGCCCGCGCAGCAGCCGGTCGGTCATGGGCCCCCAGCGTAGCGAGTACCGTCGAGGGGCGTGACACCTTCGCAGCGTCGAGAAAACCTGAAGGCGCAGATCGCCGCCGGCGGGCTGGAAGCCATGCTGGTCACGGACCTGGTCAACGTCCGCTATCTGTCCGGATTCAGCGGATCCAACGGCGCGTTGCTGGTGTTCGCCGACGACTCGAACGGTCGGGGGCCGGTGCTGGCCACCGATGGCCGGTACCGCACCCAGGCCGCCGAGCAGGCACCCGACATCGAGATCGCGATCGACCGGGCCGTCGGCCGCCACTTGGTCGGGCGGGCCGCCGACGCGGGGGTGGGCAAGCTGGGCTTCGAAAGCAACGTCGTCACGGTCGACGACTTCGATGCGCTGGCCGGTGAGCTGGAGGACCGCAAGGCGGCCACCGAGTTGGTGCGGGCCGCCGGAATGGTGGAGGCGCTGCGGGAGGTCAAGGACGAGGGCGAGGTGGCGTTGCTGCGGCGGGCCTGCGAGGTGGCCGACGCCGCATTGAGCGACCTGATCCGGCGCGGCGGCGTGCGTCCTGGCCGAACCGAGCGCGAGGTGGGCCGCGAGCTGGAGGCGCTGATGCTCGACTACGGCGCCGACGGGATCTCCTTCGAGACGATCGTGGCGGCCGGCGCCAACTCGGCGATTCCGCACCACCGGCCGACCGACGCGGTGCTCGCCCGGGGCGACTTCGTCAAGATCGACTTCGGTGCGCTGGTCGGCGGATATCACTCCGACATGACGCGCACCTTCGTCCTCGGGAAGGCTGCCGACTGGCAGCGGGAGATCTACCGGCTGGTTGCCGAGGCGCAACGCGCCGGCCGGGAGGCATTGGTGCCCGGCGCCGCGCTGCGCGACGTGGACGGCGCGGCCCGCAAGCTGATCGCCGACGCCGGCTACGGCGAACAGTTCGGCCATGGCCTGGGCCACGGGGTGGGACTGCAGATCCACGAAGCGCCGGGGATCGGCGCCACGGCCGCCGGTACACTACTGGCGGGCTCCGTGGTGACCGTGGAGCCCGGTGTCTATCTGCCCGGCCGGGGCGGTGTCCGCATCGAGGACACGCTGGTCGTGCCCGATCAGACCGCCGGGCCCGGCCCGGAATTGCTGACCCAGTTCCCCAAGGAACTGATCATCCTCTAGGAGATACACCGACCGTGGCATCCACCGCCGACTTCAAGAACGGACTGGTGCTGGTGATCGATGGCCAGCTCTGGCAGATCGTCGAGTTCCAGCACGTCAAACCCGGCAAGGGGCCGGCCTTCGTGCGCACCAAGCTCAAGAACGTCGTCTCGGGCAAGGTCGTCGACAAGACCTACAACGCCGGGGTGAAGGTGGAGACCGCGACCGTCGACCGGCGCGACACCACCTACCTGTACCGCGACGGCGCGGACTTCGTGTTCATGGACAGCCAGGACTACGAGCAGCACCCGCTGCCCGAGTCGCTGGTCGGCGATGCGGCCAATTTCCTGCTCGAGGGCATGCCGGTGCAGATCGCGTTCCACAACGGGGCGCCGCTGTACCTCGAGCTGCCGGTGACCGTCGAACTCGAGGTCGCCCACACCGAGCCGGGGCTGCAGGGCGACCGCTCCAGCGCCGGCACGAAGCCGGCCACGCTCGAGACCGGCGCCGAGATCCAGGTGCCGCTGTTCATCAACACCGGCGACAAGTTGAAGGTCGATTCGCGCGACGGCAGCTACCTGGGGCGCGTCAACGCGTGAGCAAACCCGTCAAGGGACGCCACCAGGCCCGCAAACGCGCCGTCGACCTGCTGTTCGAGGCCGAGGCCCGCGGGATGACCCCCGGGGAGCTCGTCGACGTGCGGGCCGCGTTGGCCGAGGCGCAGCCCGACGTCGCGCCGCTGCACCCCTACACGGTGACGGTGGCGCGGGGCGTCGGTGAGAACAGCGCGCGCATCGACGACCTGATCAGTTCGCACCTGCAGGGCTGGACGCTGGAGCGGTTGCCGGCTGTGGACCGGGCGATCCTGCGGGTTTCGGTGTGGGAGTTGCTCTGCGCCGACGACGTACCCGAGCCGGTCGCCGTCGACGAGGCCGTGCAGCTGGCCAAGGAGCTGTCCACCGACGAGTCGCCGGGTTTCCTCAACGGCGTGCTGGGTCACCTGATGCTGGTGACGCCGCAGATCCGGGCCGCAGCGCAGGCCGTCCGCAGCCGGACGCCCGACTCGTGAGCCGGCCGGTGCTGCGCATCTCCCTCGCCGTGGTCCCGGCCGCGACGGTGGTCCGGTCCCCCGGCGACGTGCTGACCGCCTGCCGGCCACGCCGAGACGGTTTCGCGGGACGGGCTGCCGGGACAGAATAACTATCCGCACCCAAGGACAGGTGAGGTTATGAGTGGGCACAGGGACCGGCCGCGACGACTGCACGTGTCCGCGCTCGCGGCGGTGGCCAACCCGTCGTACACCCGGCTGGACACGTGGAACCTCCTCGACGACGCGTGCCGCCAGCTGGCCGAGGTCGACCTGAGCAAGCGGGACATCCACCACGACGTCGCCAAGGTGCGGCGGCTGATGGACCGGCTGGCCGCCTACGAGCGGTACTGGCTGTATCCGGGTGCGGCGAACCTGGCGACCTTCCGCGCCCACCTGGATGCGCTCTCCACGGTCCGGCTCGCCGAGGAGGTGTCGCTGGCGGTGCGGCTGTTGTCCGAATATGGCGACCGTGCGGGGCTTTTCGACACCGCGGCGTCGCTGGCCGAGCAGGAGCTGGTGGCCCGGGCCAAACAGCAGCAGTTCTACACCGTGCTGCTCGCCGGCGACGCCCCGATGACGGCTCCCGACAGCCTGGCCGAGTGCCTGCGGGCGCTGCGCCACGCCTCCGACGAGATTCAGTACGAGCTGCTCGTGGTCGCCAGCATCGAGGACGCCATCACCGCGGTCGCGCTCAACGGCGAGATCCAGGCGGCGATCATCCGCGACGACCTGCCGCTGCGGTCCCGCGACCGGGTGCCGCTGATGACCACGCTGCTCGGTGGCGACGAGGACACCCCGGCGACCACCGAAACCCACGACTGGATCGAATGCGCCGAATGGATCCGCGAGCTGCGGCCGCACATCGACCTGTACCTGCTCACCGACGAGTCGATCGCCGCGGAGACCGAGGACGAACCGGACGTCTATGACCGCACGTTCTACCGGCTCAACGACGTCACCGACCTGCACAGCACGGTGCTCGCGGGTTTGCGGAACCGTTTCGCCACGCCGTTCTTCGACGCGCTGCGGGCGTACGCCGCGGCGCCGATCGGCCAGTTCCACGCGCTGCCGGTCGCACGGGGGGCCAGCATCTTCAACTCCAAGTCGCTGCAGGACATGGGCGAGTTCTACGGCCGCAACATCTTCATGGCCGAGACGTCTTCGACCTCAGGCGGTTTGGACTCGCTGCTGGAACCGCATGGCAACATCAAGGCGGCGATGGACAAGGCCGCCGTCACCTGGAACGCCAACCAGACCTACTTCAGCACCAACGGGACGTCGACCGCCAACAAGATCGTCGTGCAGGCGCTGACCCGCCCGGGCGACATCGTGCTCATCGACCGCAACTGCCACAAGTCCCACCACTACGGCCTGGTGCTGGCCGGCGCCTATCCGCTGTACCTGGACGCGTACCCGTTGCCGCAGTACGCGATCTACGGGGCCGTGTCGCTGCACACCATCAAGAAGACGCTGCTGGAGCTCGACGCTGCCGGGCAGCTGCACCGGGTGCGCATGCTGCTGCTGACCAACTGCACCTTCGACGGCGTCGTCTACAACCCACGCCGGGTGATGGAGGAGGTGCTGGCGATCAAGCCCGACATCTGCTTCCTGTGGGACGAGGCGTGGTACGCGTTCGCCACCGCCGTGCCGTGGGCCCGGCAGCGCACGGCGATGATCTCGGCCGAGCGCCTCGAACAGATGCTGGCGTCGCCGGAATACGCGGCCGAGTATCGGCGGTGGAGCGCGGAGATGGACGGGGTGGACCGCTCGGAGTGGGTGACCCGGCGGCTGTTGCCCGATCCCGCCCGCGCCCGGGTCCGGGTGTACGCGACGCACTCCACGCACAAGTCGCTGTCGGCGTTTCGGCAGTCGTCGATGATCCACGTGCGCGACCAGGATTTCAAGGCGCTGACCCGCGACGCGTTCGACGAGGCGTTCCTGACCCACACCTCGACGTCGCCGAACCAGCAGTTGCTCGCGTCGCTGGACCTGGCGCGTCGGCAGGTCGACATCGAGGGGTTCGAGCTGGTCCGCCACGTCTACAACATGGCGCTGGTGTTCCGTCACCGGGTCCGCAAGGACCCGCTGATCAGCCGTTGGTTCCGCATTCTCGACGAGTCCGACCTGGTGCCCGACGAGTTCCGCGCCTCGATGGTCAGCTCGTATCGGCAGGTCCGGCAGGGGGCGCTGGCCGAGTGGAACGAGGCGTGGCGGTCGGATCAGTTCGTGCTGGACCCGACGCGGGTCACCCTGTTCGTCGGCAGGACCGGGATGAACGGGTACGACTTCCGCGAGGAGGTCCTGATGAAGCGGTTCGGCATCCAGATCAACAAGACCTCGATCAACAGCGTGCTGCTGATCTTCACCATCGGGGTCACCTGGTCGAGCGTGCACTACCTGCTCGACGTGCTGCGCCGGATCGCCTCGGACCTCGACCGCCGGCAGCTCGCGCGGGGCAAGGACGACCGCGCCCTGCAGGCCCGCCGCGTCGAGGAGATCACCGAGGACCTGCCGCACCTGCCCGACTTCAGCGAGTTCGACATCGCGTTCCGTCCGGTCGACGAGTGCTCGTTCGGCGACATGCGGTCGGCCTTCTACGCCGGATACGAGGAGTCCGACCGCGAGCATGTGCTGATCGGGATGGCCGGGCGGAGGCTCGCCGAGGGGAGGACGCTGGTGTCGACGACGTTCGTGGTGCCCTACCCGCCCGGCTTCCCGGTGCTGGTGCCCGGCCAGGTGGTGTCCAAGGAGATCGTCTACTTCCTGGCCCAGCTCGACGTCAAGGAGATCCACGGGTACAACCCCGACCTCGGGCTGTCGGTGTTCACCGAGACGGCGCTGGCGCGGATGGAGGCCCAGCGCAGCGCGGCGACGGCCGCGGTGGGCTCCGCGCTGCCGGTCTTCGCGCTGCCCGCCGACGCCGGGAGCAACGCGGACGGCGCCGCGCGGACGGTCACCGGCGAGGCCTGAGCCGCACGCGGGCCGCTACCGCAGGATCTTGGCGTAGAGCAGGCTGTCCTGCGGTTCGGGCCCCATGGTGGGGTAGACGACGTGACGGGCGAGCCGGCCCTCCAGGAAGAATCCGGCGCGTTCGAGCAGGCGTGTGGACCGCTGGTTGTCGGGACTGCAGGTGGCCGACACCCGGTAGATCTGCGGGTCGGCCTCCAGCGCGTGCAGCAGCATGTCGAGGGCCTCCGACAGCAACCCTTTGCCCCACCACCGCTTGCCGAGGCAGTAGCCGATCTCCACCGAGTGCGGGGCGGTCCGCCGGCAGCTGAGCATCCCCACGACGTCGCCGCTGTGCCGCAGTTCGACGACCCAGGTCCGGTCGTCGTCGCCGACGTTGAGCTTCTCGGCGATCACCCGCCGGGTCGCCGCCACGTCCGGGTGGGGCGCCCACAGCAGGTACCGGGTGACCTCGGGGTCTCGGGCCAACCGCTGGTACAGGGCGCCCGCGTCGTCGAGGACGGGCGGCCGCAGCCGCAACCGGGGTCCGGCGATGCGGTCAGGTGGGTAGCCGGCCATCACTCACAGACCCAGGGATTGATAGGTGCGACGGACGAATTTCGGCTGCGCCGTGCGCAGTCTGGCCAGCGACGTCTTGCCCGCGACGGCTGTGGCGGCGTCGGCGGTCATGTCTGGCATGTTCTGGATCAGGTACAGCAGGACCAGGTCGTCGGCCGAGGGGTCGGCCTGCCACCAGGTGCCGTAGGCGCCGGGCCAGCCGAATGTGCCCAGCCCGCCCGGCCCGAACAGCGGGGTGGACTTCACCGGGTCGGTCACCACCGACAGGTTCAGCCCGAACCCGCGGCCGACCCAGTATGGTGCCCCCAGGAAGTCGTGGCGCTTCAGCTCGGGGGTGAGGCGGTCGGTGCGCATGAGCCGCGCCGACTCGGCGGAGAGCACTCGCTCGCCGTCGATGGTCCCGTCGCCGAGCAGCATCCGCACGAACCGCAGGTAGTCGCCGGCGGTCGACCACAACCCGCCGCCGGCGTTGCAGAACGCCGGCGGTCTGATGTGCGGGTTCCCCATCACGTCGTGGCGCAGGGCGCCCTGCTCGTCGATTCGGTACATCGTCGCGGCGCGCCGCCGCGCCCCGGGGGTCACGAAAAACCCGGTGTCGGGCATGCCCACCGGACCCAGGACCCGTTCGTCGAGAACCTGGTGGAACGGTTTGCCCTCGACGCGGGCGGCGATGACCCCCAACAGGTCGATGGAGTGGCTGTAGGTGACCCGTTCGCCGGGTTGGTGCACCAGCGGCAACTTGGCCAGCTCGGTCAGCCACTCGTCGGGCCCCTGGTGGAACGGCAGCCGCGCGTAGGCTCGTGAGATCGGCCCGGACACCGAGAAACCGTAGGCCAGGCCGCTGGTGTGGGTGAGCAGATCCTCGATCAGGATGGCGCGCCGCGCCGGTTGTGTGCGCTCCAGCGGACCGTGCGGGTCGTCGAGCACCCGCACGTCGGCCAGCTCCGGCGTCCAGCGCTCGATCGGGTCCGTCAGCGCCAGCCTGCCCTCGTCGACGAGGCTCATCACCGCGGCGACGGTGACGGGCTTGGTCATCGACGCGATGCGGAACAGGGTGTCCTGCTGCATGGGCAGCCCCGCCTCGACGTCGCGGTAGCCGATCTCGTTGACCTGCAGCACTTTTCCGCGCTGCCAGATGAGCGTCACCGCGCCGGAGAGCACTCCTGCGTCGCACGCTTCGCGGATGGAGGCCGCGTTGCCCTGCAGGTTCACGAGCGCCGCTGCGCGCGCACGTACCAGAACGACATCTCGAACTGGGTGCCGTCGTGTTCGCGGCGCATCGTGGCGGTCTCCAGGGATTCGATGCCCCAGCCCCCGCCGCCGAGGACGTCGCGCAGCGTCTGCTCGGAGACCGTCGGGCGGGGCCGTTGGTCGTCGACGGGGTCGGCATCGGAGAAGCAACTGATCAGCAGTGTGGCCCCGGGCCGGGTCGCGCGGTGGACCGCGGCGGCGTAGCGGCGTTTGGCGTCGTCGTCGAGGCAGTGGAACATGCCGCTGTCGACGACGGTGTCGAAGGCGCCGGTGTAACCGTCGAGCGTGGTGGCGTCGGCCACCGCGAACCGCACGTCGACCTCGGCGTCGGCGGCCCGCCGCTCGGCGGTGATCAGCGCGGTCGGTGAGATGTCCAGCCCGGTCACCCGGTAGCCGTTTTTGGCCAGGTAGACGGCGTTGTCGCCGAGCCCGCAGCCGATGTCCAGGACGTCGCCGTGCACCCAGCCGCGTTCGTGCCAGGCGATGACGTTGTCCTTGGGCGCCTTGGTGTCCCAGGGGGGCGTGGTCATCGGCGGGATGCCCTCGCCGGGGCTCTCGCCGCGGTAGAGCGCGTCGAAGTCCATGCGCTGCAGCCCCGAGAACCCTGGCGATGCATTCGAGTCGGTCATTGGCGCCACCCTATCGCGGCTGCGGCGTCGTGGTCTGCCGGTCGCCGGTGCGATGCGCGCGGGCAGGCCTCCGCGGAGCGGCCGGTAGGTGCGACAGTGGCCGCTGAGGCGTTTGTGGCTGGTGAGGGTTAGTTCTCGCCGGCCCAACGCGACTCGCCTCGACATCTGGCAGGTTTTGTCGGGGGGCGCGGCTATGGTGCGCACCATGGCCGCACGTCTGCTTGTCGACCCCGCCGACCTCGACCCGGACTTCGGCTCCGCGACCGTGGCCCGCGGCGTGCGCTATGCCGCCCTGGGTCGTGTGCGCGATGCGGTCTTTGACGAAGCCGAGGCCGTGTTGAGCGGCTCCTGCGCCGGCTCCGGCGACGTCAACTACTGGGTCGAGGTGGGCCTGGAAGAATTCGACGACGGCTTCGGAATCGCCTGGGCGGACTGCTCGTGCCCGGTCGGCGCCTTCTGCAAGCACGCCGTGGCGCTGCTGTTGACCACCGCCACCGGCGCCGTTACTCACCCCGACCCCGAACCGCGGCGCTGGCGGGTGGTGCTCACCGAGCTGCTCGGCGAAATGTCGCCGCCGACCGGCGGTGCCGGTGGGTCACCGATCGGCTTGCAGTTCACCCTCGTACCGCCCACCCGGTACCGGGCCGGTGAAGCCGTCGCGCTGCGCCCGGTGACCGTCGGCAAACGCGGAACCTGGATCAAGAGCGGACTGAGCTGGCAGCGGGTGTTGTACGACAGCGCAGCGGGGCAGTTCGACCGCCACCAGTATGATGCCATTCGGGCGTTGGCGGTGGAAGCGCAGCGGTCCGGCCGCATGTATGCCGGTGAAGGCTGGCTCCTCAGCGACACGTCCGCGGCGTTGTGGCCGAAGCTCAAAGACGCCGAGGACGCCGGGGTGGCGATGGTCGCCGACAAGTCCAGTGGCCTGGTCGCCGTCGAATTCATCAAGAGCGCCCGGCTGCGGCTGGATTTCACCGCGTGTTCCGGCGGTGGTGCGACCGTGTCCGTCGCGCTGATCCTGGACGGCGAGAAGTACCGGCCGCGCGACGCCGGTCTGATCGGGCGGGCCACACCACACGGGGTGTACACGGTCACCGGCGGGATATTGCGGCTGGGGGCCTTCGAGCCGGTGCCCGGGCACGCGCTGCTCGAACTCGCCGGCCGCGACGAGCGGTTGCACATTCCCGCCGCAGACGTCGACGAGTTCTCCCTCAGCGTCCTGCCGCAGCTGACCGCCGGCATGCCGGTCGAGATCGAAGAGGGACTGTTCACCCCGCCGGTCATCGCCGGACCGACACCGGTGCTGACGGTCACGATGGGCGACACCGGCGCCTGCGCGTATTGGAGCACCCGCTACGAAGTCGACGACCAACACCATGACTTCGCCCCCGACTCGCCACCCGAGCTCAGTGTCTACCGCGACGCAGCGGCCGAAGAGGTCACCTGGCGGCGCATCGCCCCGGCGCTGCGCGCTGTCGCCGCGGCGTCGCGCACCTGGAACCGGCAAGCTGAACGTCATGTTCGCCGCAGGATGGAGCGGATCCTGGACTCCTCGGTCATCGCGGAGCTGGACGCCATCCGCAACGCCGAGGACGCCGTTGCCGCAGCCGGATCGGCGTCGCTTGCGACCTTGCGCTCGGCGGTCGAGCTGACCGCGGCGGAGGCGGCGGTGCTCTGCGGCGAAGTGCTGACCGCACTGGACTGTCGGGACGCGTTGACCATCGAGATCGATGAGGGGGTATCGGGTTTCCGGGCGTCGTCCACCGGCCCGTCCCTCGAGTTCGGCAGCGCCGACGACGAGCCGATGGGCAACGACTGGTTCGACCTGAAGATCAGCGTGCAGGTGGACGGGCACAGCGTTGCACTGCCGGATGTGATCAGCGAGATCGCCTCGGGCGCAACGCATATGCTGCTGCCGACCGGAGTCTATTTCCGGCTCGACACGCCGGAGCTGCTGCGGTTGCGCGAGTTGCTCGACGAGGCCCGCGCCCTCGGCGAGATCGACGCGGGCAAGGTGAACGCGAAATCGCTCAACGCCACATTGTGGGAAGAGCTTCTCGCCCTGGGAGTCGTCGACCAGCAGGTGGCTGATCCGGTAATCGAGTGCCTGCGCCAGGTCGGTC
>CAYVQQ010000032.1:0-5866 GCA_964453085.1 uncultured Mycobacterium sp.
GTGCACGACGGTGCACGGCAAATCCGGCTCGCTTGCACTGCGGCGCGGGATGGCCGCCTGGGTCGCGGCCGACGACGGCCCGATCCGGCTCGTCGCGGACGAGCCGACCAAGCTTGTCAGAGCGACCGTGGGGCTGTGACGGCCCGCCCGGCCGGGACGTCCGCCGGTGCTCGCCCCCCTCATTCCTGCTGTTTTCGGCTCATCGACGTCGTGCGCGCCGTCCGCGACGCCCACATCGGTGTCCCCGGCCCTCACCCGCGCGTCGCTCCGCCCCCCGACAGCCTGCCCCGACTCTCCCTGATTGAGGGCCCGCACGGCCGCCTACTACAGTGGCGGAAGAACATACGAAAGCTAAGTACCACTGGCGACCGTGAGCCTCGAGTAAGGATGAGAGACGCTATGACGACGACCGAAAAATCGCTGAGCGCCGACATGAGGAACGGCATCGCCTTCAAGGTCGCCGATCTGTCGCTGGCGGATTACGGGCGGCGCGACATCGAGTTGTCCGAGCGGGAGATGCCGGGCCTGATGTCGCTTCGCCGCGAGTACGCCGAGGTGCAGCCCCTGAAGGGCGCGCGGATTTCGGGCTCGCTGCACATGACGGTCCAGACTGCGGTCCTCATCGAGACCCTCGTCGCGCTGGGTGCCGAGGTGCGTTGGGCGTCGTGCAACATTTTCTCCACCCAGGACCACGCGGCGGCCGCCGTCGTCGTCGGCCCGCACGGCACGCCCGAAGAGCCCCAGGGGGTGCCGGTGTTCGCCTGGAAGGGGGAGACGTTGGAGGAGTACTGGTGGGCCGCCGAGCAGATGCTGACGTGGCCCGACCAGCCGGCCAACATGATCCTCGACGACGGCGGTGACGCCACCATGCTGGTGCTGCGCGGTGCCCAGTATGAGAAGGCCGGCGTGGTGCCGTCCGCCGGGGAAGACGACCCCACCGAGTGGAAGGTCTTCCTGAACCTGCTGCGCAACCGCTTCGAGACCGACAAGGGCAAGTGGACCAAGATCGCCGAGTCGGTCAAGGGCGTCACCGAGGAGACCACCACGGGCGTGCTGCGGCTCTACCAGTTCGCCGCGGCCGGGGACCTGGCGTTCCCGGCGATCAATGTCAACGACTCGGTGACCAAGTCCAAGTTCGACAACAAGTACGGATGCCGGCACTCCCTGATCGACGGGATCAACCGGGGGACCGACGTGCTGATCGGCGGGAAGAAGGTGCTGATCTGCGGTTATGGCGACGTGGGCAAAGGTTGCGCGGAGTCGGTGAAGGGCCAGGGCGCACGGGTGGTCGTCACCGAAATCGACCCGATCAATGCGCTGCAGGCGCTGATGGAGGGGTACGACGTCAAGACGGTCGAGGACGCCATCGCCGAGGCCGACATCGTCATCACCGCCACCGGCAACAAGGACATCATCACCCTCGAGCACATGAAGGCGATGAAGGACCACGCGGTCCTGGGAAACATCGGGCACTTCGACAACGAGATCCAGATGGCCGCGCTGGAGCGGTCCGGCGCCGTCAAGACCACCATCCGCCCGCAGGTCGACCTGTGGACCTTCCGCGACACCGGCAAGTCGATCATCGTGCTCTCGGAGGGCCGGCTGCTCAACCTGGGGAACGCCACCGGCCACCCGTCGTTTGTGATGAGCAACAGCTTCTCCAACCAGGTGATCGCCCAGATCGAACTGTGGACGAAGAACGACGAGTACGACAACGAGGTGTACCGGCTGCCCAAGCACCTCGACGAGAAGGTGGCCCGCATCCATGTCGAGGCTCTCGGCGGCCGGCTAACCAAACTCACCAAGGAGCAGGCCGAGTACCTCGGCATCGACGTCGAAGGCCCCTACAAGCCGGACCACTACCGCTACTGAGCAGGCGCCGGCTGCGGAGGTCGCCCGCGGCGGCGGCTATAGGCTGGCGCCGTGTTGATTGCGATCGAAGGGGTCGACGGCGCCGGTAAGCGGACACTGTCCGAGGGGCTGCGCGAGGCTTTCGAGGCCGCTGGCCTGTCGGTGGCCATGCTGGACTTCCCGCGCTACGGCAGGTCGGTGACCGCCGACCTCGCCGCGGAGGCGCTGCACGGCGAGCACGGTGACCTCGCGGCGTCGGTCTATGCGATGGCCACGATGTTCGCGCTCGACCGTGCGGGCGCGATCGAGGAGATCGGACGGCTGCGCGGCGGCCACGACGTGGTGATCCTGGACCGCTACGTCGCCTCCAACGCGGCCTACACCGCAGCCCGCCTGCGCCAGGACGCCGCCGGCGACGCCGTGGCGTGGGTGTACCGGCTCGAATACCAGCGATTGCGACTGCCCGCGCCCGACTGGCAGGTGCTGCTCGCGGTGCCCGCCGAACTTGCCGCGCGGCGGGCGCGCGCGCGGGCCGCCGCCGAGCCGGGCCGGGCCCGCGACAGCTACGAGCGCGACGACGAGCTGCAGCGCCGCACCGGTGCGGTGTACACCGGGCTGGCCGCCGCGAACTGGGGCGGACGATGGCTGGTGGTGGACGCGGGGGTCGATCCGGGGCGCCTCGCCGCGACCCTGACGGGGGCCGGCAGCGTCGTCCCCGGGGGCGTTGCGCAGCGTCCCGGGGCCGAAAACGAGGGCGGCTTGGCCCGGCGAGTGGGTCGGTGAGCGGTAGCGACGCGTCGCTGCATTCAATCCGCGTGGCAACATCGGCGTCGCAAGGCGACCACCACACCGTTTTCACCCGAACGGCCGAGCCGACAGGGCACGATTGCGCTCTGCGGGGCCGCAAAGCGCGCACTTCGACACCGTCAGGCGCCCGATTTTGACCAGGTAAGCCGAGAAACGCCCGTGTGGCGCCCCTGTTTTGTCCCGATCGGGTGACACCATGGAGTCCATGAGGCAAAGGATTCTCGTCGTCGACGACGACGCTTCGCTGGCCGAGATGCTCACCATAGTGCTGCGTGGGGAGGGCTTCGACACCGCGGTCATCGGCGACGGTACCCAGGCCCTGACCGCGGTACGCGAGCTGCGCCCCGACCTGGTGCTGCTGGACCTGATGCTGCCCGGCATGAACGGCATCGACGTGTGCCGGGTGCTGCGCGCCGACTCGGGCATTCCCATCGTGATGCTGACCGCCAAGACCGACACCGTGGACGTGGTGCTGGGCCTGGAGTCCGGCGCCGACGACTACATCATGAAGCCGTTCAAGCCCAAGGAGCTGGTCGCGCGGGTGCGGGCCCGGCTGCGGCGCAACGACGACGAGCCGGCCGAGATGCTATCCATCGCCGACGTCGACATCGACGTCCCGGCGCACAAGGTGACCCGCAACGGCGAGCAGATCTCCCTGACCCCGCTGGAGTTCGACCTGCTGGTCGCGCTGGCACGCAAGCCCCGGCAGGTGTTTACTCGTGATGTGCTGCTCGAACAGGTGTGGGGATACCGGCACCCGGCGGACACCCGCCTGGTGAATGTGCACGTCCAGCGCCTGCGGGCCAAGGTCGAGAAGGACCCTGAGAACCCGACAGTGGTGTTGACCGTTCGAGGAGTGGGGTACAAGGCCGGACCTCCGTGATCCGCGACGCTGAGGAGCCGCGCTGGTGATCTTCGGCTCGCGCCGACGCACTCGTAGTCGCTGGGGCCGCTCGGGTCCCCTGCCTCGCGGTATGGGCGCGGTGAGTCGGGCCATCGCCGTCGCCTGGCGCCGATCCCTGCAGCTGCGGGTCGTGGCGCTGACCCTCGGGCTGTCGCTGGGCGTGATTCTGGCGCTCGGCTTCGTGCTGACCAGCCAGGTCACGAATCGGGTGCTCGATGTCAAGGTCCGGGCCGGCATCGAGCAGATCGAGCGGGCGCGTACGACGGTCGGCGGGATCGTCAACGGCGAGGAGACACGTTCGCTGGACAGCAGCTTGCAGCTGGCCCGCAGCACGCTGACCTCCAAGACCGACCAGGCCTCGGGTGCCGGGCAGGCCGGCACGTTCGACGCGGTGCTGATGGTGCCCGGTGACGGTCCCCGCGCCGCCACCACGGCCGGGCCCGTCGACCAGGTGCCCAACGCCCTGCGGGGCTTCGTCAAGGCCGGGCAGGCGGCCTACCAATACGCCACGGTGCGCACCGACGGGTTCTCGGGGCCGGCGCTGGTCATCGGCTCCCCGGCGTCGTCGCAGGTGGCGAACCTGGAGCTGTACCTGATCTTCCCGTTGAAAAGCGAGCAGGCCACGATCATGCTGGTACGCGGCACGATGATCACCGGCGGCGCGGTCCTGCTGGTGCTGCTGGCCGGGATCGCGCTGCTGGTGTCCCGCCAGGTGGTGGTGCCGGTGCGGCAGGCTTCGAGGATCGCCGAGCGGTTCGCCGAAGGTCACCTGTCCGAGCGGATGCCGGTGCGCGGCGAGGACGACATGGCCCGCCTGGCTCTGTCGTTCAACGACATGGCCGAGAGCCTGTCCCGGCAGATCACCCAGCTCGAGGAGTTCGGCAACCTGCAGCGCCGTTTCACCTCCGACGTGAGCCACGAACTGCGCACCCCGCTGACCACGGTGCGGATGGCCGCCGACCTGATCTACGACCACAGCGCCGACCTCGACCCCACACTGGCGCGTTCCACCGAGCTGATGGTCAACGAGCTGGACCGGTTCGAGACGCTGCTCAACGACCTGCTGGAGATCTCCCGGCACGACGCCGGTGTGGCCGAGCTGTCCGTCGAGGCGGTGGACCTGCGCGGCACCGTGCGCAGCGCGCTGAGCAACGTGGGCCATCTGGCCGAGGACGCCGGCATCGAGCTGCAGGTGGATCTGCCCGAACGTGAGGTGATCGCCGAGGTGGACACCCGTCGGGTGGAGCGCATCCTGCGCAACCTGATCGCCAACGCCATCGACCACGCCGAGCACAAACCCGTGGAGATCCGGATGGGCGCCGATGAGGACACCGTCGCAGTCACCGTGCGCGACCACGGGGTTGGGTTGCGCCCCGGCGAGGAGAAGCTGGTGTTCAGCCGGTTCTGGCGGGCGGACCCCTCGCGGGTGCGGCGCTCCGGCGGCACCGGGCTGGGCCTGGCGATCAGCATCGAGGACGCGCGACTGCACCAGGGCCGGTTGGAGGCCTGGGGCGAGCCCGGCGAAGGCTCGTGCTTCAGGCTGACGCTGCCGCTCGTGCGCGGCTACAAAGTCACCACCAGTCCGCTGCCCATGAAGCCGGTCCCGCAACCGAATTCACAGCCGATTCCGCAGGTCGCCGGCGCCATTCCGCAACATCGCAGGGATCGCCAGCGTCAGCGGGAACCCGCCGACAGGAGCGGGTGATGCGCCGACTGCCGGCCCTGCTGTGCGCGGCGGTACTGCTCGGCGGCTGCGCGGGGGTGCCCAGCACGTCGGCGCCCCAAGCCATCGGTACCGTCGAGCGGCCCGCGCCCTCCAATCTGCCCAAGCCGACTCCGGGCATGGACCCCGACGTGCTGTTGCGCGAGTTCCTCAAGGCCACCGCGGACCCGGCGAACCGGCACCTGGCCGCGCGGCAGTTCCTCACTCAGTCGGCGTCCAACGCGTGGGACGACGCCGGCAGCGCGTTGCTGATCGATCATGTGGTGTTCGTGGAAACCCGTGCCGCCGAACGTGTCTCGGCGACCATGCGGGCCGACATCCTGGGTTCGCTGTCTGATATGGGCGTGTTCGAGACCGCCGAGGGCGTGCTGCCCGACCCGGGGCCCATCGAGCTGGTGAAGACGTCGGGCGGCTGGCGGATCGACCGCCTGCCCAACGGCGTCTTCGCTCCCTCCACGGGCATCCCGACAAACCTGCTATTCTTCGACCGTTCCGGCCCAACGAGCGATGTCTGGTACTACGAGCACCCGCTGCCCGAGGGCCGCAAGACGCAGTTGCCGCTCTACCTCTGGCCGGCCATG
>CAYVQQ010000032.1:5876-8850 GCA_964453085.1 uncultured Mycobacterium sp.
AACAGTTCCAGGCGACCTACAAGCGCAACACGCTCTACTTCGCCGATCCGACCGGCAAGACGGTGGTTCCCGACCCCCGCTACATCGCGATGCCCGATCACGACCAACTGGCCACCGAGCTGATCTCCAAGCTGATCGCCGGACCCCGCCCCGAGATGGCCCACACGGTCCGCAACCTGCTCGCCCCGCCGCTGCGGCTGCGTGGGCCGGTCATGCGCGCCGACGGCGGGAGGAACGGGATCGGCCGCGGCTACGGTGGTGTGCGCGTCGACCTGGAGAAGCTGTCCACCACCGATCCGCACAGCAGGCAACTGCTGGCCGCCCAGATCATCTGGACCCTGGCGCGCGCGGATTTCCGCGGGCCTTACGTGATCAACGCCGACGGCGCGCCGCTGGACGACCGGTTCGCCGAGGGCTGGACCACCTCCGACGTCGCCGCCACCGACCCGGGCGTGGCCGATGGTGCGGGGGCGGGGTTGCACGCGCTGATCAACGGGGCACTGGTGGGCCTGGACGACCAGCACGTCACGACGGTGCCCGGGGCGTTCGGGCGGATGCCGGACCAGACCGGGGCCGCGTTGTCGCGCAACGGCCGGCAGGTCGCCTCCGTCGTGACGCTGCGCCGCGGCGCCCCGGACCAGGAGGCGTCGCTGTGGATCGGTGACCTTGGCGCCGAGGCGGTCCAGTCCGCCGACGGACACACCCTGTCGCGGCCGAGCTGGTCGCTGGACGACGCGGTCTGGGTGGTAGTGGACGGGAACAATGTCTTGCGGGCGATCCAGGAGCCTGCCTCCGGGCAGCCCGCGCGCATTCCGGTGGATTCTGCGGCCGTCGCGAGCCGTTTCCCCGGACCGATCACCGATCTGCAGCTGTCTCGGGACAGCACCCGCGCCGCAATGGTGATCGGCGGCGAGGTGATTCTGGCCGGTGTCGAACAGACGCAGGCCGGGCAGTACGCCCTCACCTACCCGCGGCGGCTGGGCTTCGGGTTGGGCACGTCGGTGGTGTCGCTGTCCTGGCGGACCGGTGACGACATCGTCGTGACCCGCACCGACGCCGCCCACCCGGTGTCCTACGTCAACCTCGACGGGGTGAACTCGGACGCGCCCGCCCGCGGTCTGCAGCTTCCGGTGGTCACGGTCGCGGCCAACCCGTCGACGGTGTACGTCGCGGGGCCCCAAGGGGTGTTGCAGTATTCGGCGTCGGTCGGCGACGGCCAGCAGGGCTGGTCGGAAGTTCCGGGGCTGACGGTCGTCGGGGCGACGCCGGTGCTGCCGGGCTGAGCCGCGGCCGGGTTGTCGGTCCCGTGCGCGATACTGCGCGTGTGCTCGACCTGATCCTGCCGCTGGAGTGCGGCGGCTGCGGGGCGCCGGCGACCCGCTGGTGTGATGCCTGCGGCCACGAGCTGGCGGCGGCCGCCGACCGCCCGCAGGTCGTCACCCCCCGACTCGACCCGGAGGTGCCGGTGTTTGCGCTGGGCCGCTACGCCGGCGCCCGCCGCCAGGCGATCCTCGCGCTGAAAGAGCGCGGCCGCGGCGACCTCGTCGCTCCGCTGGCGCGGGTCCTGGCGCTCGGCGTGCACCGACTGCTGACCTGGGGGCTCGTGGAGACGCCGCTGACCATCGTGCCCGCACCGACGCGGCGTTCGGCGGCGCGCCGGCGGGGCGGGGATCCGGTCAGCCGGCTGGCCCGGGCCGCCGTGGCGGGGCATCCCGACGTCACCGTCGCGCCGGTCTTACGGATCAGGGCGCTGGCCCGCGACTCGGCAGGCCTGGGCACCGCGGCCCGGGAGCGCAACATCGCCGGACGGGTGCTGTTGCGCGGCGGACCGCTCATCGGCCGACCGGGCACCGAGGTGATGGTCGTCGACGACGTCGTCACCACCGGGGCGACGGCGCGCGAATCGGTGCGGGCTCTGCGCGCCGCCGGTGCGCGGGTCGCCGCGGTTCTCGCGGTCGCGGCGGCGTGAGGCGAGGAAACCCGCGCACGTGCCGACGGTTGTGAAGAAGTCGCAACAGATCGCCGAAAGCAGTGGCATCCCACGGCAAACACGAGCTAACGTCGAGGACAACACGCAATGACCTACCGGTCACGCCGCACAGGGTCGAGAGTCCCAGGTGGACGCCACTGGTGAAGGGGGTGAGCGTTCGACACCTTACACCGGCGGGTACCCTGCGCGGGAGCCATTCCGGAACCGCCGCGACCCCGTCGGCGCGCCTGAAGTAAGCACGGGCACGCAGCGCGCGTGCGACGTTGAAAGGGAACGAATTGTCAAGCATGTCAAGGCCACCCGTGGATTCCGGTCCGATGCCCGCCGAGCCGCCGGCGGAGTCCGAAGGGCAGGGCGAACCGACGCTGCGCGCCGAAGTCGTGTTCAAGGGCCGCAACGTCGAAATCCCCGACCACTACCGTGTTTACGTCTCCCAGAAACTCGCCCGCCTCGAACGGTTCGACCGCTCCATCTACCTCTTCGACATCGAACTGAAGCACGAGCCCAACCGGCGTCAGCGCAAGGCGTGCCAGCGCGTCGAGATCACCGCCCGCGGCCGCGGGCCGGTCGGCCGGGCCGAGGCCAGCGCGGACAGCTTCTATGCGGCGTTCGAATCCGCAGTCGACAAGTTGGAGAACCGGCTGCGCCGCGCCAAGGACCGGCGCAAGGTCCACTACGGCGACAAGACCCCGGTCTCGCTGGCCGCGGCCACGGCGGTGATACCTCCCTCCGAGCCGCAGAACGGCGCACCGGAGCCGTCGCCGGCTGACGGCTCCGAGACCGATCAAGTCGGGGACCACGAGCCCGGCCGGATCGTGCGCATCAAGGAGCACCCGGCCACGCCGATGACGGTCGACGACGCGCTGTACGAGATGGAGCTGGTCGGGCACGACTTCTTCCTGTTCCAGGACAAGGAGAGCGAACGCCCGTGCGTCGTCTACCGCCGGCACGCCTTCGACTACGGCCTGATCAGGCTGAGCTGAC
>CAYVQQ010000032.1:8860-17190 GCA_964453085.1 uncultured Mycobacterium sp.
GGGCTCGCCTGATTCGGCCCTCCCGCTCGGCGTCGGGGTGGGCGGTGCGCCGTGTCGCCTAGGATGGACGGCGTCTCACAGACGAGAAAGACTCCAACCCACGGGGGACATGGCTGTGCTGTCTAAATTGCTGCGCCTTGGTGAAGCTCGGGTGGTCAAGCGCCTCAAGCGGGTGGCCGACTATGTCAACACATTGTCCGAGGACGTCGAGAAGCTCACCGACGCCGAGCTACGGGCCAAGACCGACGAGTTCAAGAAGCGGCACACCGACCCCAACAACCCGGAAAGCCTCGACGACCTGCTGCCCGAGGCGTTCGCCGTCGCGCGCGAGGCCGCGTGGCGGGTGCTCGACCAGCGTCCGTTCGACGTGCAGCTGATGGGTGCGGCGGCCCTGCACTTCGGCAACGTCGCCGAGATGAAGACCGGTGAGGGCAAGACGTTGACGTCGGTGTTGCCGGCCTACCTCAACGGCATCGGCGGCAAGGGCGTGCACATCGTCACGGTCAACGACTACCTGGCCAAGCGCGACAGCGAGTGGATGGGCCGTGTGCACCGCTTCCTCGGCCTGGATGTCGGGGTGATCCTGGCCCAGATGACTCCCGACGAGCGCCGGGTGGCCTACAACGCCGACATCACCTACGGCACCAACAACGAGTTCGGCTTCGACTACCTGCGCGACAACATGGCCCATTCGCTGGACGACTGCGTCCAGCGGGGGCACAACTTCGCCATCGTCGACGAGGTCGACTCCATCCTGATCGACGAGGCCCGCACCCCGCTGATCATCTCCGGCCCGGCCGACGGCGCCTCCAACTGGTACCTGGAGTTCGCGCGCCTGGCGCCGCTGATGGAAAAAGACCTGCACTACGAGGTCGACCTGCGCAAACGGACCGTCGGTGTGCACGAGAAGGGCGTGGAGTTCGTCGAGGACCAGTTGGGCATCGACAACCTCTACGAGGCCGCCAACTCGCCGCTGGTCAGCTACCTCAACAATGCCCTGAAGGCCAAGGAGCTGTTCCACCGCGACAAGGACTACATCGTCCGCGACGGCGAGGTGCTCATCGTCGACGAGTTCACCGGTCGCGTGCTGTACGGTCGCCGCTACAACGAGGGCATGCACCAGGCCATCGAGGCCAAGGAGCACGTCGAGATCAAGGCCGAGAACCAGACCCTGGCCACCATCACGCTGCAGAACTATTTCCGGCTCTACGACAAGCTGGCCGGCATGACCGGCACCGCTCAGACCGAGGCGGCCGAGTTGCACGAGATCTACAAGCTCGGCGTGGTGCCCATCCCGACCAATAAGCCGATGATCCGCACCGACCAGTCCGACCTCATCTACAAGACCGAGGAAGCCAAGTACATCGCGGTGGTCGACGACGTCGCCGAGCGCTACGAGAAGGGCCAGCCGGTGTTGATCGGCACCACCAGCGTGGAGCGCTCGGAGTACTTGTCGCGGCAGTTCGCCAAGCGCCGTATCCCGCACAACGTGCTCAACGCCAAGTACCACGAGCAGGAGGCCGGCATCGTCGCCGTGGCGGGCCGCCGAGGCGGCGTCACCGTGGCCACCAATATGGCCGGCCGCGGCACCGACATCGTGCTGGGCGGCAACGTCGACTTCCTGACCGACCAGCGGCTGCGTGAGCGCGGCCTGGACCCGGTGGAGACACCCGACGAATACGAGGCGGCCTGGCACGAGGAGCTGCCCAAGGTCAAGGAGGAGGCCGGTAAGGAGGCCGCCGAGGTGATCGAGGCCGGTGGCTTGTACGTGCTGGGCACCGAACGGCACGAGTCGCGGCGCATCGACAACCAGCTGCGCGGCCGGGCCGGCCGCCAGGGCGACCCGGGCGAGTCCCGGTTCTACCTGTCGCTGGGCGACGAGTTGATGCGGCGGTTCAACGGCGCCGCCCTGGAGGCGATGCTGAACCGCCTCAACCTGCCCGACGACGTGCCGATCGAGGCGAAGATGGTCACCCGCGCGATCAAGAGCGCCCAGACCCAGGTCGAGCAGCAGAATTTCGAGGTCCGCAAGAACGTCCTCAAGTACGACGAGGTGATGAACCAGCAGCGCAAGGTGATCTACGCCGAGCGCCGCCGCATCCTCGAGGGCGAGAACCTCAGGGAGCAGGCGCTGGACATGGTCCGTGACGTGGTCACCGCCTACGTCAACGGCGCGACGAGCGGCGGTTACGCCGAGGACTGGGACCTGGAGGCGCTGTGGACGGCACTCAAGACGCTGTACCCGGTCGGGATCGACCATGAGACGCTGGTGCGCCCGGACGCCGACTCCGAGCGGGACGACCTGACCCGCGAGGAGCTGCTCGACGCGCTGCTGGCCGACGCCGAACGCGCCTACGCCGCAAGGGAAGCCGAGCTGGAGGAGCTTGCGGGTGAGGGTGCCATGCGCCAACTTGAGCGCAACGTGCTGCTCAACGTCATCGACCGCAAGTGGCGCGAGCACCTCTACGAGATGGATTACCTCAAGGAGGGCATCGGGCTGCGGGCGATGGCGCAGCGCGACCCGCTGGTCGAATACCAGCGAGAGGGCTACGACATGTTCATGGCCATGCTCGACGGCATGAAGGAGGAGTCGGTCGGCTTTCTGTTCAACGTCGCCGTGGAAGCGGTGCCCGCACCGTCCCCGCAGGTGGCCCCGGTGGCGCCGCCCGAGGGGCTGGCGGGCTTGGCCGCCGGTGACCAACCGCAGCGCGGCGGCGCGGCCACGGAAGTCCACGAAGAGGCGCCAAGCATGTTGCGCGCCAAGGGGATCGACGACGAGCAGCTTGCGCTGACGTATTCGGGACCGGCCGAGGACGGTTCGAGTCAGGTACAGCGCAACGGCGGCGGTGCGAAGAAGGTGCCGTCCGGTGTGCCCGCCGGCGCCAGCCGGCGTGAACGGCGCGCGGCCGCGCGACAGCAGGGCCGCGGTGCCAAGCCGCCGAAATCGGTGAAGAAGCACTAGGTGGCAGGCGTTGTGGACTGCGCACGCTCTCGGGTCGCGGGAGATGGCCTCTGGGAGGTGGTTTGGCCGGCGTGTGGTCGCCAGTCGCCCACGCCCGGTCGTGGCGGCGCCGGCCTCGCGATTTCGCCGCGGCGCGTGAACGTGTTCGTTTGACGGCGGCCTCCTGATGTTCCGTCGGGCGGGCGGGCATTGACGGCGGCCGCGTTTGATCAAGGATCCCACGGTATGGATGTCAACCACGGTATGGATGTCAACGAGGTGCTCCTCCCGGGCGTCGGCGTCCGGTACGAGTTCACCGACCGCAAGGGCGACCGGATCGGCATCATCGCCCGGCGCAGCGGAGAGTTCGATATCGTCGTCTATGCCCGGGAGGACCCGGACCGGGCGCGAGTAGTGCTGTGCCTCTCCGACGAGGAGGCCGAGGCCATGGCGCAGATCCTCGGCGCGCCGCGGATCGCCGAGCGGTTCACCGAACCGACCCGCGAGATTCCCGGGCTCGAGACGGGGCAGGTCCACATCCCGGCGGGCAGCCCGTGCGCCGACCACCCGCTGGGGGACACCCATGCGCGCACCCGCACCGGTGCCTCGATCGTCGCGATTGTGCGCAACGCGGAGGTGCTTCCCTCGCCGGGTCCCGCCGAGGTGCTCCGCGCCCAAGACGTCCTGATCGTCGTCGGCACTGCGGAAGGCATTGCCGGGGTCGAGCACATCGTCGACCAGGGCTGAGCCGGTGCACGTTTCGGAGGCGCTGCTGTTCGAGGTCGGCGCTCTCCTGGCAATGCTGTCGGTGTTGGGCGCCTTGGCGCGCCGTTTTGCATTGTCGCCGGTACCGCTGTATCTGGCGGCGGGCCTGTCGCTGGGCGACGGCGGCATCTGGCCGGTGGCCGCCGCGGGCGGGTTCATCAGCACCGCCGCGTCGCTGGGCATCGTCCTGCTGCTGTTGACCCTGGGTCTGGAGTTCTCCGTGTCCGAGTTCACCAGCAGCCTTCGACATCACCTGCCGTCGGCGGGCGCCGATGTGGTCCTCAACGCCACACCGGGTGCGGTGGCGGGCTGGCTGTTGGGCCTGGACGGCGTGGCCATCCTGTCGCTGGCCGGGGTCACCTACATCTCTTCGTCGGGTGTGATCGCGCGGCTGTTGGAAGACCTGCGCCGGCTCGGCAACCGCGAGACGCCCGCCGTGCTGTCGGTGCTCGTGCTCGAGGACTTCGCGATGGCCGCATACCTTCCGCTGTTGTCGGTGC
Source organism: uncultured Mycobacterium sp. (assembly GCA_964453085.1). Classification (GTDB taxonomy): domain Bacteria; phylum Actinomycetota; class Actinomycetes; order Mycobacteriales; family Mycobacteriaceae; genus Mycobacterium. The sequence goes on from CAYVQQ010000032.1 coordinate 13,067, forward strand.
TGGCCTCGGGCGGCACCTGGCCGACGGCCGTCGCGAGCATGATCGCCGCGGTCGTCGCCCTGGTTGCGGCGTTCGTCGCGTCCCGTCGCTGGGGTCACCACTTCGGCCGGCTGCTGACGCACCCTGACGCCGAGCAGCTGCTGTTGCGGGTGCTGGGGGCGACCCTGATGGTGGCCGCGCTCGCCGAGTCGATGCACGCATCGGCGGCCGTCGGCGCGTTCCTGGTGGGGCTGACGCTGACCGGGGACACCGCGGATCGGGCCCGCAAGGTGCTGGGTCCGCTGCGCGATCTGTTCGCCGCGATGTTCTTTCTGTCGATCGGCCTGTCGGTCGATCCCCGGCGGCTGCTTTCGATGCTCCCGGCGGCTCTGGCGCTGGCCGCCGTGACCGCAGCGACGAAGGTGCTCACCGGGACGGTCGCGGCCCGCCGCGACGGGGTGGCGCGGCGCGGCCAGTTGCGCGCCGGCACCGCGCTGATCGCCCGCGGCGAGTTCTCTCTGGTCATCATCGGGCTGATCGGCGCGTCCATCCCCGCCGCGGCGGCGTTGGCGACGTCGTACGTGTTTGTCACGGCGATCGCGGGCCCGGTGTTGGCGCGGTTCGCCGACGGCCCACTGCCCGAGGGAGCCGGCTCGTCGCATTCTCACGAACACTAGGGCACCACGGTGGGGGCCGACCTTGACCCACGAGCACAGGTGCCAGCGGTCTGGAAGCGTGCCATGTCGGTGCCGATCTGTCCACGACGCGACCCCAGCGCCCGGCAGGGTCACCGCGTCACCCGATGTGCAGCGCCACCACGAGCCACCCCGCCCGGTCCCCGGCGCACAGTTGCTCCACGCGGCAGGCGATCGCGTGGACCCTGGTGCCGCGGCTGTAGGAGCCGAAGACCTCGGCCGCCGTCTCCGGGTGTCCCGCCGGTTGCAGCCCCATCCGGCGTAGTACGGCGGCACCATCGGTGCCGGCACCGGCCCGGCCCACTGCCAGCACCGAGTCGACCAGGCCGGGCGCGAGCAGGGGCTGCAATTGGGCGGCGGGGCGGCGGCGGTCGATGACCTCGAGAATGCGGCGCAGTGCGGCGTCGGCGAAGACCGCCGCCTGGCGCATCCGGGGCGACAGGTTTGTGCCGCTCGACGGCGGGGGCCGGCCGCCGGGCGGCACGTCGTGCCGCCGCGGCGGCGCACCGGCGCCGTGCTGCCGCGGCCAGGCCGCGGACGGGTGTCGGCGCGCCGGCACGCCGCGGGCCGGAGGCTCGTAGTCGGCGACGGGCGTCACGGAGAAAGCCCCCGGGCCGGGCGACCGCACGACGGGATGGACAGGCAACGCGCACTCTCCAGTCGGACCGATGGTGGAACCGAGCCGTCTCGATGACGGGCGGGCCTGCTGGAGAGGGACAGGCTCCGGTCATCATGGCACAACTGGACCTCACGCGCGTTCGCGCCGTGCTGTGCGTCGGCAGGGCGGTTACCGTGGGCGGGAACAGCGGTGCGGCGACGGAGGACAAGGAGGGCGGGGCCGCAATGGTGACCCGGTTGTCTCCCTTGGACGCGTCGTTCTTCCGCCTGGAGAACACCTCCACCCCGATGTACGTCGGATCGCTGTACGTCCTGCGCCAGCCGCGGGCCGGGCTGAGTTACGAGTCGTTGCTGGCTACCGTCGAACAACGCCTGCCGCAGGTGCCGCGCTACCGGCAGAGGGTCCGTGAGGTCATCGGCATGGCCAGGCCCGTGTGGATCGACGACAGCGACTTCGACATCACTTACCATGTGCGGCGCTCGGCGCTACCCTCGCCCGGCAGCACCGAGCAACTGCTGGAGCTGATCGGCCGGCTCGCCGCGCGGCCGCTGGACAAGTCACGGCCGTTGTGGGAGGCCTACCTCGTCGAGGGCCTGGCCAAGAACCGCCTGGCCCTCTACACCAAGTCCCATCAGTCGCTGGTCAACGGCGTGACGGCGCTGTCGCTGGACCACGTCATCGCCGACCGGACGCGGCGCCCGCCGCCGTTCCCCGAGGACCTCTGGGTGCCGGAACGCGACCCCGGCAACGCCCGGTTGCTGCTGGGCGCGCTGTGCGACTGGGTGGTGGGCCCGGGCGCGCAGCTGCAGGCCGTCGGGTCCGCCGTGGCCGGAGCGGTGACCAGCCACGGCGCGCTGCTCAACGCGGGCCGCCGCGCCGTGCACCTCGCGCGGGCAGTGACCCGTGGCACGGCGCCCAGCAGCCCGCTCAACGCGACCGTTTCCCGCAGCCGCCGGTTCGCGGTCGCGCGGGCCAGCCTCGAGGCCTACCGGGCGGTGCGGGCACGCTACGACTGCGACATCAATGACGTGGTGCTGGCCGTGGTGGCCGGCGCGCTGGCCAACTGGCTGCTGTCGCGTGGGGAACCGGTGCCGTCGACCGCGACGGTGCGGGCGATGGCGCCGCTGTCGGTCTACTCCGACGACCAGTTCGACTCCACCGGGCCGGGGCAGATGATCAGCCAGGTCGCACCGTTTCTCGTCGACCTTCCCGTGGGCGAACCCAACGCCGTGGTACGGCTGTCGCAGATCGCTCACGCCACCGAGTCCAACCCGGCCGCCGCCAGCGCGGTCGACGCGCGGACCATCGTCACGTTGTCGGGTTTTGCGCCACCCACCCTGCACGCCATGGGGGTCCGCGTCGCCACCACGTTCCCCAGCTTCTCCAAGCGGACGTTCAACCTGTTGATCACCAATGCCCCCGGGGCGCAGTCGCAGAGGTACATCGCGGGCGCCGAACTGCTGGAGGCGTATGCGGTGCCACCCCTGCTCAACGACCAGGCGCTGGCCATCAGCGTGACGTCATACAACGGCATGCTGTATTTCGGGATCAACGCCGACCGAGAGGCCATGCGCGACGTCGACCTGCTGCCTGACCTCTTGAACCAGGCGCTCGAGGAACTCGTGGAGTCCTCCCGTTAGCGCACCGTCATCCCGCGGCGCGAAACTTCATGCCGCCGAAAGGCAGAGATAGCATTCGTTGCTGTGAGCACCAACGACGGCGCCCGGGCGAAGTCGAAGAAGAAGTCGGCCGTCCCGGGCACCCCCAGGATCTCCAACGCTGCCTACGAGGCCGAATTGTTCCGGCTGCAAAGCGAATTCGTGAAGTTGCAGGAATGGGTGCGGTATTCCGGGGCGCGTCTGGTGGTTATCTTCGAGGGCCGCGACGGCGCGGGCAAAGGCGGTGCCATCAAAAGGATCACCGAATACCTCAACCCCCGGGAGGTGCGCATCGCCGCGTTGCCGGCGCCGACCGACCGGGAACGCGGGCAATGGTACTACCAGCGGTACATCGCCCATCTGCCGGCGAAAGGTGAGATCGTGCTTTTCGACCGGTCGTGGTACAACCGCGCCGGCATCGAGAAGGTGATGGGATTCTGCACGCCGCAGGAATACGTGCTGTTTTTGCGGCAGACGCCGATCTTCGAGCAGATGTTGATCGATGACGGGATTCTGCTGCGCAAATACTGGTTCTCGGTGTCGGAGGCCGAGCAACTGCGCCGGTTCAAAGCGCGGCTGAACGACCCTGTGCGGCGATGGAAGCTGAGCACCATGGACCTGGAATCGGTGTACCGGTGGGAGGACTATTCGCGCGCCAAGGACGAGATGATGGTGCACACCGACACGCCGGTCAGCCCGTGGTTCGTCGTGGAATCGGACATCAAGAAACATGCGCGACTCAACATGATGGCCCACCTGCTGTCGACGATCGAGTACCACGACGTCGAAAGACCCGAGATCAAGTTACCGAAACGGGTGGTCGCGGCCGAGAACTACCAGCGGCCGCCGCGTGAGCTGTCGACGTATGTCGAGGACTATGCGGCGACACTGATCACCGGCGCGGAGGACACATGACCGTGGTATACGTCCCCGCCACGCTGGCGATGTTGCAGCGGCTGGTCGCGCAGGGGGCGCTGGCACCGGTCAGCGGGATCGCGTTCGCGGTGACCCCGGCGTTGCGCGAGGCCTACGCCGAGGGCGACGACGACGAGCTGGCCGAGGTGGCGCTGCGTGAGGCGGCACTGGCGTCGCTGCGCCTGCTGGCGGCCGACCATCATGCGGGGATCGGTGGCCTGCCGCTGATCGAGAACACCTACAAGGAACTGCTCGACC
>CAYVQQ010000033.1:0-4395 GCA_964453085.1 uncultured Mycobacterium sp.
ACGAAGCGCACCATCGCGTCCGGCGCCGCGGCCGGGTGGGTGTGCAGGTAGGACGCATGGACGCCGGCGCGCACGGCGCCGTCGCGCAGGCTGTCCACGCCGTCGCCCCGGTACGCCCATGCCGGCGGGTATTCGCGGCTATAGCTCAGCACGGTCCGGTGGAATTCGTGCCCGACGACCCGCCGGCCCGCGCGGTACAGGGGCGAATCGGTGACCGCGACCGCATCGCGGTAGGCCAGCGTGAGGCGCGGCGTGAACCGCGCCGACCCGCCCAGCACCCCGCACATGGGGTGCCCGTCGAGTTCGGAGACCAGGTAGATCAGCCCGGCGCACTCCGCGTGCACCGGCGCGCCGGTGTACGCGAGCTCGCTGATATGGCCACGGACCAGTTCGTTGGCGGACAGTTCGGCGGTGAACTGTTCAGGAAAGCCCCCGGGCAGCACCACCGCGTCGGTACCGTCGGGCAGCGGGTCGACGAGCGGGTCGAACTCGGCCACCTCGGCGCCGGCGGCGCGCAGCAGCTCGGCGTGCTCGGCGTAGCTGAAGCTGAACGCCTTGCCCGTCGCGATCGCGACGATGGCCGCGCGCCCGGCGGGGAGTTCCGCCGGGACCTCCCTCACCGCCGCCGTGGGATCCCAGGCCGGGCCGACGGGACGGCTGCGGGCGGCCGCGACGACGGCGGCCAGGTCGACGTGACGGGCGACCAGGCCGGTCATTGCGTCGATGGCGGTCTGCGCGCGGCGGCCGTGCTCGATGGCGGTGACCAAACCCAGGTACCTGGTGGGTACCTCCAGCTCGGCGGCACGCGGAATCGCCCCGAACACCGGCACACCGGCCTGCTCGCAGGCCTGGCGCAGCACTTGTTCGTGCCTCGGCGACCCGACGCGGTTGAGGATCACCCCGGCGACCCGGGTCGCGGTGTCGAAGGTCGCGAACCCGTGCAGGAGGGCGGCGACGCTGTCGCTCTGACCACGAGAATCGACCACCAGGACCACCGGGGCGCCCAGCAGACCGGCGACGTGGGCGGTGGACCCGGCCGCCGGTGTCGTCGCACAGGAAGCGATCCGGCCGTCGAACAGTCCCATCACGCCCTCGACCACGGCAACATCGGCGCCGGCGGCGCCGTGGGCGTACAGGGGGCCGATCAGCCGCTCGCCGACCAGCACCGGATCCAGATTGCGGCCGGGCCGGCCGGCGGCCAGGGTGTGATAGCCGGGGTCGATGAAGTCCGGCCCCACCTTGAACGGCGCGACGGTATGTCCGGCCCGGCGCAACGCCCCCACCAACCCCGTTGCCACCGTGGTCTTACCGCTACCCGAGGCGGGTGCGCCGATCACGACGGCCGGTACCGTGGTCACGGCCTCACCCGCGAGGGTGCGCGAAACGACGTGTCGCGCGGCGTGTCGTCGTACCGACGCGCACGCCCGCCAGGCGGCGGACGCGCCGACTCACCATTCGATTCCCTTCTGCCCCTTGCGTCCCGCGTCCATCGGATGCTTGACCTTGGCCATCTCGGTGACCAGGTCGGCCGCCTCGACCAGCCGCGGCGGGGCGTCGCGCCCGGTGATCACCACGTGCTGGCACCCGGGCCGAGCCAGCAGCGCATCGGCGACCGTGTCGACGTCGATCCAACCCCACTTCAGCGGATAGGTGAACTCGTCGAGCACGTAGAAGTCATGCCGCTGGCCGGCCAGCCGCCGGGCGATCTCGGCCCACCCATCGGCCGCCGCGGCGGCGTGGTCGACGTCGGTGCCCCGCTTGCGGGTCCAGGACCAGCCCGCGCCCATCTTGTGCCACTCGACGGCACCGCCGAGCCCTTGGGTCTCGTGCAGCTCGCCGAGCCGCTGAAAGGCCGCCTCCTCGCCGACTCGCCACTTGGCGCTCTTGACGAACTGGAAGACGGCGACGTCCAGGCCGGCGGCCCAGGCGCGCAACGCCATCCCAAAAGCGGCGGTGGACTTGCCCTTGCCCGCGCCGGTGTGCACCGCCAGCACCGGCATGTTCCGCCGGGCACGGGTGGTCAGGCCGTCATCGGGGACCTGCAATGGCGTTCCCTGCGGCACGGGCGTATGGCCTCCGACAGCTCAGGCGACGCTGCGCACGGCACGCGTCAGATGTTCGGCGTGCAACTGCTCCAGCCGCACCGCCGGCGCGCCGAGCCGGCCGGCCAGTTCCGCGGCCAAACCCAGCCGCACATACGACGTCTCGCAGTCCACCACCACCGCGGCCACACGCTCGGCCGCCAGCCGGGCCGCCGCGATCCAGGTGCGGCCCAACGGGTCCGGCCCACCCGTGGCCCGACCGTCGGTGAGCACCACGACCAGGGCGCGCCGGGTCCGGTCGCGCGCGCGCTCCCGGGCGATCAGTTCATGGGCGGCCCACAGGCCCTCGGCCAGCGGGGTCTGGCCGCCGGTGTCGAACCGGGCGAGCCGGCGGCCGGCGATGTGCGCCGACGACGTCGGCGGCAGCAACAGCCTGGCTTCCCGCCCGCGGAAGGTGATGACGGCGACCTTGTCGCGGCGCTGGTAGGCGTCCCGCAGCAGTGACAGCGCGGCACCGCTGACCGCAGCCATGCGATCCCGGGCCGCCATCGACCCGGACGCGTCCACGACGAACACCACAAGATTGCCCTCGCGCCCTTCGCGCACGGCCAGGCGGACGTCGTCGGGCCCCGGGCGCAGCGGTCCGGCCCCGCAGCGCTCGGCGGCCGAGAGCAACGTCGCGAACAGGTGCAGTCCTCGCGCGCCGGAGTCGGTGTCGCCGGCGTCGGCCACCCCGATCACGCCGCCGGTGGCGTTGCGGGCCCGAGACCGCCGTCCCGGGGCGCCGCTGCCGACCCCCGGAACCCTCAGCGCGCGGGCCCGGAAAGTCTGCGACGGCGACGCGTTGGGCCGCGGCGCACGCGGTCCCGACCGCCCCAATTCTGTCGTCGAATCCTGTTGTGGCACATTATATTCTGTGTCCGATGGCATCCCATCACCGGGCGGGTCGGGGTCGGGGTCCTGGTCACCGGCCTGCGCCAGTGCGGCGTCCAGCCGCTCACGCTCGATGCCGGGGTCGTCGAACGGGTCGCGGCGGCGCCGGTGCGGCAGCGCCAGCTCGGCTGCAACCCGGATGTCTTGTTCCTCGACGGTGGCCGCGCCGCGCCAGGCGGCGTGGGCGACCGCGGTGCGGGCCACCACCAGGTCGGCCCGCATGCCGTCGACATCGAATGCCGCACACAGCGCCGCGACGCGGCGCAACTCACGGTCCGGCAACACCACGTCGTCGACCCGAGCCCGCGCGGCCGCGATCCGGCGGACCAGCTCGGCGTCGGCGCCCGCGTAGCGCTCGGCGAAGGCGTCCGGGTCGGCCTCGTAGGCCATCCGCTGCCGGATCACCTCCACACGGACGTCGACATCACGGGAGGCACGTACGTCGACGGTCAGACCGAACCGGTCCAGCAGCTGCGGACGCAGCTCACCCTCCTCGGGGTTCATCGTGCCGATCAGCACGAACCGCGCCTCATGCGAATGGGAGACACCGTCGCGTTCGACATGCACCCGGCCCATCGCCGCCGCGTCGAGCATCAGGTCGACCAGGTGATCGTGCAGCAGGTTGACCTCGTCGACGTAGAGGACGCCACCGTGGGCGCGTGCCAGCAGACCCGGCGAGAAGGCGTGCTCGCCGTCGCGCAGCACCCGCTGCAGGTCCAGCGACCCGATCACCCGGTCTTCGGTTGCACCGAGCGGCATCTCGACCAGGCCCGCGTCCTCGGTCCCGGTCGCGGCGGACAGCAGCGCGGCAAGCCCGCGCACTGCGGTGGATTTGGCGGTCCCCTTCTGACCGCGGATCAGCACCCCGCCGATCTCCGGGCGCACCGCGCACAGCAGCAGGGCGAGTCGCAGCTGGTCGTGCCCGACGATCGCGCTGAACGGATACGGCTTCACCGCAGCCCGACCAGACCGGAGCCGGGCCGCAGCATCGGCACGTGCGGCATCCCGTCGTCGATGAAGGCCTCACCGTCGCGGACGAACCCGTGCTGTGCGTACATGTCGGCCAGGTACGTCTGCGCGTCGGTTCGGCACGGGTAGTCGCCGACCTCGGCCAACGCGGCGCGCAGCAGCCGGGAGGTGTGGCCCTGACCGCGCACGCCGCGCTTGGTGCACAGCCGACCGATACGGAACGCCTTGGTGCCCCCGGCGTGCTCCTCTATCAGCCGCAGGGTGCAGATGACGTCGCCATCGGCGATTTCTAGCCAGAAATGCCGCGTTTCGGCGAGCAGGTCACGCCCGTCCAATTCCTGGTGGGGGCAGGCCTGTTCGACCACGAACACCTCGACCCGCAGTTTGAGCAGTTCGTAGAGAGTGTGGGTGTCGAGGTCCTGTGCCCAGGCGCGACGCAGCGACCCGCTCA
>CAYVQQ010000033.1:4495-17028 GCA_964453085.1 uncultured Mycobacterium sp.
TCGGCGCCACTCCTTCTCATCGCTTCGCTCTGCAGCGTCGCCGGCGCAACTCATCGGCGCCACTCCTTCTCATCGCTTCGCTCTGCAGCGTCGCCGGCGCAACTCATCCGTGTCATACACCCTCCAGCTGTAAGGCCTTGCTTCCCCACGACCACACCTCGTCGAACAGGGCCGGCTCGCGGGACAGCTCCACTCCGAGGGACGGAACCATGTCTTTGAGTGTGGGAAGCCAGATCTGATACCGGTGCGCGAAACACCGCCGCAGCGCATCCAGCGCGATCGGCACGGCGGTCGACGCCCCCGGCGAGCCCCCGAGCAGTCCGGCGATCGTACCGTCCGCGTCGCTGAGGACGGTCGTGTCGAACTCCAGCGCTCCGCCCTTGCGCCGGTCCCGCCGGATCACCTGCACTCGCTGACCGGCCTCCGTCAGCTCCCAGTCGGAATCCTCTGCGCTGGGCACGAATTCGCGCAGCATACGCACCCGCTGGGGGCCGGAGAGCCGCAATTGGCCGATCAGGTAGCGCACCAGCGCCAGCTCGGTGACCCCGACCCCGAGCATCGACACCAGGTTGTCCGGCCTCACCGAGCGGGGCAGATCGGTGCGATGCCCTTGCTTCAAGAACTTCGGCGACCATCCGGCGTAAGGGCCGAACACCAACCACGCCTTGCCGTTGACCAGACGAAGATCCAGGTGCAGCGCGCCCAGCGGCGGAGCGCCCGGCGCCGGCACTCCATATACCTTGGCCCGGTGCGCGGCACTGAGCGCCGGCCTGGCGGCACGCAGAAAGCGGCCCCCGATCGGAAACCCGCCGAAGCCCCTGACCTCCCTGATACCCGATCTCTGCAGCAGCGGCAGCGCGTTGCCTCCGGCGCCGATGAAGACGAATTTTGCGTTCAGCCTGCTCCGTTCACCGGTGCGCCGATCACGAAGGAGCAGCATCCAGCTGCCGTCGCCCTGGCGCCTGAGGTCACGCACCTCGTGACCGAACAGCGCGGTGGTCCCGTGCTGCACGCAGAAGTCGACGAGTTGGCGGGACAGGGCGCCGAAGTCGACGTCGGTACCCTGCGGGGCCCAGTTCAGGGCGATCGGCTCGGAGAAGTCCCGCTCGGCCGCCATCAGGGGCAGTCGGCGCGCGAACTCGTCGGGGTCGTGGATCAGTTCCGTGCCGGCGAACAGCGGATTGCCGGCCAGCGCTCGCTGCCGCCGCCGCAGATAGGCAACGTGTCGCGCGCCGCGGACGAAGCTGGCGTGCGGGACCGGGTTGAGGAAGCCGCGATCGGCCACGATCCCGTTCGTGACTGCGTAGGCCCAGAATTGACGTGTCACCTGGAACTGCTCGTTGACGCGCACCGCCTTGCCGATGTCGATCGACCCGTCGCGTCGCTGCGGTGTGTAGTTGAGCTCGCACAGCGCCGAATGCCCGGTCCCCGCGTTGTTCCAGGGACCGCTGCTTTCGCCGGCGACGGTGTCCAGCCGCTCAACCAGGGTGATCGACCAATCCGGTTCCAGCCGGCGCAGCAACGCCCCCAGCGTGGCGCTCATGATGCCCGCACCCACCAGCGCGACGTCAGCCCGCGTGGTTGTGGCCTGTTTCGACACCGGATCGTCGGTCCTTCCCTCGGGGAGTGCCGGTCCTCAGGCTATCGACCGGCCAGCGCGCAACGACGTGCGCCTCCCCGCGGCCACGCGTCGTGACCGCGGCCTTAAGCCGGCCTTAAGTTGACCCTAAGATGACAAGGTGACTGGCTGGATGCCCGACGTCCTGCCCGGCTACTGGCAACGCACCCTGCCGCTGGGGACCGATCCCGATGGTGAGGGTGAGATCGTCGCCACGCTGATCCGGCGCGGGGGGCAGTCGGGTGACGACGGGCCGCACGCGGTCCTGGCGGTGCACGGCTACACCGACTACTTCTTTCACACCGCGCTGGCGGACCACTTCGCCAGCCGCCGCTTCGCGTTCTACGCCCTGGACCTGCGCAAGTGCGGCCGATCGCGCCGCGACGGCCAGACCCCGCACTTCGTCACGGACCTGGAACGCTACGACGCCGAACTCGGGCGGGCCCTGTCGGTGATCAGGGAGCGAGACCACCGCGTCAAGGTTTTGGTGTATGCCCACTCCGCCGGCGGGCTGATCGCCTCGTTGTGGCTGGACCGGTTGCGGCGCCGCGACGCCGCGGCGCACGCCGGTATCGGGGGCCTGGTGCTCAACAGCCCGTTCCTTGACCTGCACGGCCCGGCCGCCCTGCGCCACCCGGTGACCTCGGCGCTGATCGCCGGGCTGTCGCGGGTGCGTTCCAAGGGGGTGGCCCGGCCGCCCGCCGAGGGCGGATACGGCACCACTTTGCACCGCGACTACCACGGCGAGTTCGACTACGACCTGCGGTGGAAACCGGTGGGCGGCTTCCCGATCACGTTCGGTTGGCTGCACGCCATCCGGCGCGGTCAGGCTCGGCTGCACCGCGGACTCGACGTCGGCGTGCCCAACCTGATCCTGCGGTCGGACCACAGCGTCGCCGAATGCGGCGACCCGGCGGCGATGCACCGCGGAGACGCGGTTCTCGACGTCGCCCAGATCGCCCGGTGGTCCGGCTGCATCGGGAACCACACCACCGTCGTCGCGGTGGCCGACGCCAAACACGACGTGTTCCTGTCCCTGGCGCAACCGCGCGCGCAGGCCTATCGCCGGCTCGACCGGTGGCTCGACGACTACCTGCGCGCCGACAACATCGACGCCAGCGCCACGACGTCAAGGGAGAGCAGGTGAGCACCAGCCTATGGAAACCTACGACCTCGCGATCATCGGAGCCGGTTCGGGCAACAGCATTCTCGACGAGCGCTACACGGACAAGCGGGTGGCGATCTGCGAGCGGGGCCGCTTCGGCGGCACCTGCCTGAACGTCGGATGCCTCCCGACGAAGATGTTCGGCTACACCGCCGACGTAGCCGAGACGATCCGCGGCGCGGCGCGCTACGGCATCGACGCGCACCTGGACAGGCCGCGCTGGAGCGACGTCGGCTCCCGGATCTTCGGGCGCATCGATCCCATCGCGGTCGGCGGCGAGGAGTACCGGCGCGGCGCGGCCAACGTCGACGTGTACCGGGAGCACACCCGGTTCGGGCCCGCGCGACCCGACGGGCGGTACCTGCTACGTACGGCGACCGCCGAGTTCGCAGCCGATCAGGTGGTGATCGCGGCCGGTTCGCGGCCGGTGGTTCCTCCGGCGATCTCGGCCTGCGGGGTGGACTTCCACACCAGCGACACCATCATGCGGATCGCCGAGCTGCCCGAGCACCTGGTGATCGTCGGCGGTGGTTTCGTGGCAGCGGAATTCGCGCATGTCTTCTCAGCGCTCGGCGTGCGGGTCACCATAGTCGTGCGGAGCGGCTGCCTGCTGAGGCATTGTGACGACACCATCTGCGAGCGGTTCACCCGCATCGCGGCTGCCAAATGGGATCTACGCACCCACCGCAACGTCGTAGGCGGCGCCAACCGCCGCGGTGGCGTCGCCCTGCAACTCGACGACGGGTCGACACTGGCCGCCGACCTGCTGCTGGTCGCGACCGGCCGGGTGCCCAACGCCGACCTCCTCGACGCCCAGTTGGCCGGTGTCGACGTCGAATCCGGGCGTGTGACCGTCGACGTCCACCAACGGACCTCGGCCCGCAACGTTTTCGCTCTGGGCGACGTCTCGTCGCCGTACATGCTCAAGCACGTCGCCAACCACGAGGCCCGTGTCGTGCAGTGCAACCTCCTGTGCGACTGGGACGACACCGCGTCGATGGCCGTGACCGACCACCGGCACGTCCCGGCGGCGGTGTTCACCGATCCCCAGTTGGCCATGGTCGGCTTGACCGAGAACCAGGCCGTCGCAGCGGGTTTCGACGTTTCGGTGGCGATCCAGGACTACAGCGACGTGGGCTACGGCTGGGCGATGGAGGACACCACCGGAATCATCAAGCTGATCGCCGAACACCCCGGCGGGCGCCTGCTGGGCGCCCACATCATGGGCCCGCAGGCGTCGTCGATAATCCAGCCGCTGATCCAGGCGATGAGCTTCGGGCTGAGCGCACCGAAGATGGCCCGGGGCCAGTACTGGATTCATCCGGCGCTGCCGGAGGTGGTCGAGAACGCGCTGCTGAGCCTGTCCTGAGGTCAGGACCCGCCCTCACCTGGGCCCAGGCATCCGCGCCCTCCCGGGAAGCGGCGATTCGGGTGTAGAACGGTGCCATGTGCTGCGCGCGGGCCGCGGTGATCCGCGGTGCATGAACTCTCACTGTGCGAGGCGATCGCCGGCGTGGCCAAGACGCATGCCGGCGGCCACCGCGTCGACGTGGTGCGGGTGCGGATCGGCGCGCTGCGCCAGGTGGTGCCGGAATCGCTGTCGTTCTGCTGGACGCTCGTCCGCGACGCGGAGGACATGCCCGGTGCCGAACTGGAACTCGAGTGCATCGCCGCCGAGGTGCGCTGTCGGGCCTGCGGTCAGCATTCCGAGGTCACCTCGGCGTGGTCGATCTGGTGTCCGCGCTGCGACAGTCCTGACGTCGAGGTCGTGCACGGTGACGAATTCCTGGTGACGTCATTGGACATCTCGTGAACGGGGTTTCCCGGGAAAGGCCTTCGGCATGAATCGCACAGACCATGGGTAGGTTCCACCGGCACGACGACGGCACCGCGCACGCCCACGGCGACCACGACCACGACCACGACCACGACCACGGCGACCACAGCAACTACCGGACGGGCGGTCAGCGCGTCGACGTGCTGGAGTCGATCTTCGCGGAGAACGACGTTCTCGCCGCGGCCAACAGGGCGGCGTTCGACAGCCACGGGATCCGCACCCTCAACCTGATGAGCTCACCGGGATCGGGCAAGACGACCGTCTTGCAGGCCACCCTGGACGCGCTGGCCGGTGAGATCGCGATCGGGGTGATCGAAGGCGACATCGCCACCGACCTGGACGCGGCCAAACTCAGCGGCCGCGGCGCCCAGGTGTCACTGCTCAACACCAGCAACGGGTTTGGGGGCGAATGCCATCTCGACGCGCCCATGGTCAATCGCGCGCTGCCCGGCCTGGACCTGTCCCGCCTGGACCTGGTGATCATCGAGAACGTGGGCAATCTGGTCTGCCCGGCCGAGTTCGACGTCGGCGAGCACGCCAAGGCCATGGTCTACTCCGTGGCCGAGGGCGAGGACAAGCCCCTGAAGTACCCGGTGATGTTCCGCGCGGTGGATGTGGTGCTGCTCAACAAGATCGACCTGGTCCCACATTTGGACGTCGATGTCGACGACTACGTGCGCCACGTTCGCCTCGTCAATGCCACGGCGCCGATCCTGCCCGTCAGTGCCCGCACCGGCGCCGGCCTGGACGCCTGGTTCTCCTGGCTGCGGCGGTTCGCCGGCACGTCACCGGCCTGATCTCCGGGCGACGGTCGGCACCCGATGGCCAACGCCCCTGGTGCCGGGCCGCCCCCGCCGGTACGCGGCACCCACACCGGACCGTTGACATCGTGTGCCGGGGGGAGTAGACCCAGAACCAGCGCTGCGCAAGTGGGCCGACGGTCGACTCCAGCGGCGCAGGGACTCTGGTTCGCCCCGGAAAGCTGCAGCATGCCAACAGAAGCGGCAGTCAAAGCAGAAGAAGCGCTGATCCACGTTCTCTGGATCAACGCAGGGCTCAGTTGTGACGGCGATTCGGTGGCGTTGACCGCCGCCACCCAGCCCAGCATCGAGGAGATCGCCCTCGGCGCACTCCCGGGCTTACCGAAGGTCGCCGTGCACTGGCCGCTGATCGATTTCGAATGCGGTCCCACCGGAGGGCCCGACGACTTCCTCGCATGGTTCTTCAAGGCCGACTCCGGCGAATTGGAACCCTTTGTGCTGGTCGTCGAGGGCTCGATCCCCAACGAGAAGATCAAGGACGAGGGGTACTGGTGCGGCTTCGGCAACGACCCGGCCACCGGGCAGCCGATGACCACCAGCGAATGGCTGGACCGGCTGGCACCCAAGGCCACCGCGATCGTCGCCGCCGGCACCTGCGCGACCTACGGCGGCATCCACGCGATGGCCGGCAATCCGACCGGTGCGATGGGCGTGCCGGACTATCTGGGCTGGGACTGGAAAAGCAAGGCCGGCATCCCCATCGTCTGCGTCCCCGGCTGCCCGATCCATCCGGATAACCTGTCGGAGACGCTGACCTACCTGCTCTACATGGCCACCGGCCAGGCGCCGATGATCCCACTCGACGACGCGCTGCGCCCCCGATGGCTGTTCAGCAGTACCGTGCACGAGGGCTGCGACCGGGCCGGCTTCTACGAGCAAGGCGATTTCGCCACCGAGTACGGATCCCCGAAGTGCATTGTCAAGCTTGGCTGTTGGGGCCCGGTCGTCAAGTGCAACGTGCCCAAGCGCGGGTGGATCAACGGCGTCGGGGGATGCCCGAACGTCGGCGGCATCTGCATCGGCTGCACCATGCCCGGCTTCCCCGACAAGTTCATGCCCTTCATGGACGAGCCGCCGGGCGGCAAGCTGTCGAGCACGGCGGTGGGCCTGTACGGGACCGTGATCCGTAACTTGAGGGGGATCACGGCGCGCACCGTCGACAAGGAGCCGCGGTGGCGGCACAGCGGCAACCAACTCACCACCGGAGCGCGCCGCACCTGGTAAGCCGGGCACTTCATTCTCGCCGGGGAATCCTGAACCGCAGCCGGAGAAATCGCAGACGGAGAGAGCGATGACCACTATCGTCCCCAAACCGACCACCGGCGAGCGCCAACCAGGCCAACTCGTCGAGATGGCCTGGGACCCGATCACCCGCATCGTCGGCAGCCTTGGCATCTACACCAAGATCGACTTCGAGAACAAGGAGGTCGTCGAGTGCCACAGCACGTCGTCGATCTTCCGCGGCTACTCGATCTTCATGAAGGGCAAGGACCCGCGCGACGCGCACTTCATCACCAGCCGCATCTGCGGCATCTGCGGCGACAACCACGCGACCTGTTCGTGCTACGCGCAGAACATGGCCTACGGAGTCAAACCCCCACATCTGGGCGAGTGGATCGTCAACCTCGGCGAGGCCGCGGAATACATGTTCGACCACAACATCTTCCAGGAGAACCTGGTCGGCGTGGACTTCTGCGAGAAGATGGTCTCCGAGACCAACCCGAGCGTGCTCGCCCGCGCCGAGAAGACCGCGGCACCGCACGCCGGTGAACACGGGTACCACACCATCGCCGACATCATGCGCTCACTCAACCCGTTCAGCGGCGAGTTCTACCGGGAGGCGCTGGCGGTCAGCCGCTCGACGCGAGAGATGTTCTGCCTCATGGAGGGTCGCCACGTGCACCCGTCGACGCTGTACCCGGGAGGGGTCGGAACGGTCGCGACCATCCAGCTGATGACCGACTACATGACCCGACTGATGCGCTACGTCGAGTTCATGAAGAAAGTCGTACCGATGCACGACGACCTGTTCGATTTCTTCTACGAGGCGTTGCCGGGCTACGAGAAGGTCGGGCTGCGCCGCACCCTGCTGGGCTGCTGGGGATCCTTCCAGGACCCCGAGGTGTGCAACTTCGAGTACAAGGACATGGAGCGCTGGGGCAACGCGATGTTCGTCACCCCCGGCGTAGTGGTCGACGGCAAGCTGGTCACCCACTCACTGGTCGACATCAACCTGGGCATCCGGATCCTGTTGGGCAGTTCGTACTACGACGACTGGGTCGACGAGGAGATGTTCGTCAAGACCGATCCGCTGGGCAACACCGTTGACCGGCGACACCCATGGAACCAGCACACCAACCCGCACCCGCAGAAACGGGACTTGGACGGCGGCAAGTACAGCTGGGTGATGTCGCCGCGCTGGTTCGACGGCAAGGACCACCTCGCGCTGGACACCGGCGGCGGCCCACTGGCCCGGCTGTGGGCGACCGCGCTGGCCGGCCTGGTCGACATCGGCTACGTCAAGGCGACCGGCGACAGCGTCAAGATCAACCTGCCCAAGACCGCGCTGAAGGGCCCCGTCGAGTTCGAGTGGAAGGTGCCCGAGTACGGCAGTAACACGATCGAGCGCGACCGCGCCCGCACCTACTTCCAGGCCTACGCGGCGGCGTGCGCGCTGCACTTCGCCGAGAAGGCACTCGCCGAGATCCGCGCCGGGCGCACCAAGACCTGGGAGCGCTTCGAGGTGCCCGACGAGGGCCTCGGCTGCGGGTTCACCGAGGCGGTACGCGGCGTGCTCAGCCATCACCTGGTGATCCGGGACGGCAAGATCGCCAACTACCACCCCTACCCGCCGACCCCGTGGAACGCCAGCCCGCGCGACAGCTACGGCACGCCGGGACCCTACGAGGACGCGGTGCAGGGCCAACCGATCTTCGAGGAGAACAGCCGGGAGAACTTCAAGGGCATCGACATCATGCGCACGGTGCGCAGCTTCGACCCGTGCCTGCCCTGCGGCGTGCACATGTACCTGGGCAAGGGCAAGACGCTGGACAGACTGCACACGCCCACGCAGTCACCCGCCGGGGAGTAGAGCCCCGCAATGACGACGCCGGATCTCTCGCAAACCCGCTCGAGACCCCCCGAGAGCGACGCGCACTGGCGCGGCGCGGGCGATCGGATCCAGGCGCTGCTCGATTCCTGCGCGGCGGGCGGCGCCGCCGCCCACGACCGTGCCCAGCAGCTGGTCCGCGAGGTGGTCGGGCTGTACGGGGCCGGGCTGGAACGGATCCTGGCGTTGTCCGGCGACCCCGGGCTGGCCGACCGGCTGGCCACCGACGACCTGGTGGCCAGCCTGCTCCTCGTACACGGCCTGCACCCGCACGACGTGCGGCGCCGGGTCTCCGACGCCCTCGAGCGGGTCCGCCCCTATCTCGGCTCGCACGGCGGCGACGTCGACCTGATCGGGATCGACGGCGACACCGTGCGGCTGGCCTTCGCGGGCAGCTGCCAGAGCTGCCCCTCGTCGGCGGTGACGCTGGAGCTCGCGGTCGAGGACGCCATCCGCGCCGCAGCACCGGAGGTCTGCACGATCGAGGTGATGAGGACCGAACCGGCCGCCGGCATGATCCCCGCCGAATCCCTGCTGGCCCCCCTCCGTGCGGGTGGCCACAACGGTTCGCGAGGCCCCGGCGCGACGGACTGGCGTCCGGCGCCCGAGCTCGCCGAGCTGGCCCCCGGCGAGGTGGCGGGTTTCTCCGTCGCCGGCACCGCGTTGCTGGCCTGCCGGATAGGCGACCGGTTGTTCGCCTACCGGGACCGATGCCCGGTGTGCGACGACACCCTCGCCGGGGCGCGGCTGCGTGCTGCCCTGCTGGAATGCCCGCGCTGCACGACCGAATTCGACGCCGTCCACGCCGGCGCCGGCACCAACGGTGCTGCACTGCAACCGATTCCGCTGCTGCTTCGCGACGGCGTGCTGTCAGTGGCACTGTGCGGCGAACCCCTGAGGGCCGGGACATGAGCAGCCCCTACCAGGTGCTGGCCCGCATCGCCGCGGACCGGCCGCCCCTCGCCGCCGACGGCGAACGGTGCGAGATGTGCGCGGAACCGATCGCCGACGGACACCGGCACGTGGCGAGCGTCGCCGCCCGGCAGCTGATGTGCGTCTGCCACGCGTGCTATCTGCTGTTCACCGACCCGGTGGCCGAGCTGCGCTACCGGGCGGTGCCGGACCGCTATCTCGCCTTCCCGGATTTCGCGCTGGACCGCCGGGTCTGGGAAGCGCTGCAGATCCCGGTCGGCGTCGCGTTCTTCTTCACCAATTCCGCCCTCGGGCGCGCCGTCGCGTTCTACCCCGGACCGGCCGGGGCGTGCGAGTCCGAACTCGACCTGGACTCCTGGACGGCCCTCGCCGGGGCGGACCCACGGGCGGCGCTGCCGGCCGACGACGTGGAGGCGCTGCTGGTGCGGGTGGATGACAGGCAGGCGGCCGAGCCGCAAAGTTTTCTGGTCCCGATCGACGCCTGTTACGAGTTCATCGGACGCCTGCGCACGCTGTGGCGGGGTTTCGACGGCGGTCAGCACGCGCATACGTTCATCGACGACTTCTTCGCCCGGCTCGCCGCGCGCGCCGTGCCGAGGCCGCGATGACCGAGCGACCACTCGACGTGGCGTTCGCCGTCCACGACGTGGCACCTGAGCCGTACAGCGTCACGCCGGTACTCACCGCACGCGTCAGTATCACCGCGGTCGGCCCGCTCGGTCAGCCCGGCGCGGTGCATGCCGTCGCGCTGCGCTGCCAGGTCCGCGTCGAGCCGCTGCGGCGCTCATACTCCGACGACGAGGCAGCCGGACTGCTCGACCTGTTCGGCGGCCGCGAGCGCTGGGCCCACACCCAGCGCACGTTCCTGTGGCAGCATTGCGCCGCAATGGTTCCGGGTTTCACCGGGCACACGACGGTGGCGCTTCCCCTGGACTGCACCTACGACTTCGAAGTGACGGCCGCCAAGTACGCGCACGCCCTGCGGGACGGGGTGCTTCCCCTCCAATTCCTTTTCAGCGGAACACTGTTCGTCAATTCCGAGCGCGGGTTCTCGGTTCAGCAGGTGCCGTGGGACTGTGAGTGCCGTCACGACATGCCGGTCGCGGTGTGGCGGGCCCTGATCGCTCAGCACTACCCCGACACCGGCTGGGTGCGCCTGCGCCATGAAACCGTCGCAGCGTTGGCCCGACACAAGTCGGCGCGCGGGCTGCTCGACCTCGACGGTGCGGTCGCCTCGCTGCTGGACGCCGAGCGGGAGACCGCACGGTGACCGCGCCCCGGACCTCCGGCTGGGACCGGGCCCGCGCCGTCGCCGACGCGGTGCTCTACGAAGGCTACCTGCTCTACCCGTACCGCGGGACGTCCCACAAGAACCAGTCACGTTGGCAGTTCGGCGTTCTGGGCCCACCGGGCGCAGCCGCCGCCGGACTGGGGGAAGACGCCGCCATGGCGGCGGACTTCCTGGTCGACGGGGCCCGGGCGATCACCGTGGTGCTGCGGTTCCTGCAGTTGCAGCACCGGCGGGCCGAACGCGAGGGCGGCGGCGGCTTCCTCCCCGTCGACGAGCTGACCACGCCGGCCGGGTCGTGGCTGTCCTGGGACGAGGCGGTCGAATGCGAAATGTCATTCGGCCCGCTGGTGCTCGACGAGCAGCCCTGGACCCTGCCGGTGGTGGCGGACGCGGCAACCGACGTCGAGTTGCTCGACGGCGGCCGGTTGGTCCGCGAACGCCGGCGGGTGCGCGGCGAGCTGACGGTGACCGCGCGGCCGGACGGGGACCTGCGCCGAATCTCGGTACGGGTGGCCAACACCGGCCGCGGCGCCACCGACAAGGCCGACGCGATCGCGCGGTCCATGATCGGCACACACCTGATCGCCGAGGTCGCGGGTGGGCAGTTCGTTTCGCTGCTCGAACCGCCGGCCGCCGCGGCCGAGGCGGTGTCGCGGTGCTGCCGGCACCGCTGCTTCCCCGTGCTGGCCGGCCCGCCGGGGACCCGCGACATGTTGCTGATCTCGCCGATCATCCTCTACGACCACCCCGAGATCGCCGAGCAGAGCAACGCCACCATGTATGACTGCACCGAGATCGACGAGCTCCTCACCCTGCGCGTGATGACGATGACCGACGAGGAGAAGGCGCAAGCCCGGGCCACCGACCCGCGGGCCGCGCAGATCGTCGACCGCTGCGACGCCATGTCGCCCGAGGCGATGGCGCGCCTGCATGGTGTGCTGCGCGACCCGCACGCGCCGGTGGGGTTGGTGCCCGAGATCCCCGAGGGTGTCGACTGGTGGGATCCGCTGGCCGACGGCGCCGTCCGTCCCGATACCGACGCGGTGCTGGTGAACGGGATCCGGGTCGCGCGCGGCAGCCGGGTCCGGTTGCACCCGAGCCGCAACGCCGACGCCCAGGACATTTTCGTCGCCGGCCGGACCGCCCGCGTCGCATCGGTGCATGCCGACGTCGAAGGCAACACGCATGTCGGGGTCGTCGTCGACGACGACCCGGCCGCCGACCTGCACGACTGGTACGGGCGCTACCTGTACTTCTCCCCCGACGAAGTCGAACCGCTGGAGGCGGAGAGCGGCAGCACGGAAAGGAGTCCGACGTGGAAGCTCTAGGGTGGGTCTTCCTCGCCATCATCGCGTTGGTGGTCGTGGTCGCAGTGGTGATGGGAGTGATGTCCCTGCCGGATGCCCGCCGCTACCTCAGACTGCGGCGGATGTAGCCAGGGGACGCGGTGATGGCAGCGCGCATCCTGGTGGCCGGCATTGGCAACATCTTCCTGGGAGACGACGGATTCGGCTCGGAAGTGGTCCGCAACGCCGACCTCCCCCGCGACGACCCAGGCGTCCGCGTCGTCGACTACGGCATCCGGGGGATGCACCTGGCCTACGACCTGCTCGACGGCTGGGACAGGCTGGTGCTCGTCGACGCGATACCGAGCCGCGGCAACCCGGGCACCCTGCACGTGTTCCGGGCCGACCACGAGGCGCCGGACGAAGCGCCCGGCGTGGACGCGCACGGCATGGATTCGGCGGCGGTGTTCACC
>CAYVQQ010000034.1:0-17005 GCA_964453085.1 uncultured Mycobacterium sp.
TGGGCCTCACGCGCCGGCTGGCGGCGGCCGGGGCGGACGTTGTCATGGCGATCCGCAACCGCGCCAAGGGTGAGGCGGCCATCGAGGAGATCCGGTCCACGGTGCCCGGCGCCGCGCTGACCATCAAGTCCCTGGACCTGTCGTCGCTGGCCGCGGTGGCCGCGCTGGGCGAACAGCTGAACACCGAGGGTCGCCCCATCGACATCCTGGTCAACAACGCCGGCGTCATGACTCCGCCGGAGCGCCGCACCACCGCCGACGGGTTCGAATTGCAGTTCGGCAGCAACTATCTGGGCCACTTCGCCCTGACGGCACACCTGCTGCCGATGTTGCGGGCCGCCGGCGGCGCGCGGGTGGTGTCGCTGAGCAGCCTCGCCGCCCGCTACGGCCGCATCCACTTCGACGACCCGCAGTTCACCAAGAAGTACTCGGCGATGGCGGCCTACGGCCAGTCGAAGCTGGCCATGCTCATGTTCGCCCGCGAGCTGAACCGCCGCAGCCTCCAGGCCGGCTGGGGCATCGTGTCCAACGCCGCCCACCCCGGCCGGACCATGACGAACCTGCAGATCAGCGGGCCGTCCCTGGGCCGCGCGAAACCGTCGCTGCTGGAACGGTTCTACAAGGCGTCGTGGCGGTGGACGCCGGTCCTGTGGCAGGAGATCGACGACGGGATTCTGCCCGCGTTGTACGCGGCCACCATGCCGGACGCGACGGGCGGGGCTTTCTACGGGCCCCTGGGCCTCCTGGAGGCCGCCGGCGGCGGCGTGAAGCCGGCCCACGTGCCCGCCCGCGCCCGCAACGGCGCCGACTGCCGACGGCTGTGGGAGCTGTCCGAACGGCTGACGGGCGTGAGCTACCCGACGCCGGCCTGAGAAACACTCGGCACCGAAATCGCCTTCCGGTTGCGCCGCCGAGCGATCACGGTGACCGGGTTCACACACTGAGCGCGCGGAACCGGGTGCCAGCTACCATCTGGCAGATGCAACAGGCGACGAAGCCGGCGTGGCTCACCAGGAACGTGCGAGTGCTCTCGCTGGTGTCGTTGCTGCAGGACTCGGCCAGCGAACTGCTCTACCCGCTGTTGCCGATCTACCTGACAGCCGTGCTGGGCGCGCCGCCCTCGGTGGTCGGGGCGGTGGAGGGTGCCGCGGAGGGCGCGGCGTCGCTCACCAGGGTCGTGTCGGGCCCGCTCGGCGACCGGTATGCCCGGCGCCCCCTGATCGCGACCGGTTACGGCATGGCGGCATTGGGCAAGCTCGTCGTCGCGGCCGCCGGGGCGTGGCCCGGGGTGCTGGTCGGACGGGTGGTCGACCGGTTGGGCAAAGGGCTGCGCGGCGCAGTGCGCGACGCGCTGCTGGTCGACGGCATCGAGCCCGCCCAGCGCGGCCGGGTTTTCGGGTTTCACCGGACGATGGACACGCTCGGCGCGGTCATCGGTCCCCTCCTCGGCCTGGCCGGCTACGAGCTTTTCGATCACCGGATCGGCCCGGTGCTCTATCTGGCGGTGGTTCCCGCCGCGTTCAGCGTCCTGCTGATCGCCTGGGTCCGCGAACGCCCGCGGGCCGGCGCCCGCGTGGTCCGGGATTCGATCTTCACCGGCGCGCGGCAGCTGCCCGGCCGGTATTGGGAAGTGGTGTCGTTCCTGGTCGGGTTCAGCGTCGTCAACTTCCCCGACGCGCTGTTGTTGTTGCGGCTCAAGGAGATCGGCTTTTCGGTCGTCGGTGTCATCTTGGCCTATGTCGGCTACAACGCGGTGTACGCGCTGGCGAGCTTGCCCGCCGGGGTGCTCGCGGACCGCGTCGGCCGGCCGGTGACCTATGGGGTGGGGCTGGTGTTCTTCGCCGTCGGCTATCTGGGGCTGGGCCTTACCACGGATCCGGCGACCGCATGGGGGCTGGTCGTCGTGTACGGGTTGTTCACCGCATGCTACGACGGTGTCGGGAAGGCATGGATCTCAACGCTCGTCGGGGGCGAGTTGCAGGCCAACGCCCAGGGGTTGTTCCAGGGCTTCAGCGGGTTCGCGGTGCTCGCGGCTGGCCTGTGGGCGGGTTTCCTCTGGGGCGCCGACGGCCGGTTGCCGTTGCTGATCTCCGGTTCGGTCGGCGCGGTGTTCGCGGTGGTGCTGCTCGGCGCCGCGACCGTTGACGCCGACCGGCTCCCCTCCCGTCGTGCGTGATCGCTCGACGGGTGACCCTGACCGGTCGTCTCTTCAGATGGTGTCGCCGACGGCAGGGCACCCGCGTCAGAACGCCGGCCACGGGATGGGCCGATGCCGGTCGGGTGCGGGCATCACCGGTTTGTCCAGCAGCGCCTGGGTGCGCCCGCGCAGGGCCCTGATCTCCGCCGGGGTGATGTACCCGGCCAATTCGTCGCACAGCGTGTCGCGCAGTGCATCGACGAGGCCGGCGACCTCCTCACACGTCTGGTCGTCGATCGGCTTGCCGGCCCACCCCCACAACACGGTGCGCAGCTTGTTCTCGACGTGCAGACACACACCGTGGTCGACCCCGTACACCCGTTCGTCGACGCCGAACAGGACGTGCCCGCCCTTGCGGTCGGCGTTGTTGACCAGGATGTCGAAGACCGCGATGCGCCGAAGTCGAAGGTCGTCGGCGTGCATCAGGACGACCTCTTCGCCGGCGTAGTCATAGGCCCGCAGAACCGGCAGATAGCCCGGCTGCGGCTTGCCGACCGGAAACAGGTCGATGAGCTCCGGTCCCGGACGGGGCTCGGAGTCGACCTCGTCGCCGGGTTGCCGCACCCACAGTTGCACCATGCCGGGACCCGCGGGGCCGTCGCGGATCACCGTGTAGGGCACGATGTCCCAGCCCAGCCGCGCCGACACCAGGTAGGCGCCGACCTCCCGGCCGGCCAGCGTCCCGTCGGGGAAGTCCCACAGCGGCCGTTCCCCGGAGACGGGCTTGTAGACGCAGTGCACGGTCGACCGGCCGAGGGTGGCCTCGCACAGAAAGGTGGCGTTGCTGGCCGAGCGGATCCGTCCCAGGAGCGTCAGCTCACCGACGCGCAGCACCTCATGCCGGTCATTCGTCGACGTCATCGCCGGGCCCGAGCAACGCACCGCGTCTGTAGCCATTCATGCGCACGCAGATGTGCCCGTCAGGATCCAGCGGTTCCCCGCACAACGGGCAGGACGGCCGTCCCGCGGCGATGACGCGGTTGGAGCGGCTGGCGAACTGGCGCGCCGACTCGGGTGTCAGGAACACCCGCACCGCGTCGGGGCCCTCGTCGGTGTCGTCGAGCACCACCGAGGCGTCGAGTTCGCGGTCGGTGATCGCGAGCAGTTCGACCACCACTGTCTGGGCCTCCGAATCCCAGCCCAGCCCCATCGTGCCGACCCGGAACTCCGCGTCGACAGGTGTCACCAGCGGGCTGAGATCGTCGATCTCGGAGGGCTCCGGCGGCACGGGTGTCCCGAATCTGCGGTGCACCTCGAGCAGCAGTGCGTCGATGCGTTCCGCGAGCACCGCAACCTGTTGTTTCTCCAGGACCACGGAGACCACCCGCGAATCGTGCACGGCCTGGATGTAGAACGTGCGATTGCCGGGTTGCCCGACAGTCCCGGCCACGAAGCGGTCGGGAGTGCGGAAGACGTGGATTGCGCGGGCCATGACACTTCCAAAATACCGGCTGCCGCCGTCGCCGCGCGATCCGATGGGCCCGCGCGTTGAGCGGCATTCGGGTCAGTCGGTCGAGCCGCCGACCACCGCGTCGCTGGACGGCACCGCGGCCGGTTGACGTTGCCCTTCTGTCGACTCCTCCGACGCGTCGTCCTGGGGCGCGGGCGCCGCCCGCAACGCCGCCGACAAGCGCGCTCCGGTGTGGTTGACGTGCAGCACGAATGGCCGCAGCTCGGTGTAGCGGATGACGCTGACCGAGATCGGGTCGGCGGTGACGCGCTGGAAGCCGTCGAGGTGGACGCCGAGCGCGTCCGCGATCACCGCCTTGATGACGTCACCGTGGGTACAGGCCACCCACAAGGCGTCGCCCCCGTGTTCCTCGCCGTATTCCCGGGCCAGCCGGCGGTCGTGTTCGCGTACGGCGGCCACCGCACGGGCCTGCATCTGCGCCAGGCCCTCGCCGCCGGGGAACGCCGCCGCGCTCGGGTGAGCCTGGACCACCTTCCACAACGACTCGCCCGCCAGGTCGCCCAGCTTGCGGCCCGTCCATTCCCCGTAGTCGACCTCGGCGAGCCGGTCGTCGATCAGCGCCTCGAGGCACAGGAATTCCGCGAGCGGCTCGACGGTGCGCCGGCAGCGCAGTTGCGGGGAGCAGACCACCGCGCGGATCGGCAGGTCGCC
The DNA here is from genome assembly GCA_964453085.1 of uncultured Mycobacterium sp. Taxonomy (GTDB): domain Bacteria; phylum Actinomycetota; class Actinomycetes; order Mycobacteriales; family Mycobacteriaceae; genus Mycobacterium. The sequence continues at coordinate 4,320 of CAYVQQ010000034.1, forward strand.
GAACCGGTCGATCAGGCCGGCCGCCTGCTCCCGGCCCTTGTCATCGAGGTCGACGCCCTCGGTTCGGCCGGCGAGGACGCCGGCGGTGTTCGCGACGGACCGGCCGTGCCGAAGCAACATCACGGTCATGCCGCGGCCGCCGCAACCGTGACGACGCCCGGGAGCCCAGTCCTCGCGGAGAGCCCAGTCGTCGCCGAAACCGCAGTCACGACGACGACGGTACCCGGTACCAGTGGCGGCGACCGGGCTGACTAGCGCGCGACCGGCACCGCTTGCGCGACGGAGTCGCGCACCGCCGCGGTCAGGCTGCGCTCGTCGGTGAGGTCGATGTCGACCAGTCCGCGGACCGCCGTGGCGACCACATCTTCGGCGTGGGGAACCGGCCCGGCCAGGCGCGGCCGGTACACCTCGACGACGAGCGATCGGTGCTCGATGCGAAAGGAGAAACTGCGTCCGTCGCCGACCCGCCCGTAGCCGCTGGCGAAAATCCCCGTCGACATGTCTTCTACGGCGAATTGGTCGGCTGCGACATGGCGGTCAACGGTGACAGTCATGCCGCGACCATACCCCTCCGGTACCGCCGGACGTAGGCGGCACGGCCGTTTTGGAGGCCAAACCGTTACCTAGAATGAAGCTCCCGTCACCCGAGCCGAGGTCACCCGTTGCTGTCACGACAGAAATCCGATAAACGAGCTTGTCAACGCGGTTTATCGGCGATTCTGTTGTTGCCGACGCTGGTCGCGGGGTGCTCCTCGAATCCACTCCAGGGCCCTCCGCCCACGATCGAACCCGCACGTCCGGCGGTGTCACCGCCGGCGGCGCAGGAGCCGGCCGGTTCGGTGCGGCCGCTGGCCGGATGCGCCGTGGCGGCGGCCTTCGACGCTGCCACCCATCGGTTGGTGGTCCTGACTCCCGGGGCCGGCCCGGCGGCCCCCGCCGGGCTCGCCGTGTTCGACGGTCCCCGGCGCACGCCGCGCGTCGTCACGCTGCCCGGCCCGGCGCCGGCTCTGACCGACGACGGCCGCGGCACGGTCTACCTGGCCGCGGCCGGCGGGTACTTCGTGGTCGACGTGCCCACCGGGCGCACCGCCCGGGTGAGCGTCGCCGGGGCCCAACAGACCCAGTTCACCGCGATCGCGCAACGCGCCGACGGCAAGCTGGTGCTCGGCAGCGCCGACGGCGCCGTCTACATCCTGGCCGCCCCCACCCCGGACCGTGCCGGCACCGCGACCGTCGGTAGCCGCAATAAGATCTTCGCCCGCGTGGATGCCCTTGCGACCCAAGGGAATACGACGGTGGTACTGGACCGGGGGCAGACCTCGGTGACGGCGATCGGCGCCGACGGGCGCGCCCAGCAGGCGCTGCGGGCCGGCGAGGGCGCGACCACCCTGGCCGCCGGGCCGCTGGGCGTGGTGCTGGCGGCCGACACCCGCGGCGGTCAACTGCTGGTGTACGGCGTCAACCCGCTGATCCTGCACCAGGCCTACCCGGTGCGCCGGTCCCCCTACGGGCTGGTCGGTTCCCGCGCGTTGGCCTGGGTATCCCAGACCGCGTCGAATACGGTGGTTGGTTACGATCTGTCCACCGGAATTCCCGTCGAAAGGGTGCATTACCCCACCGTGCAACAACCGAACTCGCTGGCCTTCGACGAATCGTCAGACACCCTGTATGTGGCGTCGGGCAGCGGTGCGGGGGTCCAGGTCGTCGAACACGCGGCGGGCGCGGGTTGACGACCGCGCCGCGCCGGACCGGGTTGCCCGCGGGCTGGGATGCCGAGATGTCCGACGAATACGAGTGGGCGCCACTGCGGCTGCCCCCGGATGTGACCCGGATCAGCGCCTCCATCCGGCTGTCGATCGAAGCCGAATACCGCGGCTGGGAGCTGACCCGGGTACGGCTCTACACCGACGGCAGCAGACGGATATTGTTGCGGCGCAAGAAATCGCGCCTCGACAAGGCCGATCCCGCCGGGCGGCAGCCGGACCGGCCGGAACCGTGACAGCCGTCGAACGGCGTGACTCCGCCCATCACATGTACGGTCTGCTACGCCGACTGCTGTTCCTCGTTCCGCCCGAACGAATCCACATGGTGGCCTTCACCCTGCTCCGGGGCGCGACGGCGCTCGCCCCGGTGCGACGGGCGCTGCACCGGCTGTTGGCCCCCTCCGATCCGGTGCTGGCCAGCACCGTGTTCGGAGTGCGCTTCGCGGGCCCGCTGGGGCTCGCCGCCGGTTTCGACAAGGACGGCACGGGGCTGCGCACGTGGGGTGCGCTCGGGTTCGGCTATGCCGAGGTCGGCACCGTCACCGCGCTTCCGCAGCCCGGCAACCCGGCCCCCCGCATGTTCCGGCTGCCCGCTGACCGGGCCCTGCTGAACCGGATGGGCTTCAACAACCTCGGCGCGGGCGCGCTCGCGAACCGGCTCGCCCGGCACCGTCCCGAGGTGCCGATCGGGGTGAACATCGGCAAGTCCAAGGTCACCCCGGCCGACGAGGCCGTCGACGACTACCGGGCCAGCGCCCGCCTGGTGGGCCCGCTGGCGTCGTACCTCGTGGTCAACGTGAGTTCGCCGAACACGCCCGGGCTGCGCGATCTGCAGGCCGTCCAAGCGCTGCGGCCCATCCTGGTCGCCGTGCTCGCGGAAGTTGCGAGGATCCCCGGGCCCCGGACGCCGGTGCTGGTGAAGATCTCGCCGGACCTGTCCGATTCCGAGGTCGACGACATCGCGGACTTGGCCGTGGAGTTGGGTCTTGCCGGAATCGTCGCCACCAACACCACCGTGTCGCGCGCCGGACTGCGCACCCCCGGCGTCGACGGGCTCGGCCCGGGCGGCATATCGGGGCCGCCGGTGGCAGGCCGCGCCGTCGAGGTGCTGCGCCGGCTTTACGAGCGGGTCGGCGACCGGTTGGTGCTGATCAGCGCAGGGGGCATCGAGACGGCCGACGGCGCGTGGGAACGCATCACCTCGGGAGCTTCGCTGCTGCAGGGCTACACCGGTTTCATCTACGGCGGCCCCTTCTGGGCCAAGCACATTCACGACGGCATCGCCCGCCGGCTGCATGAGGGGGGGTTCGCCTCGCTCGGCGATGCGGTCGGCTCGGCGGCTCACCGGTAGCCATCGGAAGGAGCATCCGGTCGCCCGGTGTGAACCGGGTGTCGGTCGCTCCGACCGCGCGCGGGCGGCGCGAGCCCGGCCGCAGGCGACGCCGACGGTGTTCCGGGGTGCCGATGGATCACATGTCCAGTTCAGCGACCCGTGCCCGGGTGGCCGACCACACAGTCCCGGCAGAAGCGCGCATTTCGGGATGACGGGTGCACAGCTTGACGTCGACTGGCCGCCGGGCGCCTGAATTGTCGGGTGCGGGCGCCACGACGGGGGCGGGCTTGCCGAGCAGCCCCGCGATGTAGTTTGCCCATTCCACTTTCGTCAATCCGTCGACGCCGACGGCGTGGTAGATACCCCGGCGGGCATTGGTCGTGACAATCGACGCGGTCACCTCGACGACGTGCTCCAACGGGATCGGATAGCGTCTCCGGTCGTCGCATCGAAGTGGCACGCCCTGCTTTATGGCGTTGACCGCCGCGAGTACGAAGTCCCTGCTTCCGAACAACAACGGGAGACGCATCACCACGTTGTCGCCGTCACCGTCGCCGTCGCCGAGTAAAAGGCGCTCCGCCTCGACCTTGTGCCGGCCATAAACTTGCTGAGGCGCCACGTGGGCGTCCTCGCAGTACGTCCCGGGCGCCCCGAATACATAGTCGGTCGAATAGTACAAGACGCGACTGCCGATGCGTGATGCCGCGGCCGCCGCGTGGCATACACCCCGCACGTTGACGTCGTGGGACGCCGACGGATTCCGCTCGCACTGGTCTGGATCGGACAACGCCGCCGCATAGATGACGACCCGGGGTCGCACGGCTTCGACGCATTCGGCGACATCCCGTTCAGAGCGGACGTCGACGCCGCAGGTGTCCGCCGCCGTCCGCTTTCGCAACACGCTACTGGTCGACAATCCGTATCGGGGCAGCGACCGACCCAAGGCTTCCCCGACGCGGCCACCCGCCCCGAGGATCAGCACGTCTGTGCGACTCGAAATCACCATGTCAGAGCCGTGTGGACGTCGTCGCGTCTTTTCGGCCTCGCATCAGTCTACCGTCGCGATCCTGTCCAACCAGTCGGCCAGGGCGTTCGATCCCGGACCGTCGATGTGTTCGCGCGCCGCCATCTTCGCACGCTCGGTCGCGGCACCCACCGCCACCCCGTAGCCGGCCAGCCGCAGCATCGACGCGTCGGAGTCGCTGTCACCGAAGGCCACGACCTCTTCCGGTGCGATGCCGAGGTTTCCACACAGCACCTTGACCGCGTGGCCCTTACCAACACCCTTGGCCTGGATATCACAGCAATCCCAGCCGCTGGCCACGGCGTCCAAGCTCGAATATGATTCCATATCGACCAGCAACTGTTTGCAGGCCAATTCAACGCCTCGGCACATGACTTTCAACACGGAAGTCCCGGCCACCTTCCGCAGGGCATCCGAGGGCAGGCGCGAATCAGCCGTCAAGCCCGTCGCCCGCTCTTCGATATCGATGAACGTGGACTGTCCGAATGCCAACCATCGCAGCGCCCCGCACACATAAACATTCACGGCACCGCCCGAACTGCAAAATTTGCCGAGAATATCGATCAACTGCCCGTCTATCACGAAGCTCTCGGCAAGCAACTCCTGGCCGGAAACATTTCTGGCCAGCGCGCCGTTGTATGCGATCAGGTGCGCGTCGATCCCGATGCGCTGTGCGAGCAACACCAGCGACGCGATCGGCCTGGAGCTGACTAAAACTATCTGGAGCCCTCGGTTCCGCAGCTCTCGGAGCGAGGCTGCCGTGGCGTCGGAAATCGGATTCTCCGAATCCAACAAGGTGCCGTCGATATCGAAGGCGACAAGTCGCGCGAAGACATCTCGCATAGTTTCTACCCCTCGAGTCGCCATTCATCGCGGTTGACGTCATTCATCCGACTCAATCCGCTTTTGTGCAATCGCCCAGAAAAGGGCAGGTCAATTGAGAGTCGTTGAAGCACATCCGCAAGCAGCAGGGCACCGGTCGCGTATATGGCCACCGCCACGTTCGGCGATGCCTCGGGGTGTATGTGAAACGGCATGTCGGAGCAGAAGTGCATCGCTTCGTTGAAGTTGACCTTCAGGTCGATCTCCTCGACATCTCCTTGGAGGATGTCGGCGATAATCCCCTGCATGGAATCCTTCAGCCGCCTGTACAGTGCGACAAGATGCGGCGACCTGAAACCGAGTTCGACGATCACCGTATCGCCCGCGACACGGTAGACCACCTCATGGCGGCCCTCGTGCAGTAAATCATAGAACCCGTTGAAGCTATGCGCCAACTTCCCGATGTCGTAGTATATATCGCATTCGGGGTAGCCACGCGGATCGACCAGCCAGAACTCGTCTAAATGCTGATCGTATAAGATATTCTCCAAGTGCAGGTCGCCATGAATATAGGGTGACACCCCCGGCGGAGTCAATTTCGCAACCGCAGCCTCACTCTTTTCCAACTGGTACAGCATCGCCGGAATGTTCGGAATAGCCCGCCCATTGACCTGAAGACGATATCCCTCCACCAGCGGAGATAATTCCGGATCGAGATCGATGGAAACCCCGAGGCGATTCCAGACACGGCTGAAATGGTAATCCTGCATGTAGGTCGGCCCCGTCTCGGTCAAATACCCAAGATAGGCTTCGTTGTATTCAAAATCAAGCACTTGTCTGAGCACGGCTGCGGCCTTATCCGGCGAGATCCGGAGGTTGAGCAGCAAATCACGGAGATTTGGGTGATCGACATAATCAAGTCCCAGACAGACGGAATCTTCCTCCTCGCGGGAAAACAGGAGGTCCGGATAGTGACGGCGGAGTGACGCCGGAAGGCGGTCATAGAAACGTTTCTCGTCGCTCAGCTTCACCGAGCCACGGCCATCGGCCTGCTTACGAAAATATTTGCATACGCCCGACTTGGCGAACGATCCCCCGACTCGAACCGCATCATCGGCGACGAGTTCTTCAACGGTGTATCGGTGGAGATTCCGCGCGTCACTCAGCTTTTGCAGCTCAGTATTGAAATCGCAGTGACCGCCGCAGTTGATCCACAGCATATCCGCACACGTGAGGCGGGCCGCCACTATCCGACCATTGTCATCGGGATCCCACACGATGTAGTGCGCCGGTACGCGCACCGATCTCAGCGTCAAGAGACGCACCACCGGGGGCATCAGCTCCCGGTCGGAGCGGATGACGATGACGTCGTCCTCAGGAGAACAGTCATCCATCAACTCACCGAGATCATCGTTGACGTAGAAGGTTGTCACATCACTGACGCCGTACCGTTGTAGCTGGTACCGAATCGATTCGTGCAGGGCGTCCGGCGCTTCGTCGGAATCGGCCCGCTGAGATTCGTCGACGATGATCCCGCGCATGTCTGCGCCGCGTCCGTTCGCTGCGCGGAGGAAATCGCTCAGCGGAGCGCCCAGCAGGGTCGCGAATCGGTCAAGGACCATCACATCGTTCAGGACGAGTTCGCCGCGTTCGACCTGCGCCAGCCAGCGGCTGGGTTTGTGCATCTCACGGGCGAGCCGCTCACGCGACCAGTTGCGTTCGACGCGATACCGGTGCACGAGGTCGGCGACTGTGGACTCAGACTCTTCCACGGTGCCCCACGAGCGGTGATCGGGTGGCCGTACCGCTCACGGTGCTGGGCCCTCTCTGGCTTGGCCGGCCAGCGTTGTGGACTTCGCACGGACGACCGCATCGTGGCCGGCGTGGCCGTGCGAGCGCCGACCGAGAATTGGCGTGCTGGTTCGGTCGAAGTTGGTCGGCCGGTATGCCGACGGTGCCGGGCGCGTCGCGCATGGCCTCGACGGGCGGCGTGACCGGCGCCGGGGCGCGACCGTCACACCTTGCCGACTCGACGACGAGTGCAAACATCGATGACCTTTCTGGGCTCGTCACGACTGGGCGTGCGCTGAGCAAGGGCGAGTATCGTTCATTTATTGTGCACCACAAACCAGCAGGTCAGAGCGTTGTGGCCGAAGACGGAAGACGGTTGTCCAGTGGCCTCCTGGTGGCTCCTGGGTCGGGGCATCGGCAAGGTGAGTCCCGGCCAGCGCATACGCTACCGAATCGCCGCCCGGTGGCGCTGCAGCGCCCGAACCGGGCGGGGCGGTCCTGGCGACGGCGATAGCCGACATTCGCGCAGGACAACCCGATATTCGTGCCGTCGGGCCCCAGGTGTGCGGCGACTGCCGATCTCCACTCCGCTGTATTCGAACTCACAACCACCGGTGCCTGCCGCCCCGACGTGCGGCCGTTCGCCGGACCGGCCCCTGGGCCAGGCCCGACTACCGCTGCTCGTAGGTACCGCAGATGTAGGCCCGCGCAATCGCGTGCTGGAAGAGGTTGAACCCCAGCAAGGCCGGGCTGGCGTCCTCGGTCAGATCCAGTTTGTCGACGTCCACGGCGTACACCGTGACGTAGTACCGGTGCACACCATGGCCCGCAGGCGGCGCGGCGCCGACGTAGCGGCGCAAGCCGGCATCGTTGACCAGGGTAACCGCGCCGCCCGGTAACTCACCGCCGTTGCCGGCGTCCTCGGGCAACTCGGTCACGTCGGCCGGGAGGTTGGCCACCGCCCAGTGCCAGAATCCCGACAGCGTGGGGGCGTCGGGGTCGTAGACGGTGACCGCGAAGCTGCGGGTCTCCTTCGGGAACCCCGACCAGCTCAGCTGCGGGCTGACGTCCTCGCCGCCCGCGCCCATGATCCCGCTGACCTGCGGTGTGCCCAGTGGCTCTCCGTCGATGATCGACGTGGACGTCAGGGTGAATGCCGGCAGCTTGGGCAGGGCGTCGTACGGGTCGGTCGGCGGGCTCATCGAAATTCCTCTCGTGGCGTGATGATTTCGGCTAACAACGGGACAGGAAGCGTGCCAGCACCTCGGTGCCGAATCTCAACGCGTCGACGGGTACCCGCTCGTCGACGCCGTGGAACAAGGCGGCGAAATCCAGATCGGGCGGCAGCCGCAGCGGCGTGAACCCGAAACACCGGATTCCAAGGCAGGCAAATGCTTTCGCGTCGGTACCACCGGAAAGCATGTAGGGCACCGTCCGGCCATCCGGGTCGAGTGCCAGCACCGCGGCGTTCATCGCGTCGACCAGGTCACCGTCGAAGGTGGTCTCGTAGGACGGCAGGTCCCGGATCCATTCCCGCGTCACGTCCGGGCCGATCAGCTCGTCGACCTCGGCCTCGAACGCCGCCTTGCGGCCCGGCAGGATGCGGCAGTCCACCACTGCCTCCGCGGTCGCGGGGATGACGTTGACCTTGTAGCCGGCCTTGAGCATCGTCGGATTCGCGGTGTCGCGCAGCACCGCGTTCAGCATGCGCGCCATCGGGCCCAGCTTCTCGATCGTCCCCTCCAGGTCCTGGAGGTCCGTGTCGAAGACGATGCCGGTCTCCTCGCCCACGGCGGCCAGGAATTGGGCCACCGTGTCGGTCATCACCAGCGGAAACCGATGCCGGCCCAACCGTGCCACCGCCTCGGCGACGGCGGTGACGGCGTTCCGCTCCTGCACCATCGATCCGTGTCCCGCCGGGCCACGGGCGGTCAGCCTCATCCACGACAGGCCCTTCTCGGCGGTCTCGACGAGGTAGAGACGACATTCACCGCCGTCGCGGCGCGGCACGGTCAGCGAGAAGCCGCCCACCTCGCCGATGGCCTCGGTGACGCCGTCGAACAGATCGGGCCGGTTCTCGACCAGCCAGTGCGCCCCGTAGTGACCGCCGTGCTCCTCGTCGGCGACGAAGGCGAACACCAGATCGCGTGGCGGCACGACACCCGCCCGCTTCAACTGGCGCGCGACCACGATCATCATGCCGACCATGTCCTTCATGTCGACCGCGCCGCGGCCCCAGACGTAGCCGCCCTCGACGGCGCCGGAAAACGGATGCACGCTCCATTCGGACGGGTCGGCGGGCACCACGTCGAGATGCCCGTGGATCAGCAGGGCTCCGCGCGCTTTGTCGGCTCCCTCGAGGCGGGCGAACACGTTGCCCCGGCCGGGAGCGCCCGACTCGACATATTCGGTCTGATAGCCGACCTCCGCGAGCTGCTCGGCGACCCACCGCGCGCACTCGGCCTCCCCCGACGTCGTCTCCGGTTCGCCGGTGTTGGTGGTGTCGAACCGGATCAACCTGCTGACGACCTCGACGACGTCGTCGCCCGGGTTGTCGGGAACCGCGGTTCGCCCACCATCGACAGTCACAACCCAAATTCCTACCATTGCCGGGGTGCGGGGGTGGTCTCAACAGCTGGGTTGGGCCGGGGCGGGCGAATCGGATAGCCTTAGCTGCCGGCCCGAGCGGTTGGTCTTGTCCGAGTGGCGGAATGGCAGACGCGCTAGCTTGAGGTGCTAGTGCCCTACTAATGGGCGTGGGGGTTCAAGTCCCCCCTCGGACACATCCGGCGACACGACGTCGGTCGGTCGTCGCCACGACTTCTCGCGAGTGCAGGATCGTAATCAAGACGCAGGCCAGGCTCGGGCACCACACCATGCGGTGCTGACGGCACGTTGGCTTGCGCAGGTGAATCTCTCAGGTCGTCGTTGCCGCGCTCAGCGGTGTCCACCGACCGCGGGACTCCCGTCGCGCGACTCACTGCGCTGGACAGCACCGACACCTTGGAGCGTCGGCCGAAGGGCGTGATCGGCAAGGCCACCGCGCAGCGGCGCGTCGCTGCGGTTCGGTCCGGACCCCGACCGCGGTGGCCGGCGTTTGACCCGGTCAGCGCCGCTGGCCGCTGACCGGTGTCGCTTGTCTCCTTCGACGCCAGCGCCTTCGTCAAACTTCTCACCACTGAGACGGGGAGCCCGCTGGCGTCCGCGCTATGGGACGGCTGCGACGCCGCATCGTCCAGCCGCCCGGCCTACCCCGAAGTCCGCGCCGCCCTCACCGCAGCGGCCCGCAATCACGACCTGACCCAATCCGCACTCGCCGCAGCCGAACGTGACTGGGAGGACTTCTGGGCCGTCACCCGCCCAGTCGAACTCACCACGACGGTTGAACAGCACGCCGGCCACCTCGCACGAGCCATGCCTTACGCGGAGCCGACGCTGTCCCGGCCGTTGACGGTCACCAAGATCCACACCCTGTTGGCGCGGCAGGAGTGTGTGGTTGCGTATCCGACGTTGCACCGATTCGCCAGTGAGCGTTGCGGTTTCGGATGCTTCGGCTATCTGGGGATACTCACCGACGCCGGTGACGGGCGCCGCCGCACGGTGCACGCGCGTGATCTTCACCGCGGTGTATTCCCGGCACACCGCGCCAAGACCACCATCGTCACCTCCAACCGAGAACCCGAATGGCCGACCATGACCGCCGACACCCTGCTTGCCCAATCAGCCATCGACCGGCTGACCGCCTCCGCCCACACCGTGGTCATCGAAGGGCCGTCCTACCGCCAACGCACCCGCAGTCAGCTTGACCCGCACCACCCCTGCAAGCATCCTCAATAACGCGCCACGATGGTCCCATTCCCGGGGAATTTCAGTGAGCGCGCGGTCAACGTGGCAAGGCAGGACTGTAACCATGCGCCCAACGCATCAACAAGACAGCCCTCACACCGACGTCGACCTGAGCCAGCTTGCATTAGTACCCCGCAATCCACTGCCGCTCAAGCAGCAGGCCAACGCAGCCCGCCAGAACCACTACGGTCAAGTGACGCTTCGGGAGGCAGGTGGCCCGGTAACCAGGCTGGTGTTCGGCCCCCGCTGGTTGGCCCCCCCAATCGTGTTCGTGATGTCGCCCACCGGCGCGCAGGATGTACTTGCCCGCCACAACGACTGGTGCGACCGCACCCTGGTTCATCAAGAACTACGACGATTGCTGGGCGACAACCTCGCCGATTTGCCAAACACCCTTTGGCGCCCTCGCAAACGCACTCTTCAGCCGGTCTTCAGCCGCAAGCACGTCTCGACCTTCGGCGCGCACATGTCCGAAGCCGCCGCGACGATCGCCCGCGGCTGGGACGAGAACGTCGAAGTCGATCTCGACAGTGAAGCGCGCCGGCTCACGATGCGTGTGCTGGGCCGCTCGGTTCTGGGGATAGACCTTGACGAACGCGCCGAGGCGCTCGCCGAGCCGCTCAACACCGCCGTGATTTACGCCAGCGACCGCGGCATGCGCCCGATACGGGCCCCATGGTGGCTGCCGACACCGGCACGTCGCCGAGCCCGGGCCGCAGTCGCGACACTGCGCGAGGTGACTGGCGAAGTACTTGCCGCTTGCCGCGCCGACCCCATCCGCGACGCCCCACTCGTGCATGCGCTGATCGGCGCAACCGACCCAGACACCGGGCGCGCGCTATCAGACCTCGACATCTGCAACGACTTGATCGCGTTCATCTTCGCCGGCCACGACACCACGGCAACAACGCTGGCTTTCACGCTGTGGACAGTGGGCCGCCACCCCGAAATCCAGAACAGGGTCGCTGAGGAAGTCGCCACCATCGAAGACCGCCCTCTAACTCCCGCCGACGTGTCCCAGCTCGGATATACCGGGCAGGTAATCTCCGAAGCGTTGCGCCTATGCCCACCGGTCCCCATAGCCGGGCGTACCGCCACCCGCGATATCAGTGTTGACGGCTATCGGGTAGAGGCCGGCAGCATGGTTCTAGTGGGCACGTTCGGCATGCACCGCGACCCCGCGCTATGGGACAACCCACTGGAGTTCAATCCCGGCCGATTCAGCCCGTCAAACGTCAACCAGATAAACCGATGGCAATACATCCCATTCGGCGCCGGGCCACGTTCCTGCATCGGGGATCATTTTGCGAGGCTCGAGATCACCTTGGCACTAGCAACCATCATCCGAACTGTCGAAATTGAGTCCCTGACGGACGATTTTCCGTTGGCTGTGCCGTTCACCATCGTGGCCGGTGCACCGATCCGGGCCCGAGTGCACCGCCGGCGGTAGCCCAATGCCATCTGCATCCACAGCTCGCTTGGCGTGTGTGTCCGATCAGTCGTGTTTCGCCTCGTAGCGCAGCAGGACCGTGCCATCAGCGAAGGTGCGGTTCTCCAGCAGGCGGAGCGAGATCCAGGACGGCAGGGTAGGGAAGAACGGGGTGCCGCCGCCCACGGCGATCGGCGCGACCACGATCAGGAATTCATCCACCAGCCCGGCCTGCACGATCGGTGCCGCCAGCGTCGCGCCGGCCACGTCGAACGCGCCGTCGGTCTCGGCTTTCAGCTTCCTCACCACCTCGACCGGGTCGCCGCGTTCCAGGCGGGAGTTCCAGTCGACGGACTCCAGGGTGTGGGAGAACACGACCTTGGGCATGTCGCGCCAGAGGTGCGCGAAGTCAACGACCCAAGGGGCCGCATCCGGGTCCTTGTCGGCGGTCGGCCAGTATGCGGCCATCAGTTCGTAGAGCCGCCGGCCGTAGCACGACAGGGAGATCTCCCGCTCGAAGTCGTTCCAGTACTGTTGCAGTTCTGCGCTCGCATCGGCCCAGTCGATTCTTCCCTGCGTATCGGCGATGTAGCCGTCCACCGACACGTTTAAGCCGTAGATGAGTTTGCCCATGGCAGAGCAGACTACACCGGAGGGCAAAACACATCGCGAAGGTGC
>CAYVQQ010000035.1:0-13668 GCA_964453085.1 uncultured Mycobacterium sp.
AGCAGCAGGTTGCGGTTGGGCTCCGGCCCTTTGCCAAGCACCTCTTCGGCGGCGACGACTCCTTTTTCACCGGCGACTTCAACAGGCCGGCCGGGGCGGTCAATGGCGCTGTCGCCGAGCCGGCGGAACCGGCGGGACCGACCTTCGTGGCCGAACAGCACGATGCCGGCCACACTCCGTTCGACACCGATGCGACCTGAGCAGGCGCCCGGGGCTCTGATACTGCGCCAACCGGCGCCTGGGCCTTAGCGCCGGGTGGGGTCCAGTCCTAACGACATCCCCGCCAAGCCGCGTCGCCGCGAAGACAGGGTGTCGGCGACACCACGCAACCGTTCACCCACCGGTGAGTCTGGTGCGCTCAGCACGATCGGGGTGCCCGCGTCACCGGCGGCCACCAATGCGGGATCCAGCGGTATCTTGCCCAACAGCGGCACGTCGGCACCGACCGCGCGGGACAACCGCTCGGCGACCCGCTGGCCGCCTCCCTCGCCGAAGACCTGCACCGTGGACCCGTCCGGCAGTATCAGCCCCGACATGTTCTCCACGACCCCTACGACGCGCTGGCGGGTTTGCAGGGCGATGCTGCCGGCGCGTTCGGCGACTTCGGCCGCGGCCAGTTGAGGAGTGGTCACCACCAGGATCTCGGCGTTCGGGATCAGCTGCGCCACCGAGATGGCAATGTCGCCGGTGCCCGGCGGCAGGTCGAGCAGCAGCACGTCCAGATCGCCCCAGTACACGTCGGCCAGGAACTGCTGCAGCGCCCGGTGCAGCATCGGTCCGCGCCACACCACGGGCGTGTTGCCCTCGACGAACTGGGCGATCGAGATGACCTTCACGTCGTGTGCGACGGGCGGCAGGATCATCGACTCGACCTGGGTGGGCCGGTCGGTGGTGCCCATCATCCGCGGGATGGAATGGCCGTGGATGTCGGCGTCGAGCACGCCGACCGACAGCCCGTGGGCGGCCATCGCCGCGGCGAGGTTCACGGTGACGGTGGACTTTCCCACCCCGCCCTTGCCGGAGGCGACCGCGTAGATGCGGGTCAGCGAGCCCGGCTGGGCGAACGGAATGACAGGTTCACCACCGGGCCCGGATTTCGAGCCACGCAGTCGCTTGCGCAACTCGGTGCGCTGCTCGTCATTCATCACGTCGAGGCTCACCCGCACCGCACCAGTGCCGGGCACGTCGGCCACCGCGCTGGTGACACGCTCGACGATCTCGGTCTTCTTCGGACAACCGGCGATGGTCAGGTAGATCGTGACGTGCACGGCACCGTCGGCCTCGATGTCGATACTCTTGACCATCCCCAGCTCGGTGATCGGATGCCGCAGTTCGGGGTCGATCACCTTGCCCAGGGCCGCGCGGACGGCTGCGGTGAGGTCGGCAGTGTTGTGTGATGACATCACTGCCGAGTGTATGCGCCGCGGCCAGGTGTCAGCCGCCGGGTACGGGCGGCGGCGCCATCCCCGGCGGCAAGGCCGGCGGCGCCTGTTGGCCGATGCAGATCACCGTGCAGCCCGGCAGCTGGCTCTGCAGCTGCGACTGGGGCGCGGTGATCCACGGGAACATGGGCTGCTGGCCGGCGGGTTGCTGCCCGCTGAGGTCGATCAGTGGTATGCGCGCCAGCGGATCGTCGATCCCCACGCCGTGGATGTTCATCGGCAGGTTGGGGCCGAGCCCCTCCGGGTGCTCGAGGTGGGCGTCGCCCAGCGGGGGCGGTGGCCCGGTCAGCGGCGGCAGCGCGACCGGCATCACGCCGGTCGCGTACGCCGACGCCCAGCCCAGCACGTTCTGGGCGTAGGCCGGCGAGTTGTTGTAGCGCAGGATCGACGCCGTCACCTGCGACGGGTCGCGCAGATCGAGGCCTCCGCTGCACAGGTACCGGGCCGCGGCCAGCGTCGAGTCGAACAGGTTCTGCGGATCGGCCACGCCGTCGCCGTCCCCGTCGGAGGCATACCGGGCCCAGGTGCCGGGCAGGAACTGCATGGGACCCATCGCGCGGGCGTACGTCACGCGGTTGCCGACGTTGCTTTCGACGATGACTTCGTTACCGGGCAGGGTGCCGTCCAGCGCGGGGCCGAAGATCGGGGTGACCGCGGTGCCGTGCCCGTCGACGGCGCCCCCGCCCGCGTGGCCGGACTCGATGCGCCCGATCCCGGCCAGCAGGTTCCAGCCGATGCCGCAATTCGGGTCGGAGACGGCCATCTTCTGCTCGGCGTTGCGGTACGCCCACAACGCCATCGTCGGGATGCCCAGGGGGCTCGGGGTATTCACGATTTTCGGTGGCGGTGGCGCCGCCGGCGCGCCCTCGGCGATGTGCAAGGCGGTCGGCTCGCGGACGGCGGTGACGACGGCGGGGCCGGAGTTCCCCGGAACGACGGGCGAGACGGCGGCCACCGGGGTGATGGCTGTGCCCTTCGGCGTGGGTGGACCCTGCGGGGGCGGAGATTCGCCCGCGACCGCACCCGCGAGTATCAGCGGAGCGATGGCCGCGACACCGAACGCCGGCGTCCGTGTCGACCGGCGCGTCTGCTCCCGCGCCGTCGCGGCCGAGCCTTGATTCCGGCCACCCCAGCGTCCCCGGATGCGCACGCGACCGTCCTCGGATATGTGACCTGGTCCTGACCCAGTTCTTATTAGCTTTGTGAACCAGATCACCCATTCATAACTCTTGCGATGAGAGTGGCGCAAGGCCAGCTCCGCTCTCACTCCGAATTCTTAAGAGCCGCGGCCCGGAGCGGCACCGGCCGCCGTCGGCATCGGCTGCCTCCGGTGGTCTGAGCGGTGCGGCGACGGTGCCTGGTGGGTCGAGCGCCCGGACGCAGCGCGGGTCGCGCGACGCACACCCTGTTGACCGACTCCGGCGGCGCGGAGTTCGATCGTCCGAGCCGCTAGCGCGAACTGATGCTGACGACGGCCACGGCCAAGCCGAACAGCACGGCGCCGATGCCGCCGATCACGATGCCCGCCACCGCCATGCCATGGCCGCCCTGCCGGGTCTGCTTGATCTGGCTGAGTGCGACTATCCCGAACACGATGTCCACGATCGAGCCGATGAAACAGCAGAGCACCTCCGGTGAGCGACGACACCAGCGACGCGACCGCGAGCCCGTTCGTCCCGGGTCTCGCGCCGGACGGCCCGTAACCAGCGGGGTAGGCAGGTGGGGGGTAGCCGCCGGAGTACGGGGCAGCAGGATCGTACCCGGGTGGCGTCCCGTAGCCGGGCGGCGGTGACGCCGGCGGATACGGTCGGCCGGGTGGCTGCTGGTATGCGGAAACGTTTGGGGGCGGGTAGGGAGCCGCGCTCCCGGGTGCGTAACCGGGGTGGTACATGCCCGGATGCGGCGACGGGTAGTCCAATCCTGGTGGTTCCCAGCCAGCTTGTCGGGTGGCCTCCTCGAAGCCCCGACCGCCGGGCGAGGGTGATTCGGCCTCGTCGTCGCGGGCACCCTCACCGAAGCTGCCGCCGCCCGTCATGGGGTTCAACCTAGCCTCCGCAGGCGATCAGAGTGGACAGGTGCCTCGCGTCTTCGCGGGTAACCGTGAGGTCGCATCGATATGGTGGGAGAGCCGAAGATGGGAAGTGAACGCGAGTAAGCCGAGGCGGAGGAGAAGGAGCACCCATGACTAGTTCATTCCAGCCCGGACAAGTTCCCACCGGCGTCTCGGCCGGCCGACGTGGTGTGCCCGGTTTGCCGACTCCGCCGAAGGGCTGGCCGGTCGGGTCCTATCCCACCTACGCCGAGGCGCAGCGCGCTGTCGACTATCTGTCCGAACAGGATTTCCCCGTCCATCAGATGACCATCGTCGGCGTCGACCTCATGCAGGTCGAGCGCGTGACCGGGCGGCTGACTTGGCCCAAAGTGCTCGGTGGCGGCGTGCTCAGCGGAGCCTGGCTCGGGTTGTTCATCGGGCTGGTGTTGGGCTTCTTCAGCCCCAATCTGTGGGCGGCGCTGGTCACCGGGTTGGTCGCCGGTGTTTTCTTCGGGTTGATCACGTCCGCGGTCCCGTACGCGATGGCCCGCGGGACACGTGATTTCAGCTCCACCATGCAACTGGTGGCCGGCCGCTACGACGTGCTCTGCGACCCGCAGAACGCGGAGAAGGCGCGGGACCTGTTGGCGCGCCTGGCGATCTGAGGCCGCCCGGAGAACGTGCGAGGGGCCGATGAGGGTGGGTCGCCGCCGGTCGTACGGGCGCGGGCGCCGTCTGGGCGCGATCGCGCTGGCGACGGCGGCTGTCGCGGGCGCCGTGTCGGCCTGCGGGTCCACGGCCCACGGGCTGGTGATCAGCCTGTACACGCCGGCTGGTGATGGGGCGACGTTCGCCGCGGTGGCCCACGAGTGCACCCAGCGCGCCGGCGGCAGGTTCGCCATCCGGCAGATCAGTCTGCCCCGGGCCCCCGGCGAGCAGCGACTGCAGCTGGCCCGACGGCTGACCGGGCACGACCGCACCCTCGACCTTATGGCCATGGACGTGGTGTGGACGGCGGAGTTCGCCGAGGCGGGCTGGGCGTTGCCGCTGTCCGACGACCCGGCCGGGCTCGCCGAGTCCGACGCCACTGAGGACACCTTGCCGGGACCGCTTGCGACCGCCCGCTGGAACGGCCGGCTCTACGCCGCACCCGTCGTCACGAATACCGAATTGCTCTGGTACCGGGCGGACATGGTGAAGCAACCGCCCCTCGACTGGAACGCTATGGTGGCCGAGGCCACCGCATTGCGTGCCGCCGGCCGGCCCAGCTGGATTGCCGTGCAGGCCAACGCGAACGAGGGCCTGGTGGTGTGGTTCAACACGCTCCTGGTGAGCGGCGGCGGGCGGGTGCTCTCCGAGGACGGACGCCACGTCACCCTGACCGACACGCCCGCGCACCGCGCCGCCACGGTCAACGCGCTGCGCATCCTCAGGTCGGTGGCCACCGCGCCGGGCGCCGACCCCTCGATCACCCGCTCCGACGAGGGCACCGCCCGGTTGGCGCTCGAGCAGGGCAGGGCCGCTCTGGAGATCAACTGGCCCTACGTGCTGGCATCCATGTTGGAGAACGCGGTGAAGGGCGAGGTGAGTTTCCTGCCGCTCAACAAGGACCCGGCTCTGGCCGGCAGCATCAACCGGTTCGGCGCTTTCGTCCCCGGAGACGAGCAGTTCCGCCTCGCCTACGACGCCAGCACGAAGGTCTTCGGTTTCGCGCCGTATCCCGGTGTGGCGCCCGGCCGGCCGGCCAAGGTGACGATCGGCGGGGCGAACCTGGCGGTGGCCGGCACCACCCGGCACCGGGCCGAGGCGTTCGAGGCCGTGCGCTGCCTGCGCAGCCTGGAAAGCCAGAAGTACATCTCGATCCAGGGCGGTCTGCCGCCGGTGCGCATCTCGCTGTACTCCGACCCGCAGTTCCAGGCCAAGTACCCGATGTACGCCGTCATCCGCCGGCAGCTCACCGACGCCGCGGTACGACCGGTGACGCCGGATTACCAGGCGGTGGCCATCCGCCTCGCGGCCACGCTGAGCCCGATCACCGCAATCGACCCCGAGGACACCGCCGACGAACTCACCCGGCAGGTGCGAAAGGCCATCAACGGGGAGGGGCTGTTGCCGTGACGCGCGTTACCACCCGCCACGACACCGCAGAGCGGCGACTGGCCTTCGCGCTGGTGGCGCCGGCGGCGACGCTGATGTTCGCGGTGACGGCCTATCCGATCGGCTACGCATTGTGGCTGAGCCTGCAGCGAAACAGCCTGGCCAGCCCGGGGAAGACTGCGTTCGTCGGTCTGGGCAACTACCGGACCGTCCTGACCGACCAGTACTGGTGGACTGCGTTGGCGGTGACGTTGGCGATCACGGTGGCTTCGGTGTCAATCGAGTTCGTGCTGGGCCTTGCGCTCGCGCTGGTGATGCACCGCACCCTCGTCGGCAGGGGCCTGGTGCGCACCGCGGTGCTCGTACCGTACGGGATCGTCACGGTGGTCGCCTCCTACAGCTGGTTCTACGCCTGGACGCCCGGTACGGGCTACCTGGCCGGTCTGCTGCCGCACGATTGGGCTCCACTGACCGAACAGATCCCGTCGCTGGGCATCGTCGTGCTCGCCGAGGTGTGGAAGACCACGCCGTTCATGGCGCTGCTGCTGCTGGCCGGCTTGGCGCTGGTCCCCGAGGACCTGCTGAAGGCCGCTCAGGTCGACGGGGCCGGCGCCTGGCGGCGGCTGACGCGCGTCATCCTGCCGATCATCAAGCCTGCGGTCGCGGTGGCTCTGTTGTTCCGCACGCTGGACGCCTTCCGGATCTTCGACAACATCTACGTGCTGACCGACGGCGCCAACAACACCGACTCGGTGTCGATCCTGGGCTACGACAACCTGTTCAAGGGCTTCAACGTGGGCCTCGGTTCGGCGATCAGCGTGCTGATCTTCTGTTGCGTGGGAATCATTGCGCTGACCTTCATCAAAGTGTTCGGTGTCGCGGTGCCGGGTGGTGATGCCGATGCCCGCTGAATCCGCGGCTTCTCGCCGCACCGCCGCGTGGGCAGTCATCGACGCCTTGGTGGTGGTGTATGCGCTGCTTCCGGTCCTGTGGATCCTGAGCCTGTCCCTGAAACCGACGTCAATGGTCAAGGACGGCAAGCTGATTCCGTCATCGGTGACCCTGGACAACTATCGCGGCATTTTCCGGGGAGACTTCTTCTCCTCGGCGCTGGTCAATTCCATCGGCATCGGGCTGATCACCACCTTGATTGCGGTGCAGCTGGGGGCGATGGCGGCCTACGCGATTGCCCGGCTGAACTTTCCAGGCAAGCGCCTGCTCATCGGCGCCACCCTGCTGATCACCATGTTCCCGGCGATCTCCCTGGTCACTCCATTGTTCAACATCGAGCGTTTCGTCGGCCTGTTCGACACCTGGCCAGGGTTGGTCCTGCCGTACATCACGTTCGCATTGCCGCTGGCCGTCTACACCCTGTCGGCGTTCTTCCGGGAGATCCCGCGGGACCTTGAGAAGGCTGCCAAGATGGACGGTGCGACGCCGGCGCAGACCTTACGGAAGGTGATCGTCCCGCTGGCTGCGCCCGGCGTGGTGACAGCGGCGATACTGGTGTTCATCTTCGCCTGGAACGACCTACTGCTGGCGCTGTCGCTGACTGCGACCAAGGCGGCGCTCACCGCCCCCGTGGCTATCGTGAACTTCTCGGGCAGTTCACAATTCGAGGAGCCAACCGGGTCGATCGCAGCCGGCGCGGTCGTGATCACCGTCCCGGTCGTCGTCTTTGTTTTAATCTTCCAGAGGCGGATTGTCGCCGGCTTGACCTCCGGCGCCGTGAAAGGGTGACTCGATGGCCGAGATCGTGCTCGAGCACGTCAGCAAGAGCTACCCCGACGGCGCGACGGCGGTGCGGGACCTGAACATCACCATCGCAGATGGTGAATTCGTGATTCTGGTCGGCCCTTCCGGATGTGGCAAGACCACGACGCTGAATATGATTGCCGGGCTTGAAAACATCTCGTCGGGGGAGCTGCGGATCGGCGGCCGGCGGATGAACGAGAAGGCGCCCAAGGACCGCGACATCGCCATGGTGTTCCAGTCCTACGCGCTGTACCCACACATGACCGTGCGCCAGAACATCGCGTTCCCGTTGACCCTGGCGAAGATGAGGAAGGATGAGATCGCTCAGAAGGTCGAGGCGACCGCCAAAACGCTTGACCTCACCGAGCTTCTGGACCGCAAACCCGCCCAGCTGTCGGGTGGTCAGCGTCAGCGGGTCGCGATGGGCCGCGCGATCGTGCGTCATCCCAAAGCGTTTCTGATGGATGAGCCGCTGTCCAACCTGGACGCCAAACTGCGGGTGCAGATGCGTGGTGAGATCGCGCGGCTTCAGAAGAGGCTGGGCACCACCACCGTCTACGTCACCCACGACCAGACCGAGGCGATGACTCTCGGTGACCGGGTGGTGGTGATGCACGGCGGTGTCGCCCAGCAGATAGGCACGCCCGACGAGCTCTACGAACGCCCCGCCAACCTGTTCGTCGCGGGGTTCATCGGCTCCCCGGCGATGAATTTCTTCCCCGCCAAGCTGACGGCGTTCGGGCTGAAACTGCCCTTCGGTGAGGTGTTGCTCGCCCCGGAGATCCAGGTGATCGCGCGGCGGGCCAACCCGGAGAACGTCATCGTCGGCGTGCGGCCCGAGCATCTCACCGACGCCGCGCTGATCGACGGCTACCAGCGCATCAGGGCGTTCACCTTCGAGGTGAAGGTCGACTTGGTCGAGTCGCTGGGCGCGGACAAGTACGTCTATTTCAGCGCGGCGGGTTGTACGGTGCACTCCCTCCAGCTCGACGAGTTGGCCCAGGATTCGGGTTGGCATGAGAACCAGTTCGTGGCAAGGGTTCCCGGCGAGTCCAAGGCGTGTACAGGGCAGTCGATCGAGCTGGCCATCGACACCGCGAAGCTTGCCGTCTTCGACGCTGACTCCGGGGCCAACCTCGTCGTCGCGCCCGTCGGTGGGCAGTGACGGAGATCCTCGGTGCGCACCCACTGGGCGGGTGCCGAGGCCGCCGTTTGTGCGTGACATTTCTGGGCGCCGACCCGATGTCTAGTGCCCTTCCTTCTTCAAGAAGAAGTCCCTAGAGCCAACCCCGCTTGCGGAAGGCGCGGTACAACAAGAAACACGCGAGGGACATCCCACTCAGCACCGCAGGGTAGCCCCACTGCGCGCGGAGTTCGGGCATGTCGGCGAAGTTCATGCCGTAGATCCCGGCGACCATCGTGGGTACGGCGAGAATGCCCGCAATGGCGGAGATCTTGCGCATGTCGCTGTTCTGCTGCATGCCCACGCGGGCGAGTGCCGCCTGTACCAGCGAGTTGAGCATGTCGTCATAGCTGCTGATCTGGTCCGCGGCCTCCGTCTGGTGGTCGGCGACGTCGCGCAGGTAGCGCCGCACCTCCTTGGAGAGCAGGTCTTTGTGCTCGGTCTGCATCCGCGAGAACGCGGTGGACAGTGGACTCACGCACCGGCGCAGCTCGACGACCTCGCGCTTGAGCAGGTAGATCGGCTCCACGTCCAGCGCGTGCCCCGGGGAGAAGGCGACCTCTTCGATTGCGTCGATGTCTGCCTGCATCAGACGCGTCGCGGCCAGGTAGTGGTCCACGACGTAGTCGGCGATGGCGTGCAGCACCGCGTAGGGCCCCAACCGCAGCTGCTCGGGGTCGGCGTCCATCCGCGCGCGTACGCCGGCCAGCCCGCTGTGCCCGCCGTGGCGCACGGTGACGACGAAGTTCTTGCCGACGAAGACCATGATCTCACCGGTTTCCACGATCTGCCGGGCCAGCGCGATCGATGCGTGTTCGACGTAGTTCACCGTCTTCAGCACGAGGAACAGCGTCTCGTCGTAACGTTCCAGCTTGGGCCGCTGGTGGGCCTGTACCGCGTCCTCGACCGCCAGCGGGTGCAGGCCGAACACATCGGCCACCTCTTGCATGTGCTCGACGTCCGGTTCGTGCAGCCCCACCCAGGCGAAAGCCTCGCGGCCGATCAGTTCGACCTCGCGTACCTTGGCCAGCGCGTCGGCGCAACCGGACTTTCCGGGCAGTCGGTGGCCTTCGACGTAGACGCCGCAGTCGACCAGCGGCGCGGCGTGGTCCGGTTCGGGGGGCGCGTGATGGTGGTAGACGCGGGGCTGCGGCTTGGCGATCGGACGCAAAACTTCGGGCAGTGCGTCGAATCCCTGGGACACATCCACCTCCGATCGCAGCGCAGGTCTGACCGGCAGCGCTCCATGCTACGCGTGTTCCTGCTCGTCAGCGTGCCATCCGGGTGCGGGGGTTCGGCGTCGGGCGCGTGCGATAATTTCGATGCGAAATCCGAATCGCATCACCTTCTCCACGAGGAGTAAACCGACGTGATCGCAAATCCCCTCAAGGTCGCGGTCACCGGCGCCGCCGGCCAGATCGGCTACAGCCTGTTGTTTCGCCTGGCCAGTGGCTCGCTGCTGGGGCCCGATCGGCCGATCGAGCTGCGCCTGCTCGAGATCGAGCCCGCGCTGAAGGCGCTCGAGGGCGTCGTGATGGAACTCGATGACTGCGCTTTCCCGCTGCTGGCGGGCATCGAAACCGGTGCGGACGCCAACAAGATCTTCGACGGCGCGAACCTGGCCTTGCTGGTCGGTGCCCGCCCGCGGGGACCGGGCATGGAGCGGCGCGACCTGCTGGAGGCCAACGGGGCGATTTTCACCGCGCAGGGCAAGGCCCTCAACGCGGTCGCGGCCGACGACATTCGCGTCCTGACGACGGGTAACCCGGCCAACACCAACGGCTTGATCGCGATGAGCAACGCGCCGGACATCCCGCGCGAGCGGTTCACCGCGCTGACCCGACTCGACCACAACCGCGCCCTGACGCAGCTGGCCAAGAAAGCCGGCGTCGCGGTCACCGACATCAAGAAGATGACGATCTGGGGCAACCACTCGGCGACCCAGTATCCCGACCTGTTCCACGCTGAGATCAAAGGCACGAACGCGGCTGAGGTCATCGCCGACCAGGCCTGGATCGAAAACGACTTCATCCCGACCGTCGCCAAGCGCGGTGCGGCCGTCATCGACGCCCGCGGCGCCTCCTCGGCCGCCTCAGCCGCGTCGGCCACCATCGACGCCGCCCGGGACTGGCTGCTGGGCTCGCCCGAAGGCGACTGGGTCTCGATGTCGGTCATCTCCGACGGTTCCTACGGCGTGCCGGAGGGACTGATGTCGTCGTTCCCGGTGACCACCAAGGACGGCAACTGGTCGATCGTCACCGGTCTCGAGATCGGCGACTTCTCCCGCGCCCGCATCGACAAGACGACCGCGGAGTTGGTCGAGGAACGCCAGGCGGTAACGGCACTGGGCCTGATCTGACGCCGCGTGACCGAGGCGCCGATCAGGTCTGCATCGGTCGTCCGTACCCTAAAGACCGTGCCGGTAATCGAGCATTACCCGATCGTCGGCTGCGACGAGGAGGTCTTCGAGGCGCACGTGCCGGGGCGGTCAGCGACATCAGCGCGATCAACCTCAAGGCCATCTCCACACCGCGAGGCTTCGACATCGAACGGCAGCTCATCGAGACGCCGGACTGTCGGTGCTCCACGACGACGAGTACGGTACGGCGGTCCTCGTCCGGCCCGCGCTGATGGGCGCCGCCAAGCCGCTCGGCCGCGACATGTCCGCGTTACCAGTGGTGGTCTCCGGGGCCGGGCCCCCGGCAGGCTGGCCGGGTTGCTGCTCGTCGCCGCGCTGCTCGTCGCCGGTTGCGGTGGCGACGACCACCGCGCTGCTCCCCTGGTCGTCGGGTCCCGCCACACCCCCGAGTCCATGCTGCTGGCCGCCATCTACGTGGCGGCGCTGCGGTCCTACGGTTTCGCTGCGCAGGCGGCCGACACCACCGCCGACCCGATGGCGCAACTGGACTCGGGCGCGTTCACCGTCCTGCCCGCGTTCACCGGCCGGACGCTGCAAGCCCTGCAGCCGGGCGCCTCGGCGATCTCCGACAAGCAGGTGTACCGGGCCATGGTCGCGGCCCTGCCCGAGGGCATCGCCGCGGGCGACTACACCACGGCCGCTGAGGACAAACCCGTCCTGCTGATGACCAAGACCACCGCCCGGGCCTGGGGCGGCAGCGACAGCGGCGCATACCTGAGTGCTCTGCCCAAACACTGCGACGGGCTCGTCCTCGGGGCGGTCTCCGGGCGGCGGACACCGTCGTCGGTCGGATCGTGCACGCTTTCCGCGCCACGCGCATTCCCAGACGACGCAACGATGTTCGCTGCACTGTCGGACGGTCGCCTGACGGCGGCGTGGGCCACCACCGCAGATCCGGGCATCCCCCCCGATCTGGTCGCGCTGGCCGACGGCGAGCCCGCGCTGATCCGCGCCGAGAACGTCGTGCCGCTGTATCGCCGCAACGTGCTGAGCGGTCGTCAGTTGCTGGCGATCAACGAAGTGGCGGGCGTACTCGACACTGCGGCGCTGGCCGGGATGCGCCGCCAGGTGGCCGACGGTGCCGATCCTCAGGCTGTGGCCGGGGGATGGCTGGCCGAACACCCGCTGGGCCGCTGACAAGAATTGGGCCGCTGATAAGAAAATGATGGTGGGCAGTGGGTACGGCGGTGTCCGCGGAGTTGCACGGCGACGGGGGTAGCCCACGAGCAGGTTCGGCGACAGAAATCGAATGCTCGACCGCGAGTTCACACCTGAAATCGCTCGAGGTAGCATCGTCTCGTTCCAGATCGCCGTTACGATGGCGCAAGGCACGGGTTTCGGTTGTGGTCGCACTGGTCACGCCGTCGCGATGATGGTCGTCGACCTGACGCTGGTGAATCCGACTGCGCAACGGCTCGGCGGTCGTCCCCCGACCGTTGGGACACGCCATGATCGCTGCCTACCCGGATAGATCGTTACGCTGCCCGGCTCCAGACGCACGGGCCTTGGTCTCCGGGTCGCATTGGGTCGCCAGCGCGCCTCCGCAAGAAGGAGGGTGCGCGTCAAACGATGCTTCATCGTATGACGGCGAAATTTGACGTATTGTCTTCGGGCGATTCCCGCCGGCGTGTCGGAATCATCTGCGCACGTTTCGGCCGGAGCCGACAAGTGCGCAGGATCGATCGCACCGTGAGGGCTTCCCCCACTGGGCCACCCATGCGGGGGATGGATTGCGTGGGCACAGATCGGACCATGAAGGCCGGTTTCAACACATGCCGGCCTTGTGCCGCCCTGCCAAAGGTAATTGCGCATGCTCACCAATCGCACTACACTTGCTCAGTTTCTGATCGAGGAACGACGGCGCCATCCTGCGGCCAGTGACGACCTCGACGCGCTGATCTTGCAGGTGGCGCTGGCCTGTAAGGCAATCTCGGTCCGCGTGGCACAGGGAGAACTGGGCAGCGTTCTGGGCGCCACCGATGCGGTGAACGCGCAGGGTGAAGCGCAGCAGAAGCTCGACATGCTGGCCCATGACCGCTTCATCCGCGCCAGCGAATGGGGCGGCCAGGTCGCGGCAATCGCCTCCGGAGAATGCGCTGAACCCTATCTGCTGCCGGTGCAGTACCCACGGGGCAAGTACCTGCTCGTCTTTGCTCCCCTTGACGGCTCGTCGAACATCGACGTCAATGCTTCAGTGGGAAGCATCTTTTCAATTCTGCGCGCGACCTCCCCGGGCATGGACCCCGCGCCTGAGGAGTTCCTGCAACCGGGCGCACAACAAGTGTGCGCCGGTTACGCGATCTACGGCCCGTCGACGATGCTGGTGCTCACGGTGGGCACCGGCGTACACGCCTTTACCCTGGATCCCATCCTCGGAGAATTCATCCTGGCCCGGCCGTCGGTTCAAATCCCCAAGTCCACTTGCGAATTCGCGATCAGCGACTCCAACAGGCGATTCTGGGAACCTGCAGCTCAGAGATACATCGACGAGTGCCTCGCCGGCCGAACGGGTCCGCGCGGCAGGGACTTCAACATGCGGTGGGTCACATCGCTGGTCGCCGAGGCGCATCGAATCCTTACCCGCGGCGGCGTATTCCTCTACCCGCGGGATACGAAGGACCCGGCCAAACCGGGACGGCTTCGGCTGCTTTATGAAGCCAACCCGATCGCATTCCTGATCGAACAGGCGGGCGGTGCGGCCAGCACCGGCCGCCAACGACTGCTTGACGTCGTCCCGACG
>CAYVQQ010000035.1:13678-16993 GCA_964453085.1 uncultured Mycobacterium sp.
GCCTGCATCAACGGGTGCCCCTGATCTTTGGAGCGGCCGAAGAGGTGGCGCTCATCGACGACTACCATCAGAAAGATTACGTAAGACCGGCCACCTCGCCTTTGTACGGCTTCCGTGGTTTGTATCGCACCGCGGACAGGTGACCCCGAACGACTGAACATACTGGGAGCGAGCAGATGTCACGTCTACATCCGATCATCTCCGTCACCGGCTCGTCCGGGGCAGGGACAACCTCGGTGATGCGTACCTTCGATCAGATTTTTCGCCGCGAAGGCATCAACGTGGCGTTCGTGGAGGGCGACAGCTTTCATCGCTATGACCGCGCTGCGATGAAGGCCGCGATCGCCGAAGCGCATGCCCGCGGTGACCACTCGTTCAGCCACTTCGGCCCGGAGGCCAATCTGTTCGAGGAGTTGCAAGGCCTCTTCCAGACATACGGTGAAACGGGACGGGGCAAGGTCCGACGCTACCTGCACGACGAGCACGAAGCCGCGCCCTACGGTCAGGAGCCCGGCACGTTCACACCGTGGGAGGAGATTCCCGAAGGCACAGACATGCTCTTCTACGAGGGACTGCACGGCGCGGTCGTGACCGACAAAGTCAACGTCGCTGCGCATGCGGATCTGCGCATCGGCGTAGTGCCTGTGATCAACCTCGAGTGGATTCAGAAGTTGCATCGTGACAAGGTCACACGGGGGTATTCTCCCGAGGCGGTGACGGACACCATTCTCCGCCGCATGCCCGACTACGTGAACTATGTGTGTACTCAGTTCTCGCACACCGATGTCAATTTTCAGCGGGTGCCGGTCGTAGACACCTCCAACCCGTTCATCGCCCGATCCATTCCCACCGCAGACGAGTCGATGCTGATCATCCGTTTCCGCGACCCGCACGGCATCGATTTCCCGTATCTTCTTGCCATGCTCCATGATTCATTCATGTCGCGGCCAAATACGATCGTGTGCCCGGGCGGCAAGATGGATCTGGCGATGCAGCTGATCTTCATGCCGATGGTGCTGCGCCTGCTGGATCGGCGCAAGGCTCAGTTGGCGTCAGCACACTGAGCCGACGTGGTCGCTAGCGGACGGCGTGACCTCGGGGCAGATGCCTGATCGTTCCGGAACATGAACGCCGCCCAGATCGGGCGGAGATTGCTCGGCGGGCCGTCAGGCATCGGCTGAAAATCGCTGGGCCACAGCGTAAGTGACGGGTGCTGCGGACGTCGATGGTGGCCGGCGTTTGGCATGACTGATCGCGCGGCCGTGGCGATGGGCGTATCAGGATCCCCATATGCCAATACGGCCAATTGCCGGAGAAGGACTGCACCGGCGCATCGATCTGCCGGAAGCCGTTCGTGACCTCTCAGATGGTGTGCCCGCAGGTGTCGGCGCGCGGCCGGTGGTGAGCTCGCTCCGGCCGCGCGCGATTCCGCATCGCGGCTCGCGGCGGATCCGTCAGTGCTTGGGCGAGAGCATCCGACGCATCACGGCGCTGAACAGCCGCTGGTAGCCGGATCCGGTCAACCGCACCAAGATGTCGAGCACCTTGGCGTCGGTGCCGACGAGCACGCGGGCCTTGTTTTTGCCCACCGCGTCCAGGATGACCTGGGCGGCCCGCTGCGGGCTTGTTCGTGCCATTTGCCTGTCGAACCTTCTGGCCAGTTCGTCGCGGTCGAGGCCCTCGGCGGCGGTCGCGTTCCGCGCGATCGCCGTCTTGATGCCGCCCGGGTGCACCGTGGTCACGCCCACCGGGTGACCCGCCAGGATCATCTCCTGCCGCAGTGCCTCGGTGAAGCCGCGGACGGCGAACTTGGCCGAGTTGTATGCGGCCTGCCCCGGGACCGAGAACAGCCCGAATACGCTCGAAATGTTGACGACGTGCCCGTCGCCGGAGGCGATCAGGTGCGGGAGGAACGCCTTGGTGCCGTTGACGACGCCCCAGTAGTCGACGTCCATCACCCGTTCGATGTCCTTGAACTCGCTGACCTCGACGTCGCCGCTGAAGGCGATGCCGGCGTTGTTGTAGATCTGGTTGACCTTGCCGAAGTGCTTGGCGACGGCGTCGGCGTAGGTTAAGAACGCCTCGCGCTCGGTCACGTCGAGCCGGTCGGACTTGATCGCTCCTCCGAGAGCCTTGACCTGTTGCTCGGTCTGTGCGAGTCCCTCGATGTCGACGTCGCTGGCCGCGACCTTGGCCCCCGAGCGGGCCAGTTCGATGGCCAGCGCCCGGCCGATACCCGAACCCGCGCCGGTGACGACGGCGACTTTTCCGGCGAACCTTTGCATTTGCATGAACACGCTCCCTGTCGGTCGGCTCTCACCGAGGTTAGCCGGTACTTGCGGTACCGGTTCGGTCAGCCTTGTGGGAGCGAGGTAGCGTCAGACGCTGTGAGCCTCCCAGCGATCCTGGATCGACCGGCCCTGAGGAGCAAGTTCGGAAATGAGCGACGACCCACGCACGGATGTTGTCAACCGCCAGTACGAGCGGTGGCGGTACCCGCAGCCCATCAACGACCTCGAAGTGTGGCTCGACGGCAACTGGGAGTGGTTCGATCCGGTCCATGCCCACCGGGTTTTGTGGCCGGATCGGCAGTACAAGACGGATCTCGACATTTTGATCGCCGGTTGCGGAACCAATCAGGCTGCGGTTTTCGCGTATTCCAACCCCACCGCACGGGTGGTTGCCATCGACATCAGTCAGCGATCACTGGACCATGTTCAATATCTCAAGGACAAGCATGGCCTGTGGAACCTCGAGGCTAGGCGGCTCCCAATCGAAGAGGTCTCAAGCCTGGGGCTTGAATTCGACCTCATTGTGTCGACCGGCGTGTTGCACCACCTTGCGGATCCGGCGGCAGGTATGCGAGCACTCGGTGACTGTTTGCGTGCAGACGGTGCCATGGCCGTGATGCTGTACGCGAAATACGGCCGGATCGGCGTCGAACTGTTGGAATCGCTTTTTCGTGAGTTGGGACTGTCCCAGGACGAGGCATCGGTCGACATCGTCAAGGACACGATCGCGATACTGCCGGCCGGCCACCCCATCCAGAGCTATTTTCGAGTAGCGCAAGACCTGCAATCCTCCGATGCTGCACTGGTGGACACCTTCCTGCACGGTCGTCAGCGTAGTTTCACGGTCGAAGAGTGCCTTGACCTTGTTGACGGGGCGGGTCTGGTGTTTCAGGGATGGTTCTTCAATGCGCCGTACTACCCGCACGATTCGGTCGCGCCCACGAGGGAGCTGCACCGAGTCGTCAATGAGTTGTCCGAGCGCAAACTCTGGTCCGTCATGGAGCGGATCCAAACGCGG
This sequence comes from uncultured Mycobacterium sp., assembly GCA_964453085.1. GTDB lineage: Bacteria > Actinomycetota > Actinomycetes > Mycobacteriales > Mycobacteriaceae > Mycobacterium. Next base: position 16,988 of record CAYVQQ010000035.1, read on the forward strand.
AACGCG
>CAYVQQ010000036.1:0-16980 GCA_964453085.1 uncultured Mycobacterium sp.
CTTCATCTCCTGCGCACTGGACACACCAGATCCAGCTCAAGCGCGTTGCGGATGTGCAGACTGGGCTCACCTTGGGCAAGGTCGTAGACCCTGGGGACGTGGTCAGCGTGCCCTATCTGCGAGTAGCCAATGTCCAGACCGGAGCTGTCAACCTCGATGAGGTTAAAGCGGTTGAGGTTCACCGCGCCGACGTCGGCAATTACCTTCTACGGGCTGGCGACGTGCTGATGACCGAGGGCGGCGACATCGACAAACTCGGGCGGGGCTGCCTCTGGTCGGGAGAGATCTCCCCGTGCATCCATCAGAACCATGTGTTTGCTGTCCGCTGCAACGAGGCCATCAATAGCCGTTTTCTTGTGTACCTCCTCGATACCTCCGTGGCGCGAAACTACTTCTTCATGACAGCAAAGAAGACAACCAACTTAGCGTCGACGAACAGCACGACGTTGGGGCGCTTCTCGTTTTCGCTTCCGCCGCATTCGGAGCAAGACCAGATCGTGAAGTTCCTCGATGAGCGGTGCACCAGGATCGACGCTGTTATCGCGAAGTCGGAGGAGATGATCGCGATCCTGCGGGAGTATCGCTCGGCGCTGATCACTGATGCGGTGACGGGCAAGATTGATGTTCGGGGTGTGGCGTAGGTATGGCGCGAGCGCAGACGATCCAGATCTACTTGCCGTCGGGTGATCCTGCGGGGTTGCGGGTGGCGAACTTGACGACGCGAACGGTGCGGGTGTTTGAGGTTCCGCGTTCGCTTCTCACCCAATTCCTCCAGCGCCCGGAATCTGGACAGGTTGGTGTCTATTACCTGTTCGGCGCGAATGAGGACGAAACACCGCAGTGCTATGTCGGCCAGTCGGGGAACGTGGGGGTTCGACTTCAACAACACACCGCGACCAAAGACTTCTGGACCAAGGCGATGGTGGCGGTGTCGTTGACCAACGAGTGGACATCGACGCATGCGGCCTATCTGGAATGGTTGTCGTTGGGGCGGGCGAAGGCGGCCGGGCGTTACGCCCTGGTGAACGAAAACCAGTCTTCGAACCCATTCACCCCCGAGCCGTTGGAGGCTGACTGCCAGGAGTTCATCGACACGATTGCGGTGCTGCTGGCCACGCTCGGCGCACCTGTGCTGGAAGCGATCAAGCCCGCATCAGCAGCGGGTCTACCTGCTGAAGGGGCCGCTGGAATTGAACCCGAGCTGTTGTTTTTCCAGGAGGCCGGGTGCAATGCGAGCGGCTATCAGACACCGGAAGGCCTGCTGGTGCTCGCCGGGGCGAAGGGACGCGCTGTGTTACGTCCATCCGCTCCACCGAGTATCGCAAGACAGCGCGACAGTCTTCAGGCCGAGGGCGTGGTCAAAGTAGACGACGAGGATCTGGTGTTCGTCAAAGATCATCTGTTCACCAGTCCATCCGCAGCGGGCAGCGTCCTGGTCGGAGGCACCAACAACGGGCGCGCGAGCTGGCGCAACGAACGGGGGCAGTCCATCAACGAGCTGGAGCGTCTAGCCCTCCAGGAACAACCACAGGCTCCCAGCGCATGACCCTGCAACATCACGAGTCGGTGTTCGAGACCGAGATCTGTGAGCACCTTGCTGCGCACGGCTGGCTGTACTCAGCGACCGACGACGGCTACGACAGGGAGCTGGCGTTGTTCCCCGAGGATGTGTTCGGCTGGCTGGCCGACACGCAGCCGGAGCAGTTGGCCAAGCGAGTCAAGCCGGAGTTGACCGGGGATGCCCTGGCGAAGGCGCGTGCGGGTGTGTTGGCGGCGTTGGTGAAGGCGTTGGGGGCTGATCCGAAGGCCAATGGTGGCACGTTGTCGGTGTTGCGGCGTGGGTTCAAGGATTTGAACGCGCAGTTTTCGATGTGTCAGTTCCGTCCGAACTCGTCGCTGAACGAGACGACCGCGAAGCGGTACGAGGCGGTGCGCCTGCGGGTGATGCGGCAGGTGCATTACTCGGTTCAAAAACCTGCGGCGAGTATTGATTTGGTGTTCTTCGTCAATGGGATTCCGGTGGCGACGGCGGAGTTGAAGACCGACTTGAGCCAGCAGAGTGTTGCTGATGCGGTGGCGCAGTACCGCAAGGATCGCTTGCCGAAGGGGGAGCCGCTGTTGGGGTTCGCATCGCGGGCGTTGGTGCATTTCGCGGTGTCGAACTACGAGGTGGAGATGACCACCCGGCTGGCGGGCAAGGACACGGTGTTTCTGCCGTTCAATCGCGGCAATGACGGGCACAAGGGTAATCCGCCGCACCCGCACGGGGATTCGCCGACTGCGTATCTGTGGGAGCAGATCCTTCAGCGCGACACCTGGCTGGACATCCTGGGTCGGTTCCTGCATTTGCAGATCGACGACAAGGTTGATCCGGTTTCGGGGAAGAAGACCCGTAAGCAGACGATGTTGTTCCCGCGTTTCCATCAGTGGGAGGCGGTCACCAATCTTGTTCAGGCGGCGCGCATCGAAGGGGGGGCGGGGCACCGGTATCTGATTCAGCATTCGGCGGGATCGGGGAAGACGAACAGTATTTCGTGGTTGGCGCATCGCTTGTCGGTGTTGCATGACGCGGCGAACAAGCCGGTGTTCGATTCGGTCATCGTGATCACCGACCGCAACGTGCTCGATGCGCAGTTGCAGGAGGCGATCCGCCAGATTGACCGCACCCCAGGGGTGGTGGCGCACATCGCGGGGTTGGGTGGCGCCAAATCGCAGGAGCTTGCCGCAGCCTTGTCCGGTGGCACGAAGATCATCATCGTCACCATTCAGACGTTCCCGTATGCGCTGTCGCTGATTCAGCAGAACGCGGGTTTGGCGGGTAGGCGGTTCGCGGTGATCGCTGATGAGGCGCACTCCTCGCAGGCCGGTGAGGCATCCAAGCAGCTCAAAGCGGCGCTGAGCGCCTCGGAGCTGGCGGAGTTGGAAGACGGCGCCACCATAGACGCCGAGGATGTGTTGGCGGCGGAGATGGCGGCGCGGGCGGAGTCGAAGAATCTGTCGTTCTTCGCGTTCACCGCCACCCCGAAAGCCAAGACGCTGGAGTTGTTCGGGCACAAGGGTGTTGACGGCAAGCCGCACCCGTTTCACCTTTATTCGATGCAGCAGGCCATCGAGGAGGGGTTCATCCTCGATGTGCTGCGCAACTACACCCCGTACAAGACGGCGTTCCGCCTCACCCACCACGGGCAGACTTACCAGACGACCGCCACCGATGAGGGCGGCACGGTGCAGGTCGCCGTCGCCGGTGGTGACGGTGAGTTGGTGGATAAGCGGGCGGCGATCAAGTCGGTGCTGAACTGGGTGAAGCTGCACCCGACCAACATCAGCCAGAAGGTGCAGATCATCGTGGAGCATTTCCGCGCCAACGTGGGCTGGCGGCTGGACGGGAAAGCCAAGGCGATGGTCGTCACCTCCTCGCGTAAGGCGGCGGTGCGCTACAAGCTGGCGTTCGACCGCTACGTCGCCGAGCAGGGCTACACCGACGTGGCGGCGTTGGTCGCGTTCTCCGGTGAGGTCACCGACCCCGACTCGGGTGTGGAGGAAGCCACCGAGACCAGCCTCAACCCTGGTTTGAAGGGGCGTGGCCTGCGGGAGGCGTTCGCCACCGAGGAGTACAACGTGATGCTGGTCGCCAACAAGTTCCAGACCGGGTTCGACCAGCCCATGTTGGTGGCGATGTATGTCGATAAGCGCCTGTCGGGGGTGGCGGCGGTGCAAACCCTGTCACGGCTCAACCGCACCGCACCGGGCAAGGATCAGACGTTCGTGCTGGACTTCGCCAACACCGCCGAGGACATCACCGAAGCGTTCGCGCCCTACTACGAAGCGACCACCCTCTCCGATGTCACCGACCCGAACATCGTGCACGAGACGATGAGCAAGCTCGACGCGGCGAACATCTACACCGAAGCCGAAGTCAACGCCCTGGTGGACGACTACCTCGCCGGCAAAGGCAACAATGCGTTGGTGAAGTGGGTGACCCCCGCGCGGGATCGCTTCCGTGACCGTGACCGCGACGCCGCAGAACGCGGCGACACCCTCGCGGTCAAGGAACTGCACCTGTTCCGCAAAGACGTGGGCACCTTCATCCGCCAGTACGACTTCTTGTCCCAGATCGTCAACTACGAAGACCCGTCGCTGGAGAAACTGTCCATCTACCTACGCCACCTCGCACCCGTCATCGCCCACGAGCAACTCCAGCACGAAATCGACCTCTCGGGAGTGCAGTTCGACTACCTCGCCCAGAACAAAGGCGAGGCGCACAACCCCACCCTCAAAGGCGATATGCCCCTGCAACCTGTGTCCGCCAGCGGAACAGGCGCCCCACATGACCCCGAACTGGTGGCGCTGGCGGAGGTCATCGAGCAGATCAACGACCTGTTCTCCGGGGATCACCCAGCCTCCAGCGTCACCAACGTCGTCACCCACATCAAGGACCGGCTGGAGGAAAGCGAAACCCTGCACCAGCAGGCACGCAACAACACCCTCGCCCAGTTCTCCGCCAGCCCCGACCTGCACAACGAATTCGTCGACGCCGTCATCGGCGCAATGGCATCCTCAGAAGACCTATCCACCCAAATCCTGAACAACCAGGAACTCTCGCAGAAACTGCTCGGACAACTCATCCCGATCATCTACCGAGAACTCAAAGACACCGGATAGCCGACCCCGGACAACGCAATCTCGATGAACGGCAGATGAGGTGATCGTTGCGGTTGGGTTGCCCGTCATCAGGGGTGTCTCACGTCGTCTGCGGTCGTGATCAGAAAGACGGGGTGCGATGCCGCCGACCGTTCGAACTGTTCCAGCGAGGAATCCATATCGACGTCGAGGAACGGCAGCACAAAGAACCGACGGTAAAAGCGGACCACAAGCGCAGGAATGCCCGGCGGACCGGCGCGCAGACTCGCGCGCAGTATCGGCGCCGCGTCCTTAGGCGACAACTCGAGCGCGGTGATGGGCTCGGTCTGTCCGCCGTGGATCAAGTGCGCTTGGCCGTGTGCGGCGCGAAGATTGCGAACCCAGTTGACGATGCCGTATGACGCGACCAGATAGCGGTTTTCGGCGTAAGGGAACACGACGAGCGGTGTTCGAATCAGCCGCCCTGACTTGCGTCCGGTAACCACGATGATGGCAAATGTTCCGAAGCGCACGCCCAGTCCCAGCAGCGCGCGCATGAATGCATTGTTGAACCGAACGAACGCATTGACCCGGTACTGCTTTGCCATGGTGTCGGTCCTCCATCTATTCGCCTTGGCCGGCTCGCGTGAGTCCGGGCGCAGTGCCCATGACGCGAACGTCGGCGCGACGAGCGCGCACAGCAGTCCACAGAGGGCACCGCGTAAGGCGGGTCGGGTGCGACGGGACCGCTCCCGAGTACCCAATACCGATTGGGTGCGCAGTGTGTGGGTCGTACCGCCCGCGACCAGCTTCCGGCCCTACCAACGCGGTGGCCGTCCACTAGACGGCCGCCCAGCGCCGCGTTGATGGGGGATGTGGCGCAGACTGCCATGTTGATACCTCCCGGGTCCGGTCGCCCTACCCAGATGACGTGCGGCGGCGTGGGACCTGACAACAAAGCGTAGTAACTTGTTGTAGTTTCAGCAATTAGTGAATAGTGTTGGCCACACGTGCCTGTCTGCGTCACCGACGATCAGCAGGTGCGCCTGGGAGGTACCGACATGGCCGGAACAGGGCGGATCGATGTCCATCACCACATCGTTCCCAGGCACTACGCAAAGACGCTCGCCAAACTCGGCGTGACCAAGGGGCTCGGAGTGCGGCTGCCGAACTGGGATGTCGCCACGGCGCTGGACGTGATGGACGCCAACGGCATCGCATCCGCAGTGCTGTCGATCCCTGCTCCCGGCGTGTATTTCGCCAACAACGACCGCAGATCCGCGATTGCCAAGGATCTTTCGCGCCAAGTCAACGAGACCAATGCCGACCTGGTGCGCGACCATCCGGGTCGATTCGGCGCGTTCGCGACGCTGCCGGTGCCCGACGTCGATGCAGCATTGGAAGAACTCACGTATAGCCTCGACGAACTGCGACTCGACGGCGTGGTGCTGTTGACCAACTACGACGGCTACTACCTGGGTGACCCGCGATACGATGAGTTGTTCGCCGAACTCAATCGGTGAAAGTCCGTGGTGTTCATCCACCCGCAATCCCCACCGGGCCAGGAGTATTCGCATCTGGACCTGCCCGAGGCCATGCTCGATGTCTGTTTTGACACAACCCGCACGGCGTTCTCGTTGATCGTCAACGGCGTGACGAAGACCTATCCTGACGTCAGGTTCATCCTCGCCCACGCGGGCGGGGCCGTGCCCTATCTCGCTGGGCGCGTTGGGGTCACCGCAGCGATGCTGGCCAATCTGGACGGTGCCACGTCGGCAATTGCCAGCGGCATGGGCAAGGTGTTCTCGATTTCGGAGACGCTGGCGAAGAAAATGCCCGAACAGCTCAGTTACTACCTCAGGTTCAAGGAAAACGTACTGCCGGAAGGTCCCGACCACTTCCTCGGCCGTTTCTACTACGACACCGCTCTCTCGGCGTCGGCGCATTGCTTTTCGTCGTTACTCACCGTGACCGACTGTGCGCATATCGTGTTCGGAACCGACTATGTCTTTGCCACCGAAGCAGCGGTACCGGCGACGGTCGTCGGTGTGCGTGACTACGACGGCTTCAGCGCGGACGATGTACGGGCGATCGAACGGGGAAACGCGCTGTCGCTGTTTCCGGCTTTGGGTTAGCATTTCGATGTGTTTTCGTTCGTGCGTGGTCAGCACCACCAGCAATAGGCCCGAATGAGTCCGGGTCGTCCCAAAGGCGACGATACCGGTTCCGCCTGGCGGGACACATTCGTCGAAGAGTTGGGGGCACTCGGCCCTGAGATCGGGTTTCCGCGGGCGATGATGCGGATCACCGCCTGGATGATGGTCTGTGACCCGCCGGAACAGTCGGCCCAGCAGATCCGGGATGGACTACATCTTTCGGCAGCAGCGGTGAGCGCGGCCGCCCGCCAACTCATCGCCGCCGGGATGCTTGAGCGCGTCTCACGCCCCGGTGACCGCCGCATCTATTACCGCTTGGCATCCGGCAGCTGGGATGCACCACTGCGTGCGAAGCTGCGCGCGCTTGGCCAGCTGCGTCATGTCGCCGACAAAGGCATCGCCGCCGCGGGCGCCAAGGCGGACTACCGGCTGATCGAAATGCGGGACGCCTTCGCGTGGTTCGAGAGCGAGCTCGGCCGGCACATCAAGAACCGTGGGCAATCCGGATAGCCATCATGTGCGCTGCAACGGGTCTGCGTCGACGGGAACACCGGGCGCCGCCACGATTGGAAACAGCGCGCATCGCCGCAGGGAATCCGGAGATTCCGATCAACCCGCCGAAAATGGGTGCGCAATGCCTTGAGGCTACGGACAGCTCAGGTCGCGACTGCGACAAAGTCGCGCAAGGACTGGCGGGACCGCACGGTCCGCTGCGGGATCTGCGAACCGTTAGCGGCGGCGCATATGATCGTCGGCACCGTCGGCGTGCCGCAGCGACTAGCTGAGCCCGCCGCTGCCACGAACTACGCGTCGTCTTCGATGAATGCCGCCACGGCAGCAAGTCGCGTTCGGCGGAGGCGTCGGTTCGTTCGCCACGAGCGTGGCCTCGGCCTCTACCCGGTCGCGGATTTCCCCACGTACTCGTTGATGCCGATAATGCGCCAACTGTGTGGTCTAAGCACATTGCCGTGCACCGTGATTCGTGGACGAACCTGTATTTCTGTCTCCACTTGCCGGCGGCGCGGTCCCACGTTGGGGTTCGCGGTGCCGAGTGCGCGGACCCGCGGTGAATAGCGGTCAATGGGGTGAGCCGCATAACCTTGCGCAGTTATGGGGTCAGGTGAATTGCAGGTCGTTCCCGATGAACTGGGATCCATGGCCGGTCAATGGGAGGCTCTCGGTGCCCGCCTCGGCGAGGCAGCGCCGCCGTCGGCGGGGCAGCCGTTTCAACCGACCACGGCGGCCGTGAACGGTGTCAACGCGGCGATCGGTGTTGCCGCGGCGGCGTTTACCACCCGCACCAGGGCCACCGCCGCCGACGTGAGCGCGGCCCGAGCGGGCTACACCGACCGGGAGGCCGCCGCGGCGGGTGAGATGGCCGCCGTCACGCCGCAGAGGATGGTTTAGACGCCGGCCACCTGGCGCAAATCCGGCTACTGGAATCACACGCCGACCGCCGGGAAGACGTATTCCTGACCGTGCGAAACCAATCGCATTCCCTGACAGCGCAGGGCGCCAGGGGTGAGCGGCGGCGGCAACGAACGGGCGCCGACCTACCGATCGTCAGCGTCACAGGCGACCAACTGCGTCGGGACAACCGGGATTGCACGTCACGGCGCCGGCGACATCAGCGCCGCCCATACATCCGCCGGACAGGATCCAACCCCGCGGAGAGCCCGCGTGACGTCGAGGGCCACGAGAAATGATGAGCCACGGACCAGGGGCAGTGGGTGATGACTGAACCGGCGACCGCGGCGCAGGACCTGCTGCGCGATGACATCCGGGCGGGCGGCCTCGACGCGGTGATGCCGCAGCTGACCGACCGGGCAGTGGGCGGACCCGGACGCCTGGGCGTACATGACCAGGCTGAACTCGACACCGGCCGGCAGCGATGTGGCGGCCCGCATCCCCCTCCAGAGGACTGAATTGGATCCTCCCCACGGCTACGACTGAAAGCCGGGGGATTCAAACCGCGACGAGGGTCGAGTGCGTCGGCGACGGTGCAGGCCGAGGGTGGCCCCGAGAAGGCGCGGGTGTGGACGAGGTCGCCCGTAATGCTCCTCAACCGGTCAGGGTCGCGCCGTGCTCCCGGCGACGGTATCGGTCGTCCCCGGGGCGCAGCGGCCTGTAGCTCGCTGCGCGGTGTCCTCGACCAATCGGATCAGCCGGGTGTGAAGAACGTCGACCAGGGCGTGAAGGAATCGTTAAGGACCTCGCCGATTGGGCGGCGCGCCGTCATGGTGAACGCATGGGCTCTCCGGCGGCGGTGACGGCACGCCTGGTTTCGGGAGCGGGTTCGGTGCGTGTCACGCTTGCCTACGCCGCCGCGCTGATCGCGGTGTCGCTCACCCTGACCGCGCTCGGCCAGCACGCGCGCGAGGTCGCCGTGAGCCGCATGAGCACCAACCTGCAAAACCTGGCGCATGGCCGGGTGGCCACGTTGGTCGGCAGCGCATTCGTCGACGGCGGGGGCGCCGTCGTGGCCTGGCTACCCGGGCTGGTCTGCTTGCTGGCCCTGGGCGAACTCGCCTGGCGCGGTAGGGGCATGCTGCTCGCGTTCGCGCTCGGCCACGTCGGTGCCACCCTGATCGTCGCGGCGGGGTTGGTCGCCGCGGTCGAGACGGGGTGGCTGCCGGCCTCGGTGTCGCACGCCAGCGACGTGGGTATCAGCTACGGCGCCTTGGGGGTACTCGGCGCGCTGACGGCGGCGATTCCGCCGCACTGGCGGCCGGCCTGGGCCGGTTGGTGGATCGGCACCGCGGTGGCGGCGGCTCCGGCGGCAGGCTTCACCGGCGTCGGCCACGTCGTCGCGCTGCTGCTGGGCATGGGCCTGTCGGCGCGCCTGCCATCGATGACGCGTTGGACGCATCCGCGCGTGGCGCTGCTGGCCGGCGGTGCCGTGTTCGGCGTCTGCGTGCTTTCCGGGCCGTCGCTGCTTCCGGTGGTCGCGGGACTGGCGGCAGCGCTGTGCGCCGGCCCGGCAGCGCTGGCAGTTACTCACAGCCGGTAGCGCTTCGGTAGCCGGCACGCGGCCGCCCGATAGTACGGTGGGGCCGGCCAAAAGGGGTGGCATGTCCGTCGGCGGTGGTGTGCGAAAGCGGGTGGCGCAGCAATGCGGCTCCGCTACATGAGCGTCGCGGCGCTGGTCGCCGAAGCGGGGGGCGACCCATGGGTGATCGACCGGGGCCTGCAGGCCGGTAGCCCGGAGCGGATCTCCGGTCTCGCGGAGGCTTTTCACACCGCCGGCCGGTGCGTCGCCGAGGCCGGTGTTGCGTTCGCGCGGGCCCGCCGCCGCTTCGGTGCCGCCTGGAACGACCGTGACGGCGCATCCCCGATCGACGCCTCGGCGGAGGTCCGCAGGGTGGCCGCGATGCTGGGCGCGCAGTCGCTACGGCTGCCTGCGATCGGTGACGACCTGGAGAACCTCGCCGCCGCGCTGGCCGACGCGCAGCGCACCGCGGCCGGGCAGATCGCGGCCCTTGAAACGCGGCTGCCACAACTCGACAGCCTCATCGGGCGGGCGCTCGAACTCGAACGCGACCCCGGCCTGACCCCGTCCGGCAGAAGCGAGCTCGAGGCCCTGATCGGCGCGTGTGAGGACGACGCGATCGACGGCACCCGGGCCGCCGTGGCCGCGCTGCGGTCTCTGCGCGACGGCTACTGCGGCCGCCTGTGGGAGTCGCTGGGCACGGTGCGCGCCGACGTCCCCGACGCGCCGCCGCCCGGCCCCACGGCCGAAGACGTGCGCGCGTGGTGGGACTCGCTCGGCGCGGACGGCAGGGAGCGGTCGATCGCGGCCCACCCGCGGGCACTGGGCAACCTCGACGGCGTGCCGGCCACGGTGCGCGACGCCGTGAACAGGGCTGTGTTGCAAGACGACCTGAGCAGGGTCGAGGATGTAGCCCGCTCGTGCGGCATCGCATCCGAGAGCCTGCGCGAGGACGCGCTGCACGACCGGGACCCCATCCTGCTCGCCCGCCCCGGCGAGTACGGGCTCTCGGCCACCGACGTCACCCGATACCGCAACGCGGTGAAGACCAACCAGGGCGTCGCGCACGACGAGGGGACCGGCGAAGACCATCCGCGGCCCGTCCTCCTGTGGGCCTACGACCCGACGGCATTCGGCGGCAAGGGCAGGGCGGTGATCGCGATCGGTGACCCGGACACGGCGCAAAACACCGCCGTCGTCGTGCCCGGCGCCGACAGCAGCGTGCGGGGAGGCTGGCTCTATGACGCGCACAACGACGCCGTCAACCTCTACGACCAGTCATTGAAGGCCGACCACGCCCGCGCCACCGCGGTGCTCGCGTGGCTCGGCTATGACGCTCCCGACCTGGACCCGTCGACGCTGCGTGAGGTCGGCACGCCGTGGTTGGCGCGCCGGGGCGGCGCACTGCTGGCCGCCGACGTCAACAGCCTGGCGGCCACCCATGCCGGAGCGGTCCCCGCCCACGTGACGGTCATCGGCCATTCCTACGGGTCGACGACGGTGGCCGACGCGTTCGCCGGTAGCGGCATGCGTGCCGATGATGCCGTGCTGATCGGTTGTCCCGGAACCGATCTGGCGCACAGCGCCGCCGACTTTCGGCTGCGCGGCGGCAAACTCTACGTCGGTGCGGCCTCGACCGACGCGGTCAGCTGGATCGGTGAATCGGGCAGCGTCGTCCTCAACGCGCTCAACGCCGCCCTCGGCGCGCCGTTCGGGCCGTCGGCCGGCCTGGGCGTCGACCCCGCGCACGACGGCTTCGGGGCGGTGCGCTTCCGCGCCGAGGTCGCGGGCTCCCACAGCGCCGTGCCCTGGTTCGACGACCATTCGCACTACTACGACGTGGGCGGCGAGGCGCTGCACAACATGACCGAGATCAGCACCGGCCACGGCGACGCCCTGGGCCGCGAAGGCATGCTGGCCCCGGCCCGCGACGAATGGCGGATATCGATTCCCCTGCAGGTACACACCCCCTTCGGGCCGCTCCCGTTGCCGCGTCTCGAGGTCCGCGCACCCTTCACCGGTGATCCGGAGTGGGGCAGGACATCCGAAACCGTCACCGACGACCACGGCTTCTGACGCCGGCCGCCAGGGGCCTTACCGACCCGCTCCCGTCAACGCACCTGGGCTTTGACGCCATCGTCACCGACATCGGTCGAAAGGACAAACGTCCCGTTATCTCAGTCGTCCACTCCTCCTGGGGAAACCTCACTCAGCGTCGCCGCGCCTCCTCGGACTGTCGGACCGCTTTGCCAGACTCCGGGGTATGAGCCGACGCAACCGCGAAAAGCGGGCCGCCAAGCAGAAGAACCGGCGCCGCGAGACCACCGAACCCAAGCGCGAGAATCGCCGTCCGACCCGTACGAACTCGCCCGGCGCAAGCTCGAACCACCGGCCGTCACCTACCTCGCCGAGGCAATATTCCTCGAGTCCAAGAGATATCCGGTCGCCGTGCCGCATCCAAGATGGCGCGCCGACCTCGCCGACATCTCATCCGGGCTCGCCTCCGATGCACGGGCACCACAGATGTGGCGCTGGGCCGCTCAAAATGCCGTAGACCGCGACACGGCGCTCACCGTCGTCCTGCGGGTGCTGGCCCTGCTGGCGACGCTCCCTGCACTTGAACCGCTGCTGCCCCTGCCGGGCGCGTGGGAACAGACCGTCACCGCGGCGGGCGAGGTTGACCAAAAGGCCCTCTCCAGGGTGCGTGCGCTGCTGGCCAAGGCCGAGGGCACCGAGTTTCCCGAGGAGGCCGAAGCACTCTCGGCCAAGGCCCAGGAGCTGATGAGCGGGTACTCGCTGCACCGAGCCGTTGCCGAGCACGACCGCGGTCAGGCACCGGTAGCGGTCGCGCGGCGGATCTGGGTCGAAAGCCCCTAGGCCGGTGCCAAGGCGCTGCTCGTACAGGCGGTCGCCTCGGCCAACCGTTGTCGCACGGGAATCGTCATCCCGCCATGCCGAGCGCCTGTCCTCATTTCATGGACTCAATCCTGCTGAACGACAATGCAATAGGCGAATGAACAGACCTCGTGGGCAATGGAACGTCACCGGATCGGCGTGGCTTCAGCGGAAGCGGATGCTCAACGTCGCCAGGCCGAAGATCTTTCGGCCCCCGGACTTCGCGGCGACAAGGATGACACCGGAGCGGGTCGCGGGATCCAAAGACTTGATCCGACCGGTGAATTCGATGTCCGCTCCCTCTGCGGCCGGCACTATCGCCGGCTGGGACAGCCGCACCGCGTAGCGGGTGACCGCACCGGGGTCACCCGACCACCCCGAGGCGAATCCGGCACCCAACCCCATGGTGAGCATCCCGTGGGCGATCACGTCGGGCAGCCCGGCGAGTTTGGCGATGCCCTCGTCCCAGTGGATGGGGTTGGCGTCCCCCGCGACGCCGGAATAGTTCACCAGGTCGCCGCGAGACAGTCGGGCGTGGCGCACCGGCAATGCGTCGCCGACCTTCAGGTCGTCGAAGGACGCCGTCCCCGGTGTGCGGGTCGCGCTGTCGTCGGCCACCCGGACCGCACCTTCGGGGCGGGTCGTCTTCTGGTACGGGGCGTCGGAGCCGCTGATCGCGAGGAGGTCCACGTCGTGCATCATGATGTTCGGCGCGGCCGTCTTGATCTGCGGATCGACGTCTTCGGCGGTGACGCCGACGACAGTGGTGTGCAGTGTGTGCACCCGCTCGCCGGCGGTGTCGGTGAAGGTGTTGGTCACGGTTATCAGGTCTCGCCCGGCGAACCGGCGCACCGACGCCAGTTCGACGTCGACACGCAGTTCATCGCCGGCCACAATCGGGCGATGCTGCTCGAAGACCTCTTCGGTCTGCATGTAGGTGTCGTAGCCGACGACCACCGATTCGAACATGCGGCGGTTGCAGGCCATTCCCGGGACCGAGGTGAAGGTCAGCGGCGCGACCAGGCCGGCGTAACCGAGGTCGGCGGCGGCGGCGGTATCCCAGTGCGCGGGGTGGTAGTCCTGCACGGCGCGGGCGTACTCGCGTACCTTCTCACGGCCGACCAGGTATGTGCCGTCCATCTCGTAGTAATGGCCGACCCGCGATTCCAGCACCGACGATTCTGTTGCAGTAGTCATGAATTTTTGTCAACTCTTCTATCTGTCGTTTACATCGCTCGCTGAGGCCAACCTAAGCACCCTAGCGTGCGGACACCGCTGCGACGCGGTTCGATCCGCCTTGGTCGGGTCCTGGGATTGCAGCCTCCGCAAGGACCAGGGTGATGGCCGGGCAAGATGGAGCCCGTGAGTTGGGCGAGGCACGAGGGACGGGCGCTTGCGGACTCAACCTTGGGCGGTGACGCGCTGCTCGCCGCGCTCGAAGACCACATCCGCGCACAGAATCCGGCTCTGACGGATGTGCGACTGGAGGGGGCGAACGCGACCGAAGAGTATGACGCGGGCACCTCGCCCGCTGGGCGGTGGTACGCGGTCACGTACGTGGCCGACGACGGCCAGGGCTATTAACGCCGCACCGTGGCGATGACCGTGCGTTCAACGAGGCTTGCGGCCAAGAAGCCGGTCACCGAGGGTGCCGGCGCAAAACCCGCCGCCGCCACGGCGCGCCGACTATGGGGGCCGTCCTTCCCGTCCTGGCCGACCTCGGCGTCAAGCCGACCACCCGGTCTTGCACGTGGAGCGGTCGCTCGAGGGCGGCTTCGATCCCGATCGGCAGTGGATGTCGTGGCCTCAACGGCGACCGAATCGCTCGCGCAGTTGTGGGTCGTTCTCCCACCACAACCCGGACGGGGCGGCGGCATGCCCCTCGGCGGCCTCCGTCGCGTCCAGCTCGGCGTCGACCCGAACGGCGTGCGCCTTCTCGTCGCGCGACAGCGCGCGCATCAGCAGCAGCACGAACGGCAACCCGACGACGTCGCCGAGGATCCACAGGACGCCTGCGCCGATCGTCTGATCCAGCCGCTCGTCGGGCCCCCAGGTGCGGTGCAGCCCCGCGTAATACGACGCCCCGATCAGCGGGCCCTGCCAGATGACCAACCCGAGCACGCCGTCGCCGAGCGCCTCGCCGACGCTGATCAGCAGCGAGATCAGCTGTGAGTACCTGCGGGGCACCGGGTCGGCTTGTAGTCGGGCGTAGAAGTAGCCGAAGCCGACCGCCACCAACAGGATCCGGGTCGGCGCTCCGATCCATTCGGTCACCAGGGCCGAGGTGTACCAGGGCGTCAGGTAGAGCAGCCACGGAGTGCCAAGCATCGCCAGTGACGTGGTCGCCGGGTGCGCGAGCACCCGGGCGAGCGGCGAGGCCAGCAGCCGGTCGGTGCGCGCCCGCCCGGCCTGTCCCAGTGCGCTGCGTATCATGACGACCGGCTTGGCCAGGGCGAGGAACAGCGGTACGACGTAGAGGAGCAGCAACACCTGCAGGGCCCGCACCCAGAAGAGCGCCTGGGCGTAGGCGCCGATCGCGCTCATCGTGGCCAGCACCCACAGTGCGAGCCCGGTGCCGAAGCAGACCGCCTGCGCGAGGCCGGCCGGGCGCTCGGCGCCACCGCCGCGGCGGTAGCTCCAGGTGTACCCGGCCGCCAGCACGGCGATGAGCCCGCCGGACGCCAGGTCCAGATGCCAGGCACCGACCGCGGTGCCCCACGTCAGTGGTCCCGGATCGACGCGCATGGCCACTAGCCTATTGCCCGCGGCAAGCCGCGGAGAACCGGGGCTCTGACCTTATAGGGGGCGTGGGCGCGGCGTCCCACGGCACGGTGCGGCAGCCGGTGGTGCCGACCGAGGGGCGCTCGCGGATGGGAGTGGGCATGCGCGGCCGGCGGTTTACGGCCGTTGACCTCGTCGCGGACTCCGGCCGGATCTCATCGACCACCCGGTACGGCGCAAAACCGTCGCAGGTCGGGGTCGGTGACGGGGGCGGCTGGACCGCCCGCCAGGGGTCCCGTGACATGCCTGAGCGCCGATGGCGTCGGATCGGGTCAGCGGGTGCCGTGAATAGCCGCGGCCGCGAAGTCGGCCGCCTGGTCGGTCATGCCATTGAACCGGTAGGAGCTGTGGGCGGCACGGTTGAATCCGGAGGAGGCACACACCGGGTCGTCAGTTGCGCAGAGCTCGATCGTTTTCCCGGCGTAGAGGTGCCCGATGGAGATGGGCGGCGCGTTGTGATCGACGATGTCGAGGAAGCGGCTGGACGGCTTGGCAAACAGCGCGACCGCCGATACGTGCCGTGCGGCGCTCGGCGGCATCGGGCCGCTGATGCCGGGCGGCAGCGGGTAACCTGGCGGGATGCTGTCGGTGGTCAGGTACGCGGCGACCGCCGCGCCCTGCGAGTAGCCACCAACCACGATCTTGGTGTCGGGGCAGGCGGCGGCCGTGTCGAGGACCTTGTGGCTGGCGTCGACGATGCCGTCGGCCGCGGTGTTGAAGTCCAGTGACGCCGGGTAGTCGACCGGGTACACGTCGACGGAAGCGCCGGGCAACCGTTCGGTGAGCGCGTCGGTGAAGGCCTGGCCGGTGGCGCCGGGGCCCGGAGGTTCCAGGGTGCCGCGGGCGAAGACGACCTGCACGTCGGGGCACGGACCGCCGTCGGCGGCCGCGCTGACCCCCGGCATTGCCACCGTGCCCGCGGCGGCCAGCACCAGCGCGGATGCCCACGCGAACTCGGACTTGATGGTGCCGGTCAACCGGGGCGTCGAGTCGCGTGGTGGCGGTGCGGTGTTCACTCGGGTCCCTTCGTCGCCGAACTAGGTGGACTGCTGAAGAATAGTGCCCACTGCGCATGCCCGGAGACGTCGGCTGGCCGGCGGGGAGACGGTGCCGGCTTCTCGCCTCTCGGCAAGTGGTCGCTCGCGGCGACGGTTCTGATGTGGTACCCGGGGGAAGGCCGACACCGTCGCACCGGGCAACGGCCGTACGCGGTCGGTTATTCCTAAGAGTTGACCCGTAATTGAGGTGTCTTGAGGTTTCAGAGTCCGGCGAGGATCTGGAGGCTGTGGTTTGTGGCGTCGCCTCGTCGGCGGCGCTGACGC
Organism: uncultured Mycobacterium sp.; assembly: GCA_964453085.1. Classification (GTDB taxonomy): domain Bacteria; phylum Actinomycetota; class Actinomycetes; order Mycobacteriales; family Mycobacteriaceae; genus Mycobacterium. Next base: position 16,764 of record CAYVQQ010000036.1, read on the forward strand.
AAGTATTTTGCCGGTCTTTGATTCTGGCGATGACGTGTTCGACGCGGGCGCGGATGCGCCGGTGCTCCCGGTAGTGGTCGCCGCGGATGATGCGGCTGGCGAGCAGCCGTGCGGCTGTTGCGCGGGCGACGACGACGGGTTGCCCGGCCAGCACTGCCCGGCCAGCAGCGCGCGGCGTCGGTGTGCGCAGATGATGATTTGGGTGTTGATGCTGCGC
>CAYVQQ010000037.1:0-16927 GCA_964453085.1 uncultured Mycobacterium sp.
AGCGGTCCAGCGGATGGCCCCCGGAAGCCGCTCCGGGCCGAGGATCACCAGCCCGACCACCGCGAGGACGAGCATCTCCCCCCAGCCGACATTGGCGAACATCTAGCCGCTGTCCGGTTCGGGCTTGACCGTCAGCGTGACGTGGCGGCCGTCGCGGACAACCTCCACCGGGGCGTCCTGTCCGATCGTCAGCTGCCGCACGGCGACGACGAGCTCGTCGGAGTCGGCCACGGTGCGGTTGCCGATCTTGACGATGACGTCGTTTTCCAGGATTCCCGCCTTCTGGGCCGGACTGCCCGCCTTCACGTTGGCCACCTGCGCGCCGGATGCGATCGCGTTGCTCACCGACCTGGTGCTGATGCCCAATGTCGGATGCACGATCTTCCCGTCCTTGATCAGGGTTTCGGCGACCTGGCGGGCCTCGTTGATCGGGATGGCGAAGCCGAGCCCGCTCGCGCTGTCCGACAGCGACTTACCAGCGGTATTGATGCCGATCACCTGGGAGTCCATATCGATCAGGGGCCCACCGGAGTTGCCGTGGTTGATCGAGGCGTCAGTCTGGATGGCGTCGATGACGGTGTCGGTGTCCGAGCCCTCCCCCGACAGGGGGACCGGTCGGTGCAGCGCGCTGACGATGCCGTGGGTGACGGTGCTGCGCAGCCCCAGCGGGGCGCCGGCGGCGAGGACCTCGTTGCCGACGCGCACCTTGGCGGAGTCGCCCAGCCGGGCCACCGTCAGATTGTCAACGTTGTCAACCTTCAGGACGGCCAGGTCCGTCTTGGGGTCGCGCCCCACGAGGTTGGCAGGCACCTCCTTGCCGTCGTTGAACACCACGGTCGTCTTGAACTGGCTGGGGTTGTTGGCCGCCTCGGAGATCACGTGGTTGTTGGTCAGGATGTAGCCGCGGCCGTCGATGACGACGCCGGAACCCTGCAGCCCCTCCTGGTCGCTCTTGGATTCGATGGTCACCACGGAATCGGCGGTCGCCGCCGCAACCGTGGCGAAGCGTCCGGCCGGGCCCTGCGGATTGTTGTCGGTGGCCAACGTCACCCTGGATGTGGTGAATGCCTCGACGACCTCGGCCGTTTTCCGGCCGATCACTCCGCCGACCACACCGATCAACAGCGCAACCAGCGCCAGGGCTGCCAGCGCACGATAGGACACCCGGCCACCGAACAGGATTTCACGCACGCCGAGCTTGCCGCGGTAGCCCGGCGAGGCCTGCGGCGCGGCGGGCGCTACCGCCGGGGTGCCGAGCGCGACCCCGGCCGTCGGGTCGCGCCACGGGTCGTCGAGGTCGTCAGGCCCGGCGCCGTCGCGTTCGCCGTCCAGCGCGCCGGCATCGATCGGATGGCGCTGCAGCGACTCGGCCACCCCGGCCGGCCGGCTGAACGCTTCCCGCAGCACCGGGTCGGCTGGCTGTTCCTCATGCTTGAATTCGCCTTGTTCGCGGTACTTCGCCGGTCGCACGCGCTCCGCCACAAAGGATCCCCGCAGTCCGGCAGGGCGACCGAAGGCCTGCTGCGATGCGGGGTCGACCGGTGGTCGGGAGACGGGGCGCGGCGCCAAACGCGGGGCGCTGTCGTGGTTGATTTTGCCGCTGTCTTGGTCGGAGGTCACATCAATCCTCTTTTGGATCCTCTTCTGAACGCTAGAGACAGCCACTGTGCGGGGCGGCGGTGAGGGGACCGGTACGGCCCACGTCATTCCCTAGTATCCACGCCTGCCACACGTTCCGCGTGCGCGCCCACAGCGGGTCATCGGTCGGCGGAGGCAAGCTACCGGCGCTCGCGCTCGTCGCGCGCGCCGCGGCCGGCGGCACGCTCCGACGGCGGTGCCTCGTCGGGAGAAGAACAGCGGGGGATGTCGGACAGTAGGCCCAGCAACGTGCTGGGCATACGGACGGGGTGTGATTCGCGCAATGCGGCGCGCGCCCGGCTCTGATCGTCGACTTCCGACGCGCACCGCGGGCACAAGAACAGGTGATGGGCTGCGCGCAAATGCGCGTTCATCCGCAACTCCCCGTCGACGAAGGCCGCGATCGCCTCGGCGGAAAGGTGTTCGGTGGAGCTGAACTGGCGGGGCGCACCGACCGGCGCATCGCTCTGGGAGGCGAACTGGGCGGGCAGCCAAGAGAACGCGCGGCGGAACACATCTCCCCGGTCGGCCATCGCCTGCTCCCTCCGTCGCACCCGCCTCGAATCCCAACACCTCGAATGTAGCGCGACGTGACCCCCGTCAGTCTGCCACGGGCCATGAACCCACCGAATTTTCAGCGCAAGCCGACGCCCCGGCCCGGGCAGGGGGATCCCGTCGACCTACGCCGACCCGATTGCGTCGGCGCGGCTGCCCTGTTCCGGGTGGGTGGCCAGGTAGTCACGCAGGGCTTGGCGTCCGCGGTGAATGCGGCTGCGCACGGTGCCCAGCTTGACGCCCAGCGTGGCGCCGATCTCCTCATAAGACAGGCCTTCGATGTCACACAACACCACCGCGGCGCGGAACTCCGGAGGCAAGGAATCCAGGGCGGCCTGCAGGTCGGCGCCGAGCCGAGCATCGTGGTAGATCTGCTCGGGGTTGGGATCGTCGGCGGGCACCCGGTCGTAGTCCTCGGGCAGCGCTTCCATCCGGATGCGGGCGCGGCGCCGCACCATGTCGAGGAACAAGTTCGTCGTGATGCGGTGCAGCCAGCCCTCGAACGTCCCGGGCTGATAGTTCTGCACCGATCGGAACACCCGGATGAACGTCTCCTGGGTCAGGTCCTCGGCGTCCTGCTGATTTCCGGACAGCCGATAGGCCAACCGGTACACCCGGTCGGCGTGCTGGCGGACCAGGTCGTCCCATGAGGGCATCGTCGCCTTGTCGCCGGTCGCGTCGAACACAGCGGTACCCTGCAACTCGTCGCAGGTCTCCACCCACCTGTCGTCGGGAAACTCCTGGGGGTGCGACATGCTGGTCGGGCTCAAGAGCGCGGTGATGATCGAATCCTCCGAAATCGGTCCGCCGGTGATCGGCAGTTCGTCACTGGCGGTAACAGGTAGCTGCCAGCTTGTATTCCCGGTCCATCGCCCTCCGCGTTCCATAGAGCTACCGTCGCGTACCGGGGTGTGCGCGATATATGAGCAATCTGAGCTGAAGCTGAGAAACCAGATCGTTACCTGCGCCGGGCAGCTGGTACTCGGCGAACGGCCACCTCGCCCCCGCGGGGTTCGGCGGGCGTATCGCCGGGGTCCGGCCAGGCGCGCCTGAGCGACTGCGGCGCGGATTCGACATACGCTGCGGGGCATGGACGGCACCGATACCAGCTCGGTCACCCCCGACGAACCCGCCCGCGGCCGGGCCGAGTCCTTGTTCGCGCACGCCGAGGCCTCGATCTCGGAGGACGCGATCCTGGCCGACGCCCGCGAGCGCGCCATGGACATCGGTTCGGGCGCGGTGACACCCGCGGTCGGCGCGCTGTTGAGCCTGTTGGCCAAGCTGAGCGGCGGCAAGGCAATCGTCGAAGTCGGTGCCGGTGCGGGGGTGAGCGGGCTGTGGCTGCTCTCCGGCATGAGCGCTGACGGCGTGCTGACCACGATTGATATCGAACCCGAGCATCTGCGGCTGGCCAAGCAGGCGGTCTCCGAGGCCGGGGTGGGGCCGTCCCGGACCCGGCTGATCAGTGGCCGCGCCCAAGCGGTGCTCCCCCGGCTCGCCGACGAGTCCTACGACCTGGTGTTCATCGACGCCGACCCCATCGACCAGCCCGATTATGTGGTCGAGGGGGTGCGGTTGCTGCGTCCCGGCGGCGTCATCGTCGTGCACCGGGCGGCGCTGGGCGGACGGGCCAGTGACCCCGCTGCGCACGATCCCGAGGTGGTCGCGGTCCGCGAGGCGACACGGCTCATCGCCGAAAACGAGCGCCTCACCCCGGCGCTGGTGCCCCTGGGCGACGGGCTGCTGGCCGCGGTCCGCGACTGACCCTGCCGAGCAGCCGCGCCGCCTTGACGCTGGGCTAAACACCCGTTTAGCATCCAGAACATGCGTTCAATCGATCTGACTGCCGCCGCGCGGATCCGCGACGCAGCCATAGCGCAGTTCGGCGAGCATGGGTTCGGTGTGGGCCTGCGCGCGATCGCCGACGCGGCCGGTGTCAGCGCCGCACTGGTCATCCACCACTTCGGTTCCAAGGACGGCCTGCGCAAGGCGTGCGATGACTACATCGCCGAAGAGATCCGCAGCGGCAAGGTCGAAGCCATGCGGTCCCCCGATCCGGGCTCGTGGTTCGCGCAGCTGGCCGAGATCGAGTCCTATGCGCCCTTGATGCGCTACCTGGTGCGTAATATGCAGACCGGCGGCGATTTGGCAAAAACACTGTGGCGCAAGATGATCGACAACGCCGAAGCCTACCTGGACGAAGGGGTGCGGTCGGGGACGCTCAAACCGAGCCGGGACCCGCGGGCCAGGGCGAGATACCTGTCGATAACCGGCGGCGGCGGATTCCTGTTGTACCTGCAAATGCACGACACCCCAACGGATCTGCGTGCCGTATTGCGCGACTACACCCGCGACATGGTCCTGCCCGCGCTGGAGATATACACCGAGGGACTGATGGCGGACAGCACCATGTACGACGCATTCCTGGCCGCCACTCACGAAGGAGAATCCCATGCCGGCTGAGCAGTTCGCGCCCATCCAAGTCCGCGGCCTCACCAAGAACTTCGGTGCCGTGCGGGCGCTCGACGGCTTGGATCTCACGGTGCACGAGGGCGAGGTGCACGGCTTCCTCGGACCCAACGGCGCCGGCAAGTCCACCACCATCCGCATCCTGCTGGGCCTGGTGAAGTCCGACGGCGGCAATGCACGGTTACTCGGCGGCGACCCGTGGGCCGACGCCGTCGCACTGCATCGCCGAGTCGCCTACGTGCCAGGCGATGTGACGCTGTGGCCCACACTCACCGGTGGCGAGATCATCGACCTGCTGGCCCGCATGCGCGGTGGCCTCGACGGCAAGCGCCGAGCCGAGCTGATCGACCGCTTCGACCTCGACCCTCACAAGAAAGCCCGCACCTACTCCAAGGGCAACCGCCAGAAAGTTTCCTTGATCTCTGCCTTCTCGTCACACGCCGAGCTGCTGCTCCTGGACGAGCCCAGCAGCGGCCTGGACCCGTTGATGGAGAACGTGTTCCAGCAGTGCGTCGGCGAAGCACGCGACCGGGGCGTCACGGTGCTGCTGTCCAGCCACATCCTGGCCGAGACGGAAGCGCTGTGCGAACGGGTCACCATCATCCGGGACGGCAGGACCGTCGAGAGTGGTTCGCTGGCCTCCCTGCGCCACCTGAGCCGCACCTCGATCAGAGCCGAAATGATCAGCAGTCCCGGTGATCTGAGCCGGATCCGGGGAGTCGATGACGTCACCATCGAGGGCACCACATTGTGCGCCCGGGTCGACAGCGAAAGCCTCGGAGAATTCATCCGTGTGCTCGGCCACGCGGGCGTGCGCAGCCTGGTGAGCCAGCCGCCGACACTCGAGGAGCTGTTCCTGCGTCACTACACCACAGCAGAGGTCTCCGCGTTATGAGCACCGCGATACTGAATCGGTCACGATCTCCGGAACCCCCTGCCCGGCTTGACAGTTCGCACTTCGTCGGCACTTTCGGGATGCTGCGGCTCTACGTGCGCCGCGACCGGGTCTCGCTGCCGCTGTGGGTGCTGCTGCTGTCGGTGCCGCTGGCCACGGTGTATGTCGGCAGTATCGAGAAGGTCTATCCTACCGAGGCCGCCCGCGCCGGGTTCGTGGCCTCCATCATGGCCAGTCCGGCCCAGCGTGCCCTGTTCGGACAGGTCTACAACGACAGCCTGGGCGCGGTGGGCGTCTGGAAGGCGGGAATGTTCCACCTGCTGATCGCGGTGGCCGTCATCCTCACGATTATCCGACACACCCGCGCCGACGAGGAGACCGGCCGCACCGAGTTGGTCGACTCGACCGCGGTGGGCCGCTACGCCGGCCTGACCGCGGCGCTGCTGCTGTCGTTCGGGGCGTCGCTGGCCACCGGTGCGATCGGTGCCGCCGGCCTGCTCACCACGGCGGTGCCGGCCGGCGGGTCGCTCGCCTTCGGGGCGGCACTGGCCGGCTCCGGCGTGGTATTCGCCGCCATCGCGGCGGTGGCCGCGCAGCTCTCGGCGAGTGCGCGATTCGCGCGCGGTGCCGCGTTCGCCGTCCTGGCGGCCGCGTTCACGTTGCGTGCCATCGGCGACGCCGGGGACGGCGCGCTGTCCTGGCTGTCGCCGCTGGGGTGGTCGTTGCAGCTCAGGCCGTATGCCGGCGATCACTGGTGGGTGCTGCTGCTGCATCTGACAACGGCGGCCGCGCTCACGGCCGTGGCGTATCGACTGCTCGCGGCGCGCGACGTCGGTGCCGGGCTGTTCGACGAACGCGCCGGTCCCGGAGCCGCCGGACCGGCGTTGGGCAACGTCTTCGGACTGGCCTGGCGGCTGGACCGCGGTGCGTTGCTGCTGTGGATCGTGGGGCTGTGCGGGTACGGCGTGGTGATGGGCAGCGTTGTGCACGGCATCGGCGACGAGCTGGGCGATAGCACCATGGTTCGCGACATCGTCGCACGGATGGGCGGCACCGGCGCGTTGGAGCAGGCGTTCATCGCGGTGGCATTCACCATGATGGGCATGATGGCTGCGGCATTCGCCGTCTCGCTGACCCTGCGGCTGCACCAGGAGGAGTCCGGTCAGCGGGCCGAAACCACGTTGGCCGGTGCCGTGTCGCGAAACCGCTGGCTGGCAAGCCATCTGGTGGCCGCCCTGGTCGGGTCCGCGGCGGCGCTGCTGATCAGTGGCGTGGCGGCGGGGTTCGTCTACGGCATGGCGGCCGGCGACGTCGGCGGCAAGTTGGCCATGGTCCTGGCCAGCGCCGCGGTGCAGCTGCCCGCCGTGTGGTTGCCGGCCGCGGTGACCGTTGCGTTGTTCGGGCTGATGCCGAGATTCAGCCCGGTGGCGTGGGGCGTGCTGGTCGGATTCGTCGCGGTGTATCTGATCGGTGCGCTGTCGGGATTCCCCCAGTGGGTGCTCGACCTCGAACCGTTCGCGCACATTCCGCGGGTCACCGGTGGCGTCTTCACGGCGACGCCACTGCTGTGGTTGTCGGTGATCGACGCCGCGCTAATCGCGGTGGGAATGGCGGCCTTCCGCCGCCGCGACGTACAGACGTAAGGACGACGTACAAGACGTAAGGACGCTGTCATGAAAACCGTTGGCAAAGTGCTCACTTCAGCCACTCTGGAACTCGTGTCCATTGGATTGATGCTGTTTGTGCCGGCGGGGACATTCCACTACTGGCAGGCATGGGTCTTCCTCGCAGTGTTCGCGCTGTCCACCTGGATCCCCGGTGTTTACCTGTTGCGGACGAACCCGGCCGCGCTCGGCCGGCGCATGCGTGGACCGTTCGCGGAGACCCGACCGTTGCAGCGACTCGTTGTCTTCTTCCTGTCTGTTTGCTTTTTCGCCATGTTCGTTTTCAGCGCACTTGATCACCGCTTCGGCTGGTCGACGGTGCCGGCGTCGATCTCGGTGATCGGCGATGTGCTGGTCGCGGTCGGGCTCGGCGTCGCGATGCTGGTGGTGATCCAGAACAGCTACGCGGCCGTCAACATCACCGTCGAGGCGGGCCAGACCCTCGTTTCCACCGGGCTTTACGGACTGGTCCGGCATCCGATGTACACCGGAAGCATCATCCTGATGCTCGGCGTCCCGTTGGCGCTCGGCTCGTATTGGGGACTGCTCTTCGTGGTACCCGGACTGTTCGTGCTCGTGCTCCGCATCAGCGATGAGGAAAACATGCTCGACCACGAGCTAAGCGGCTACCACGAGTACACCCGGCGGGTGCGCTATCGCTTGGTGCCCTTCGTGTGGTGAGCGTGCGGCGCTAGATCCACACACCTTTGCCGACGGCGACAACGCCGCCGGCACTCACCGCGAAACGTTCACGATCTCTCTCCAGATCGACTCCGACCATCTCACCGGGCCCGACCACGACGTTCTTGTCGAGGATCGCGTGCCGCACCACCGCGCCGCGGCCCACCCGCGCGCCCGGCATGATCACGCTGCCCTCCACGATCGCGCCGTTGTCGACCAGGACGTTGGACGACAGCACCGAGTTGCGCACCGACGACGCCGAGATGATGCTGCCGGCGCCCACCACCGACTCCTGGGCGGAGCCGCCGTTGACGAACTTCGCCGGCGCCAGGTTCTCCGATTCGCCGCGAATCGGCCAGCGCTTGTTGTAGAGGTTGAACACCGGATGCACCGACACCAGGTCCATGTGCGCGTCGTAGAAGGCGTCCAGCGTCCCGACGTCGCGCCAGTAGCCCCGGTCGCGGTCCGTGGCGCCGGGCACCTCGTTGTCGTTGAAGTCGTAGACCGCCGCCATCCCCTCGTTGACCAGCCGCGGGATGATGTCGCCGCCCATGTCGTGATCGGAGTGATCGTCGTCGGCGTCGGCGCGGATCGCGTCGATGAGCACCTTGGTGGTGAAGATGTAGTTGCCCATCGACGCGAACGTCGAACCCGGGTCGTCGGGGGTTCCCGGGGGGTCCAGTGGCTTCTCCACGAAATCCCGGATGCGACCGGAGTCGTCGACGTCGATGCACCCGAACGCGGTGGCCTCGTGGCGCGGGACGCGGATACCGGCCACCGTCACGCCGGCCCCGCTGTCGACGTGGAACTGGACCATCTGCTCGGGGTCCATCCGGTACACGTGATCGGCGCCGAAAACGGCGATGTAGTCGGGGTCTTCGTCATAGATCAAATTGAGCGACTGATAGATCGCGTCGGCCGAGCCGGTGTACCAGCGCGGGCCGAGACGCTGCTGCGCCGGCACCGACGTGATGTATTCACCGGCCAGGCCGGACAACCGCCAGTTCTGGGAGATGTGTCGGTCGAGTGAATGCGACTTGTATTGCGTGAGAACGCAGATTCGCAGTAACCGGGCGTTCACCAGGTTGGACAGCACGAAATCGATCAGCCGGTAGGCGCCTCCGAAGGGAACTGCGGGCTTTGCCCGGTCCGCGGTCAGCGGGTACAGCCGCTTACCCCTACCGCCGGCCAGGACGATACCCAGCACGTGTGGAACTTCCCTCATGGCATAAACCTATCGGCCGTCGCGAACCGCTGCCAGGGAATCCCCGCTTTTGCCGTTCTGACGGGCTGTCTGTCAAGGCATTTGACTTGTTCGGCCCAGCTCCGGACCGACCAGCTTCTCCGCAGGCCGGCTCGCGGGCTGCGCCGTGGCCCCACTACGGTACCGATATGCGGGTGGCGATGATGACGCGGGAGTACCCACCGGAGGTCTACGGCGGGGCCGGGGTACACGTCACCGAGTTGGTCGCCCAGCTGCGCCGGCTTTGTGACGTCGACGTGCACTGCATGGGCGCGCCCCGCCCGGGCGTCCAGGCCCAGCAGCCCGACCCCCGGTTGCAGGGCGCCAACGCGGCGCTGTCGACGTTGTCGTCGGACCTGATGATGGTCAACGCCGCGTCGGGGGCCACCGTCGTGCATTCGCACACCTGGTACACCGGCCTGGCCGGGCACCTCACCGCGTTGCTCTACGACATCCCGCACGTGCTGACCGCGCACTCCCTGGAGCCGCTGCGGCCGTGGAAAGCCGAACAGCTCGGCGGTGGCTACCGGGTGTCGACATGGGTGGAGCACACAGCGGTGCTGGCCGCCGACGCCGTGATCGCGGTCAGCTCCGGCATGCGTGACGACATCCTGCGGGTCTACCCCACGCTGGATCCCGGGCGCGTGCATGTCATCCGTAACGGTGTCGACGCCGACGTCTGGTATCCCGCCGGGCCCGCGGAAGCCGGCGGCTCGCTGCTGGCCGAGCTCGGAGTCGACCGGAGCAGACCGATCGTGGCCTTCGTCGGCAGGATCACCCGCCAGAAGGGCGTCACCCATTTGGTGGCCGCCGCACACCATTTCAGCCCCGAGGTGCAGCTGATTCTTTGCGCCGGCGCCCCCGACACCCCGGAACTGGCCGAAGAGGTGCGCGGCGCGGTAGCCGAACTGGCCCGCACGCACTCCGGTGTCTTCTGGGTGCGGGAGATGCTCCCCACCGGCGATCTGCGCGAGATCCTGTCGGCCGCCGATGTTTTCGTCTGCCCGTCGGTGTATGAGCCGCTGGGCATCGTCAACCTGGAGGCGATGGCCTGCGGGACCGCGGTGGTGGCCTCCGACGTCGGCGGGATACCCGAAGTCGTCGCGGACGGCGTCACCGGGTCGCTGGTGCACTACGACCCCGACGACGCGTGCGGATTCCAAGCCGGATTGGCCGCGGCGGTCAACGAACTTGTCGCCGACCCGGAAAAAGCCGAACGCTACGGCCGGGCCGGCCGTCAGCGTTGCACCAAGGAATTCTCCTGGACCCACGTCGCCGAGCAGACGCTCGACGTCTACCGGAAGGTGTGTGCCTAACACCCGGGCTGTTGGTCAGACAGACCTCAGGTGGAGCTGGTGACGCCCTTGAGTTCGTCACCCAGGGCGGCGGCTTCGTCGGGCGTCAACTCGACGACCAATCGACCACCTCCCTCGAGTGGTACCCGCATCACGATGCCGCGCCCCTCCTTGGTCGCTTCCAAAGGACCGTCTCCGGTCCGGGGCTTCATCGCCGCCATCGAGTGCTCCCTCCACAGTCGGGACGGCCCGCTACCGCGGGCCTGGTGGGCGTCGACCATGCCCCCCCAGCGAATTTCCTGCCACGCCCGACATCGAACTGCCAAATCACCCCCCTATTGTTCCCTATGGAGGCCACGACTCGCACCAAGACCCGGCTGTACCGTCTCAGCGGCCCGCCGCGGGCACCCAGCAAGCACTGATGTGGTCGTCGACCATCCCGGTCGCCTGCATCAGCGCGTAGGCGGTAGTCGGCCCCACGAAGCGGAAACCCCGCCGGTTCAATTCGTGCGCCATCGCCTTCGATTCGGCAGTGGCCGAGGGGATTTGGCTGCCGTCGGCCGGTCGGGGCCGCGGCTGCGGCGCAAACGACCAGAGCAGGCCGGACAGCTCATCAGGCGATCCCAGCTCGGCGGCCGCACGCGCGTTGGCTATCGTCGCCTCGATCTTGGCGCGGTTGCGCACTATTCCCGCATCGGCCATCAACCGCCGCACGTCGGCATCGGTGTACCCGGCGACCTTCTCGACATCGAACCCGCAGAAGGCGCGCCGGAAATTCTCCCGCTTGCGCAGAATGATCAACCACGACAGACCGCTCTGGAAGGCCTCCAGGCTCAACCTCTCGAACAGCGCCACCCCGTCGCGCACGGGGCGGCCCCACTCCCAGTCGTGATAGTCGCGGTACAAGGTGAAATCGGGTCCGGGCCGCGCCGACGCCCAGTCGCAGCGAACTACCTCGTCGTCGCCCACGTCAGTCCTCACGATCCGGGCCATCCTCCGGTTCCACCGGATCGCGCCCGGCTCCCCCTTCAGTCGCCGCGTGAACCGCCGCGAGCTGCCCGCGTAAGGCCTCCACCTCACGCGCGAGGCGGTCCAGCACCCAGTCCACCTCGCTGGTCTTGTACCCGCGCAGCACCTGGGTGAACTTGACGGCGTCGATGTCGGAGCCGGTCACGCCGTAGGCGGGCAGCACCGTCGCCGTCGTCCCCCGCGGCAGTGGCGGCAGCGGCTCGCCGCGACCGAACAGCAGGCTGGCCACGCCGAACAGCACGATCGCGACCAGCACCAGCACGACCAGGTACAACAACACCAACGCCACGTCACCGATACTGCCCTACCGCGCCGAGGCTCCGGCGATCAGCGTGGCCGGACCGTTTTCATGGGCGGCCGGTGAATCCGCAACCCTCGGGCCCGTCGACGAGGAACTGGGTCAGCCCCACCCCGGAGTCGGGGATCCCACAGCGCGAGAGCAGGGTCGCGATGATCTGGCGGCTCATCGCCCCGAGCTCGGTCAGTGGCCGGTTGCGATGCGCCCGCACACCCAAGTTCACCTGGGCGATCGCATCGAGCCCCAGCCGGTCGAAGGTGTCGACGAGCAGGCCGATCTCCACGCCATAGCCCGGGGCGAACGGCAGCGAGGTCAGCAGTTCGCGGCTCGCCGCATACTCACCGCCGAGCGGTTGCAGGATGCAGCCCAGCTCCGGCCGAAGCGCCGCCAGCAACGGCCGGGCGACCAGTTCGGTGACCCGTCCGCCGCCCGTCTCCCCCGCGGCGCCGTCTGCGTCGCCGACGTGCAGGGGCCGGCGGTAGACGCTCTTGACCAGGTGGACGCCATCGCCGGTGAGCAACGGGCCGACCAGCCACGGCACGAACATCGGGTGGGGGTCGATCAGGTCAGAATCGACGAACACCACGATGTCGCCGCTGCTGACCGCCAGCGAGCGCCACAGCGCCTCGCCCTTGCCGGGTCGGGTGGGCACCTCCGGGAGCGCCTGTTCCCGGCTGACGACTCGGGCGCCCGCGGCGACGGCGCGGATTTCGGTGTCGTCGGTCGAGCCGGAATCCAGCACGATCAATTCGTCGATCAGGCCGCCGCCGTCGTGAAGCAGCGGCGCGACGCTTTCGATGACCGCCTGGACGGTGTCTTGTTCGTTGAGGGCCGGCAGCACCACGGAGATGGTCCGCCCGGCCTTCGCGGCCTCCAACTCCTCGATGGTCCAGCCGGGCCGGCACCAGCGGTCGGAGAGCCAGACGTCACCCGGTCGGCCGGGCACGATCCCCTCCCGGGCAAGATCGCCGGCCACCAACTCCGATGCCCTCATGCGAGTCCCCTCACCGTGCGCGCCGGCGGGCGCGTTCCCCGGATCGAGGCCACCATCTCCAGAACCCTCCGGGTGGCCGCCACCTCGTGCACCCGAAACATTCGCACGCCGGCAGCCGCCGCCAGCGCGGTGGCCGCCAATGTGCCCTCGAGCCGCTCGGTCAATTCAACCCCGAGAGTCTCCCCGACGAAGTCCTTGTTACTCAATGCCATGAGCACCGGCCAGCCCGTGTTGACGAGATCGGCGACATGTCGCAACAGGGCCAACCCGTGGAAGGTGTTCTTGCCGAAGTCGTGGGCCGGGTCGATCAACACGCGGTCGCGCGGCACCCCGGCCGCCACCGCCTTCTCGGCGGCCTCGGTGACCCGGCGGATCACGTCGTCTACCACACCCCGGTCCGAGGTGCCGTAGCTCACCCGGAACGGGCGGGTGCGGGGCAGCGCGCCGCCGGTGTGCGAACAGACCAGGCCCGCTCCGAACTCGGCGGCCACCGCGGGCAGGTCCGGATCAATGCCGCCCCAGGTGTCGTTGATCAGGTCCGCGCCGGCCGCACAGGCCACCCTGGCCACCTCCGATCGCCAGGTGTCGGCGCTGACCAGCTGGTCGGGGTAGGCGCCGCGCAGCCATTCGATGAACGGCACCAGCCGGGCGATCTCGGTGTCGCCGTCGACGGTTTCGCCGGGCCCGGCTTTGACGCCGCCCACGTCGATCACGTCGGCGCCGTCGGCGACGGCCCGGTGCACCGCGTCCCTCGCGGCGGCGTCGCTGAAGGTCGCACCGCGGTCGTAGAAGGAATCCGGGGTGCGGTTGACGATCGCCATGATCAGCGGGCGATCCGCTGCGACCGGGCGGCCGCACAGACTGGACTGCACACCTCTATGGTGCCTGGTCGCACTCGGACCCGCCGACGGCCGGGTCAGTGGCCCGGACGGCCCGCGGCTCAGTCGGGTGCGCACGCCTCCATCGCGGCGCTCACCTTGTCGACCAGCACCAACCGGGCCATAGCCGCCTGCGAGACGTAACCACTTTCGACCAGCCCGCGCAACCACGCCCACAGCCCCTCGTAGTGCCCCAGCGGGTCCAGCAGCACGATCGGCTTGCCGTGTACCCCCAAGTAGCCGGTGGTCCACGCGTCGAACAGCTCGTCGAGTGTGCCGACGCCACCGGGCAGGACGATGAACGCGTCGGCGAGGTCTTCCATGGTGCGCTTGCGGTCGCGCATCGTGTCGCTGACGATCAGCTCGTCGGCGTCGGTGTCGGCGATCTCGCGGCGCATCAGGTTCTCCGGGATGACGCCGACGGTGTGGCCGCCCCGAGCCCGCGCCGCGCCCGCCACCGCGCCCATCGCCGAAACCCGGCCGCCGCCCCACACCAGAGACCAGCCCCGCTCGGCGATCGCCTCGCCGAGTTCGGCGGCGAGCCCAAGCAACTCGGGATGCGTCGGCGCGGACGCGCAGTACACGCAGACGGCCCACGTTCCTGACGCTTTGCCTCGCGGGTTGCCTTGCCGGCCCATATCTGCCAACGGTAGACCACGCCCCGGCGGCGCGCCCACCGATGCACCCAGCGGGAGACGCGGGCGCGCGCCGAGCACCTCGCGCGACAACGCCCGGCCGCGCGTACCCGGTGATCTCCGGCCTTCCGGGCGAGGACGTCGCCTTCGCGATGAAAGCGGGCTTGCAAGCCGGCCTTGCAAGCCGGCAATGTCGCGCATACCGTCCCTAATCGCTCAGGTATCTTCAATCGCTCAGGTATCTTCGCAACACGTCCACGGCGGCGGTGATGTTGCCGACCGGCACCGCTTCGTCGCGCTTGTGCGCGACGTCGGGGTCGCCGGGCCCGAAGTTGACCGCCGGTATGCCCAGGGCGGCGAAGCGTGCCACGTCCGTCCAGCCGTATTTCGCCCGGACGCGCCCGTCGGCGGCCTCGACCAGGGCCCGGGCGGCGGGCTGCGCCAGCCCGGGCAGGGCGCCCGATGCGGCGTCGGTCTGTTCGATGCGCACGTCGAGCCCGTCGAACACCTCGTGCACGTGGCGCAGCGCGGCGGCCACCGACCGATCGGGCGCGAAACGGAAGTTGACCGTCACCGAGGCCGTGTCGGGGATCACGTTGCCGGCCACTCCGCCCTCGATCCGCACGGCCGACAGGCCCTCGCGATAAGTGCACCCGTCGATGTCGACGCAGCGCGCCCGGTAGCGCGCCAGCCGGTCCAGGACCGGGTTCAGTTTGTGAATCGCGTTGTCACCCAACCAGGGACGTGCCGAATGGGCGCGGGTGCCGGTGACGCCGATCACCACGCGCAGCGTTCCCTGGCAGCCGGCTTCGACGTAGCCTCCGGTGGGCTCGCCCAGGACGACGACGTCGGCGGACAGCCAGTCCCGAAGCTCGCGCTCGATACGGCCCAAACCGTTTGCGGCGGCTTCGATTTCCTCGCAGTCGTAGAACACCAGCGTCAGATCGTGCACCGGTTCGGCCAGGGTGGCGGCCAGGTGGAGGAAAACCGCGTCGCCGGATTTCATGTCGGCGGCCCCGCAGCCGTACAGCATGTCGCCGTCGCGGCGGCTGGGCAGGTTGTCGGCGGCCGGGACGGTGTCGATGTGTCCGGCCAGCAACACCCGCGACGGCCGCCGCCGGTGCGTGCGCGCCAGGACCGCGTTGCCGTTGCGGACGATCTCAAAGCCCGACGTCTGGGCGCGCAGCGCGGCCTCCACCGCATCGGCGAGGCGCGCCTCGTGCCGCGATTCGCTGGGGATGTCGACCAGCGCCGCGGTCAGCTCGATCGGGTCCCCGCGCAAGTCCAGCACGATCCCAGGGTAGTGGTCGCTTGAAGTCCGCGAGCAGATACAACGGACGCTGTGGCGCCCTCATCGGGCGCCCTCATCAGTGTCGGGGGCGTTGACGTCTGCTCGCCGGGGACAAGTAATCTGACCGCCGTGACTGGAGCTGCAGGAATCGGGCTGGCGACGCTGGCCTCGGACGGATCGGTCCTCGACACCTGGTTTCCCGCACCGGAATTGACGGGACCGGGCACCGGTACGACCACGCGCCTCACCGGATCCGACGTTCCCACGGACCTGGCGGCCCTGACCGGCCGCGACGAGGACCGCGGCACCGAGACCGTCGTGGTGCGCACCGTGATCGGCTCGCTGGAGGACGTCGCCGCCGACTCCTACGACGCCTACCTACGGTTACACCTGCTCTCGCACCGGCTGGTAACCCCCCACGGCCTGAACGCCAACGGCCTGTTCGGCGTGCTGACCAACGTGGTGTGGACGAACTATGGCCCCTGCGCGGTCGACGGCTTCGAGGCGATCCGAGCCAGGCTGCGCCGCCGCGGACCGGTAACCGTCTACGGCGTCGACAAGTTCCCGCGGATGGTCGACTACGTCGTGCCGACCGGGGTGCGCATCGCCGACGCCGACCGGGTGCGGCTGGGTGCCCATCTGGCGCCCGGCACCACCGTGATGCACGAAGGCTTCGTCAATTACAACGCCGGCACGCTGGGCGCCTCGATGGTCGAGGGCCGCATCTCGGCGGGTGTGGTGGTGGGCGACGGGTCGGACGTCGGCGGCGGGGCGTCGATCATGGGGACGCTGTCCGGCGGCGGCACGGAGGTCGTCTCGGTCGGGCGGCGCTGCCTGCTGGGCGCGAACGCGGGGCTGGGTATCTCGCTCGGCGACGACTGCATCGTGGAGGCCGGCCTCTACATCACCGCGGGCACCAAGATCGCCATGCCCGGCGGAAAGACGGTCAAGGCGCGTGAGCTGTCCGGCGCGGACAACCTGCTGTTCCGCCGCAACTCGATCAGCGGGGCCGTGGAGGTGGTTCCGCGCAGCGGCCAGGGCATCGCGCTCAACGCCGAACTGCACGCCAACTGAGTCAGCGGCAGCCTCTGGACTGCAGATCCGGCAACCGCGCCGCCCCGAATACCGCGCCGTCGGTTTCCGGTAGCAGATAGGTGCTGACCAGACTGAGCGACACCAGCGAGGCGAGCAGCAGGCTCAGGGCCCAACTGCCGAAGTTGGCCAGCAGCGTGCCGGCGATCAACGGCGGCAACGCCCCGCCGAGGATACCGGCGAGGTTGCTGGACAGCGCGGTGCCGGTGTAACGGTAGCGGGTGGCGAACAGTTCGGGCACGAACGACGCCGTCGGGCCGGCGGCGATGG
>CAYVQQ010000038.1:0-16733 GCA_964453085.1 uncultured Mycobacterium sp.
TCCACCACGACCGCGACAGCAACTCCTCGGCCGACAGGCCCGCCGGTGGCTCTCGGCCTGCCAGAACCGCCGCCAGCTCGCCCATCATCGCCTGGACGCCGTCGAGGTTGTAGGCGAACTTCTCCACGTACTCCGAACCCAGCGCGGTCAGGAGTTGGCGACGCGGGTCGACCAGCCACACCTGGGCCGAGCGTTGCGCCGTGGCGGGTGCGCTGGTGGCGCCCGGGGCATACAGCCGCCCGATCTCGGTCATGATGGTGGCCAGCGTGGTGGTTTTCCCGCATTCGCGCCGACCCGTCACCATCAGGTGCGAGTTCTCGGCGAAATTGAGGTACACCGGGTTGAGATCCAGCTCCGAGATCGCCCAGGCGATCCCTCCCGCCCCGACGCCCTGGCGGGAGTCGCGAGCAGCCAGCTCCCGCACCTGCTGCACGCCGAACGTGGCCGGCAGCCGCCGCACCGGCGGGGCCTGCCCGGTGGCGAGCCTGCTGACCGCTTCGACGATGCTGTCGGACTCGAACACGTTGCCGGGCGTGCTGCCCAGCGCGGGCCGGGCCACCAGGGTGTGCAGACCCGACTGGGGGTCGGCGTCGAGGCGGACGTAGTTGACCGCGACCATGCCGCGACCCGGCTGGACCGGCACCTCCTTGGCGAACCGGGAGCGCACCAGCTTGGCGTCCTCCAAGGCGGCCAGACGCAGTTCGACGCGCGAGCCGAAACCGCTGCGCACCGGCGGGCGCAACTCCGACTCGCGGTCGGCCGTGACGATCACGTGCACACCGAACGAGGGACCCTGGTTGATGATCTGGTTGACCTGTTCGA
Organism: uncultured Mycobacterium sp.; assembly: GCA_964453085.1. Lineage (GTDB taxonomy): Bacteria > Actinomycetota > Actinomycetes > Mycobacteriales > Mycobacteriaceae > Mycobacterium. The sequence continues at coordinate 823 of CAYVQQ010000038.1, forward strand.
TCAGGACCTCGTTCTCCTCGGCGAGCGCCCGGTAGTTGTCGATCACCAGGTAGACATCGCCGAACACGTCGGGCACCGGGCCGGAGGCACCACCGAACTTGCGGCGCCGGAACACCTCCATCGAGGGAATCCCGTATTCGAGGAAGGTGCGCTTGCGGTCACGCACCAACGCCAGCAACTCGGCCACGGTACGGCGCACGCCGTACGGGTCCGTGGGGCCGACCACCTCACCCACGTGGGGCAGCTGCGCCACCGTGTTCAATGCGGTGCTGCTGTAGGCCAGGCAGTAGAACTGCACCTGCTCGGGGGTGTGGGTCAGCGCGGCCGAGCAGATCAGCGTCTGCAGCGCCGTCGTTTTGCCCGAACCGCCGGCGCCCAGGATCAGCACGTTGGCACCGGGGCCGGAGGTGTCGACCGTCCACGGTGGCTGGTCGTGCTTGAACGGGCGGTCGATGATCCCGATCGGGAACACCAGGTTCCTTGCGGATCCATAGTCCTGCTGCCAAGGGTGCCCGAGGAACCGGTTGACCAGTTCGTCGACGGCGACGGGCTGGTTCAGCGGCGGCTGCCACAGCCGGTACGGCTCGAACGGGATCTTGCGCAGCTGATCGATGATCACCGTGCCGATCTTGGGCACCCGGAATCCCTCTTCGTCCTCTTCCTCGGCCTCGATGGGCAGGGGCGCGGCGACCGACTCACCGTTCGTCGGGATCGTGACCTGGTCCGGCCCGCCGACGCTGACCTCGAGCGGGGTGAAGGAGTTCGTGAACAGTTGCGGACGCACGTAGTCGATGCTGTGCACCAGGCTGGGTGCCTCGTCGCCGTCGACCGTGATCCCGCGAGCGATGTAATCGCGCCACAGGAACTCCGCCTGGAACCTGACGATATCCTCGAGGCTCCGGCGGAAGTAACCCAGACCCGCCTGGGCCGGCAGGTTCACCGCGTTGGGCACGCCCGCCGCCTGAGCGGCACCCGCGGTGCGGGCTTTCAGCACCAGGCGGTAACCCATGTTCTCCATGAGCTTCTCGGCACGGCTCTCGATCGTCTGCGACGCCATCATCAGGTGGATCCAGTAGGCGCGGCCCTGCCGGCCAATCGAGTCGAGCACGTCGACCGCCGTCGGCATGATGCGGAACCACTCGTAGAACTCGTCGATGACGACCACGAGCATCGGCAGCGGCGGCATGTCCTGGCCGCGGGCCCGCATCCGAGTGCGCACCGCGTTGTACTCTTTGGCGTCGTCCACCCCGGCGCTGTCGCAGATCGCCTTGCGACGGGCGATCTCGCCCCACAGCGCATCCAGGAAGCGCTCCATCAGCGCCTGGTCTTCTTCCAGGTCGGTGATGATCCGCGACACGTGCGGCACCCCGGCGAACGGCTTGACCGCCGACCCACCCTTGAGGTCGGCCAGCACGAACTGCAGTTCTTCCGGCGGGTGGCCGAGCATCAGCGACTCGATCACGGTCCGCACCAGCGTCGACTTACCCGAGCCGGTCGTACCGGACATGACGCCGTGCGGGCCGTCACCGCCTTCGTCCAGCGATTTCATGTCCAGGAACAGCAGTTCGCCGTTGTCGGAGCGGTTGCCGAACGGCGCGCGCAACCGCGACCGGCCCATGCTGTCGGAGCGGCTGCCCCACAGCGCGTGGAAGTCGATGTCGGCGGGGTCGTCGATGCCGTAGTAGGACAAGATGTCGCGGGCGCCGATGTGGGCGACCCGCTGACCGATCTCCTCGTAGGCCTCGGCGAGCCGCCAGCGCGCCAGCTTCTGCGCGAATCCCTCCGCCTCGGCGACGCTCAGGTGGTCGGTGAGGGCGAAAAACCACGGATTGTCATCGATCACCATCCACGTGTCGCGGTCACGGGGCAACGTCTCGATCACCCCTTGCTCGTCGAACCGCAGCGCGCGCTCCGGGACGGACGACCACATGGAAGCGCCGGTCAAGTCGAAGAACGTCACGCCGTCGATGCCCTCGGCGCTGTTCACGTACTCCCATTGCGGATCGACGACGTCGGCGATGATCACGGTGTGCGGCGTCGGCGTCTGCGCCGCCGAACTGGCATGCCGGGGCGTGAAAGATCCGCGACCGGCGAACAATTCGGCCTGCTCGGCGGCGAACTCACGAACGGAGGCGTAAACCATCCGCGCGTTGCCCGCCGCGTCCTGACGTCGTGGGTCGCCGAAGTGCGGAATCCACTTCACCCAGTCCCACTCGTCGAGGTCGGCGCTGACCACGATCATCTGCACGTGGTCGGGCCCGTGCGAGAAGGCCAACTGGCAGACGATCGCCCGCATCAGGCCCAGCACCTGTTCACGCTCTCCCACCAGCGAGTACCACGGCTCGACCAGCAGGGAGATCATCTTGGGCAGGTTGTACACGACACTCTGGTAGCGGCCGAACTCCTGCAGCGCCTTGCCCGTCACCGGCTCCAGTTCGATGTCGGTCGGCATGTTCTGGGGCTCACCCCAGGTCACCTCGGGACGCGTCATGCCGACGCCGACGCGGACGACACCGAAGTTCAGGTCCTTGCCGTCCGGCTTGCGCTCCCACATCCGCGGTGACCCGACCGCAGCGCTCAGCGTGGCGGGCGCGGGGTGATACCACCGGTAGTTGGCATCCATGCTGTCGGCCGACTCGTGGGCGGTCTCGCGCAGCAAGTCCAGCATCAACATGAACTGGGCGCGCATCGCGTCCAGCTTCGGCCGGCTCATCTGCTGCTGGCCGCCCATCCGGCCGCCGAACATCATCATCATCATTCCGCCGACCATGAAGATCGGGAAAATCGAGCCGACGCCGCCGAACACGTGTGACCCGCTGGCGAACGTCATGGCCACCATGCCGCCCAGCAGGCCGATCACGACGACGCCGATGACGATCATGTACCAGGGCTTGCCCTCCGGCGGAGGGATGCTCAACGGCGTCGGCAGGACGATGTTCTCCGGCTTGATGACCGGCGGCTTCTCCGGTGTCGGGCGTGCGAATCCGCGTTTCACTTGGGTACCACCAACTCTGCAGGGGCCATGTCCATCGGAAGGGTGTCGTGTTCGACCAGGGCGTCCGCCCGCGACAGCGTCGGGCCCTGTGGCAGCAGCCGCAGCGCCACCCACGGCGCCAGGCTCGGTGTGGTCTTCAGCCCCAGCGCCTCGCGCACGTCGCGGGTGTCGTCGACCCCGAACCGGGCGCCCGCGTCGGTGAGCCACCACAGCGACTCCGTCGTCTTCGCGCCGGGATCGTTGCCGGTGACCGCCACGAAGTTGGCGTGATCGGGACCGAAGTAGACCTGATCGGCCTGCCGCCCGGTCGTGTCGGCCTTGACCAGCGACACCACCTTGTTCGTGTCCTTGGATGCGACCGGGATCGTGGACCCGGAGATGACCTGGACGCGGGCCCGGTTCTCGCCGGAGGTCTTCTCCCACCACCAGCAAGTGGCCGGATTCTCCCGAATGTCCATCACGTTCAACGGGTTGTCCGGGTAGGAGGACAGGTCCAGCTTCTTGACCACCGGCATCTTCGCCAGCGCCGCCGGTTCCACCGTCACCGGCCGGGTGTTACCCGAGCCGGCGTTCTGCAGGATCTGGGCCACCAGCGGCGGCAAGGTCTGCACCCCGTCGGACAACACCAGCGAGTACTGCTGCGGACCACTGATCTGGGGGGTGACGATCACTGTGCCCACCGGGCCGGGCGCGCCCGGGAACGACGCCGGGCTGCCCGCGTCCTGCACGTCCGGCACCGTCAGCTCCGGGCCCACCGGCAGCGCGTCGAACAGGGCGCGGCTCATCGGCTTCGCAGCGCCGACCTGCTCGGGCGTCAGCCCCAAGGGCAGCAGCACCGACCGGTTCGTCGCGTCGATCCGCGAACGCCGTCCCTCGCGGATCACCCAGGCGTCCCCGCCGTAGCTCAGGACCGCGGCGTCCGACCCCGTCAGCACCCGCCGGTGACCGCTGAGGTCTGGGTCGCCGTCGATGACGGTCACCGTCACGCCGGCCGGGGAACTGAGCCCGGACCCCGTTGCGCCCGCGGAGCCCACGGTGTCGCAGACCAGCCACGACGACTTGGTTGGGGTCATGGGGGCGAAGTTCGACGGGGCGCCGGGGATACCGACCAGAGGCCCGCGCGGCATGCTGGCGATCTGGCTGGAGCGAACCAGGTGCGGGTTGTCCGGCCGGCCGGTGATAAGCCGGGCCGACGCCAAATTCAGCGCCGGGTACAACCGGCCGCCCACCCGCACGTAGAGCGCGCCGGAGTCGCGATCGGCGATGATGGGCGACTCGTTGATCTGACCGGACGGGCTGAGGAACGAGTACAACAACGCGCCCAGACAGATCACCAGCGCCGCGGAGACCGATGCCACCACGGCCAGGTTCTGCCGACGGCCGGGCTCGATCTCCATGCGGACCCTCCACCGGGTCAGCGCCATCGCGGTTCGACGAGCGAGGAACTGGTAGCCCGTCACCTGCGTCCGCGTCGACAGCCCGAGGCCGTATCCCGACCCCCGCTGCCCGCGACTCTCTTCCGCCACTAAAATTCACCGTCCGGTCTGTTGAAACGCTGCGGAGCTGCGCGACAGCCACGCGCGAACCCCATCGATAACCGTAAGCCACCCGCACGGACCTCGCCACGCTGCGATGTGCGCGCTCACCACCACTACTCGTCCACTACTCGCGTGCCACTCAAGATGAGGAATCCAGCCGATGCGCCCGGACCGGGTCGGCACACGATACTGGCAGCGACGTGCGCCACGAGCCGGCATCTTCCACGCCTCTACCCGCCCGCCGGCCGGAATACTCCGGTCTCCAGAGCATGGTAGCTGCGGATCGGCCAACCCGTCCTGTCGAGCGGCGACATTCGGCGCGCACGGCGCCGAGCTGCGCGACGGGTGCGTCCCCAGGGAAGGATAGTCGGTATGACAGAGCATGCGCCGTCGCTGGTCGAGCTGGCCCGGCGTTTCGGCATCGCCACCGAATATCAGGACTGGACCGGGCGGCAGGTGCCGGTTCCCGCGAGCACGCTGGTGGCGGTGCTGGCCGCGTTCGACGTCGCCGCCGGCACCGAGGAGGAGCGCAACATCGCCCTCGGTGCGCACCTGCGGTCGTACTGGGAGCGGCGGCTGCCGGCGACCCTCGTCGGGCGCAGCGGCGAGCCGATCGGGTTCTGGGTCCATGTGACCCACGGGGACCCCGCCGAGGTGTGGTTGCAGCTCGAGGACGGGACGGTGCGCGATGGGATCCGCCAGGTCGACAACTTCACGCCGCCGTTCGACCTGGATGGTCGCTGGGTCGGCGAGGCCAGCTTCGTGGTGCCGGGCGACCTGCCGCTGGGCTATCACCGCGTGCACCTGCGGTCCGCGGGTACCGAGGACAGCACCGCGCTCATCGTGACACCGGGCCGGCTCGACTTCCCCGAACGACTCGGCGCCCGCCGCGCCTGGGGCCTGGCCACCCAGCTCTACAGCGTGCGGTCCCGCCAATCGTGGGGCGTCGGCGACCTCGCCGACCTGACGGACCTGGCGGTGTGGTCGGCGTGCCGCCACGGTGCCGACTACGTGCTGGTCAACCCCCTACACGCGGCGGCCCCCACCCGTCCCATGGAGCCGTCGCCCTACCTGCCGACCTCGCGGCGTTTCGTCAACCCCCTCTACCTTCGCGTCGAGGCGATCCCCGAGTTCGCCGAGCTGAGCAAGCGCGGCCGGGTGCGCCAGTTGCGTTGTGACGTGCAACGCCGGGCGGCGAGGGTCGACGCGATCGACCGTGACGGGGCATGGGCAGCCAAGCGCGCCGCGCTCGAGCTGGTGTACCGAGTTCCCCGGTCGGCGGGCCGCGAACTCGCCTACGCGGCCTTCCGGGAACGTGAGGGACGCGCGCTCGACGACTTTGCCACGTGGTGCTCGCTGGCCGAAAAGTTCGGTGCCGACTGGCATCACTGGCCGGACTCCCTGCGGCATCCGGATGCCGCGGGCGTCGCCAGGTTCGCCCGGAAGCATCCCGACGCCGTCGACTTCCACCGCTGGATGCAGTGGCAGCTCGACGACCAGCTCGCCGCAGCACAGTCGCAGGCGGTACGAGCCGGGATGGCGCTGGGCGTGATACACGACCTGGCCGTCGGCGTGCATCCCGACGGCGCCGACGCCTGGGCCCTGCAGGACGCCATCGCGCCGGGCGTAACCGCCGGCGCACCCCCGGACGAGTTCAACCAGCTCGGCCAGAACTGGTCCCAGCCGCCGTGGCGACCGGACCGGCTCGCACAGCAGGAATACCGGCCGTTCCGCGCGCTGATCCGGACCGTGTTGCGGCACGCCGGCGGCGTGCGCATCGATCACATCATCGGGATGTTCCGGCTGTGGTGGATCCCCGCCGGCGTCCCGCCCTCGGAAGGCACCTACGTGCGCTACGACCACGAGGCGATGATCGGCATCGTGGCACTGGAGGCCCACCGGGCCGGTGCGCTGGTGGTCGGTGAAGACCTGGGCACGGTCGAACCGTGGGTGCGCGACTACCTCGTGCAACGCGGCCTGCTGGGCACCTCGATCCTCTGGTTCGAACTCGACCGTGCAGGAAACGGCGGCCCCCTGCCGGCCGAACGCTGGCGGGAGTACTGCCTGGCCTCGGTCACCACCCATGACCTGCCGCCCACTGCCGGCTACCTGGTGGGCGACCACGTCCGGCTGCGCGAATCCCTTGGCCTGCTGACCCGGCCCGTGACCGAGGAGCTCGAGGCGGACCGGACGGAGCTGGCGGCCTGGCTGGCCGAGCTGCGCCGGGTCGGTCTGCTCGGGCACTGCCCGGATGGGGAGGATGATCCCGAGGACGTCGTCGTCGCCCTCTACCGGTATCTGGGCCGCACGCCCTCCCGACTGGTGGGGGTGGCGCTGACCGACGCGGTCGGTGACCGCCGCACCCAGAACCAGCCGGGAACCACCGACGAATACCCCAACTGGCGCGTTCCGCTGACCGGGCCGGACGGCCACCAGATGATGCTCGAGGACGTGTTCACCGACCGCCGGGCGCAGGCCCTGCTCGAGGCGGTACGCGCGGCGATCGCGCCCGCCGCCGTCGAGCCGCGTGACCGCTGAGCCGCTCCTGTGTCGGCTGTGAGCCCGCCGGGCGAGCCGCCGCAAGAGTGTGTCAACTGGATTGGCGGGCACGCGGATTCAAAGGCAACCAGGTTTCGGGGCCAGGACCCCGTGGCGCTCCCCCCTCGTCGACATACGCGCGGGCTCGCACCTGCATGACGTGGGCTACGGACGGGCCTCGTCGATCTGTCGGGCGACGTCGATCACCTGAGCGGATTGCGACTCGTCCCCCTCGACCTGGTCGGCGACGTACTGGGCGATGAATCGACGGATCTCACCGTCGACGCCGGCCAAGATGCGCAGCACCTCGCCTCGGAAGGACTTGGACGACACATTGACGGTGATGTCGGAGGGCCGCGGTTTGGAGACTTCGACGATCAGCAGCAACGGCTCGGCCGCGCGCGCCGTGGCGCGCAGTGCGATGTCCCCGGTGATCACGAACCGCTGCTTGTCGAGCCGTAGGTCGAGAAGCAGATCGATCGACAGCGGGATATGGATTACGAAGCTGATGCTGTCCCCGAGACGGCGTGTCACCCGCGGGTCATGGATCTTGACGTTCGCGCTGACCTTGGCGATCCCGCCGGGCCCCTGAGCGATCGGTTCCATGGCGAATTCGTTGCCCGCGATATCGGCGAATGCGGCCGCAACCCGCTCAGGGGTGACGGCGTATTCGAAGAATCTGCGACCGAATTCTTCGTAGGTGATGAAAGCGTGGTTGTGCATAGGCTTATACCGTCTCACGGCGCCCGCCAGAACAGCCGCTGACCCGGACGCGTCGCCGGACACGGCCCCGGTCCGAGCGGTCCGGGCCGGTGGTCGGACACGGAAGGGAAGCGACGGCGCCGTGGCCTGACCAAGGGGGCCGCGTCCGGCCCGGTGTGACGACGTAACATTTGATTTCACCGACAAGCAGAAGTTGGATTCCGCGGGGGGCGGCAGCGATGGCAGGGCAGTGCATGGTCTCGATCGGACGAGCGACCGTGGCTGCGACGGTCGCATGAAGGTCAGCCTGTTCCTCGCGGACGCGGCACAGGCCGACGCGCAATCAGGCAAGATCAATGCGCTCGGATTGGGCTGGCGGCAGTGCCAAACACCTACCCCCGCGATTGCATTGGCGTTGTTTTTGGACATCGACTGGGACCAGACCAACAAGCAGCACAGGCTGACCTGCCAACTGCTGACCACCGACGGCGAACCGGTGTCGGTACCGGGCCCGAACGGCCCTCAGCGCATCCGCTTCGAGGCATCTGCCGAGGCGGGCCGCCTGCCGGGCGCCATCCACGGCACCTCGATCCGCATACCGCTCACGCTGAACATCCCGGCGGGAATCCCGCTGGAGCCGGGGATCTACGAGTGGCGCGTCGAGATCGCGGGCTTCGAGCAGGCGACGGCGGTCGAGGCGTTCGTCGTGGTGGGCCCGTCCCCGACGGCCAAGCCGCCGGCCACGGGCCGCGCCGGCTGACCGACATTGCCTTGACAACCTCGTCGCTTCCGGCTCGCCGGACTTGGCCGTTGCCCAGCCGCGACGGTACGACGCCGAGGACCCGCTCCCGCTGGCACGCCCGTTCGTCTTGCGTGCGTGAACGCGACTGGCGCACAAGCGAAAACGAACACACGGCCACGGAATGCGGAAGCCGTGCTCGCGGCTTGCCGGTCGTCGGTCACGGCGATCCCATAGGGTCAACGACCATGATCGTTCGTTCCCTGCTGCTGTTCGTCGTAGCCGCGGTCGCCGAAATCGGTGGCGCCTGGCTGGTTTGGCAAGGCGTTCGCGAACACCGCGGGTGGTCGTGGGCGCTGCTCGGGGTCATCGCCTTGGGCTCCTACGGATTCGTCGCGACCCTGCAGCCCGACGCGCACTTCGGCCGGATCCTGGCCGCCTATGGCGGTGTGTTCGTCGCCGGCTCGCTGGCGTGGGGCATGGCCGTGGACGGCTTCCGGCCCGACCGGTGGGACGTCGCCGGTGCCCTGATTTGTCTGGCCGGCGTCGCGGTCATCATGTACCTCCCCCGAGCGCACTGACCTCAGCCCTGCGCCAACACCTTTCGGTCAGTGGTTCACGCCGGCACGAACACCGTGCAGCCGGTGACCCTTTGCGGCACTGTGCAGTTCGCCGGAAATCAACAGGCCGGCGCTGGGTTGTTTGGTGGCGCTGGGTTGTTTGGTGGCGCTGGGTCATTTGGTGGCGCTGGGTCATTTGGTCAGGCGCGGCGGGGCCATGCCGGTGTTCGTCGTGGTTGTCCGGGATCATATTGCCGTACAACCGGTTACGTGTGGGGTGACGCCCGATCGACCGCTTCGGTCTGAACCGGATTATTCTGCCAACGCCAGCAATTCGTCGAACCCGGCGACGATCGCGTCGTGGAAGACGTCGTAGTCCGGTATCGCGGTGGTGTCGACGTTGATGCCCAGAGTGCAGGTGTCGACGTAGGTGAGCAACGTGACGTTCACCGACGAGCCGATCGTCGGGCCGAACGCGTATTGGGCGAGCACCGCCGCCCCGCCGAGGAAGACCGGGACCGGCACCCCAGGCACGTCGCTGGCCAAAAAGTCGACATGCCGCAGGACCGAGCCGATGTACCACCGAGGCAAGAGGTTGAGGGCTCCGGCGATCGCCTGCGTATAGGGCAGGGAGCGCTCGTTGCGCACCGCGCCGCTGCGCTGATGGATCGCCCTGATCCGTGCCGCCGGGTCGGTCTCGCCGACAGGCACGTCGAACCGCATGAGCGTGATGCGATTCCCACCGATGCCGTCGACCGGCGCCCGGAGGCTGACCGGCATCGTCAGGTGCAGATCGCCCACCCTGACGCCGTGCTGGTCGTGGTATCGTCGCAGCGCCCCGGCCACCCCGGCGACGAACGCGTCGTTGAGCGCCCCACCGCAGCGGTGCGCCGTTTCCCGCAGCAGCGGCTTCGGGACCGCATGAACCCCCAGCCGACGGTTCAGCCCACGGTCCGTCACCAACGGTGACCCGGTCCGGGTGATCGGCCGGACCGTCCGGTATACCGAGGCCGTGGTGGAGGCGGCCGATCGAATGGTCGCGACGGGCCGTCGGAAACTCTCGAACATCAGGCGCGGTGCCCACGTCACCGCGCCCGCTACGGCGTTGCCCAGGACGCCGGCGTCGTACCTCACCGTGTCGCGGTAGCGCCCGAGCGGCGATGGCCCGGGCGCCCACGGAGCGGGCGGCATTGGCTCACGCGCGCGCATGTCGTCGGGCAGGTTGAACAGGTGCGTCACCGCGATCTGGACACCGCCGATCCCGTCGGTGAGCGCGTGGTGGAACTTGCAGATCATCGCCGCGCCACCGTCGTCGAGGCCCTCGACCAGCGTGGTCTCCCAGAGCGCCCGGGCCCGGTCGAAACCCTGCATCCCGGCGATCCGGGCCAGTTCGAGCACGTCGTCGAGCGTGCCGCCGGCCGGAACCGCGACCCTCCGCACATGGTATGCGAGGTCGAAGTTGGGGTCGTATTCCCACCGCGGCGGGGCCGGCCGAGGTGACGCCACCACCCGCTGCCGGAACATGGGCAGCTTGCGGCTCAGCATGTCGAAGCGCTCGCGCACCGTCGCCCAGTCCGGGGGTCGGTCCAGCAGCAAGACGGTGACCACGGTCGACCTCAGCCGCGGGTCGGTTTCCATCGCCCAGGCGAAGGCGTCGCTGTTGCGCATGAAGGTTGCCATCGGGATTGCTCCACGCACCAAGCTACGACCGACCGCCGCAAAGGTCAGCGTGTCACCGGCACGCCATGACTTTGGTCCTTCGAGGTCGTGTCATTCGTCGTCGGCGCGGGACATGGTCCGAAACGACGGACCGCACCCGTTCGGCGCCCACCCAGGACGTCTTGGCTAGGACGTCTTGGCTAGGACGTCTTGGCGTTGGCGAATTCGCAGAATGCGTTGTAGGCCCGAGCGCCGTAGATGGTAGCCGGCCCGCCATGCATGAGGAAGGCGACACCGATCGCCTCGGCGGCTTCCTCCGGTGTCGCGCCGGCCCGGGCGGCCGCCTGGGCGTGCGACGCGATGCACCCGTCGCACCCTTCGACGACGCCGATCACCATCGCTATCAGTTCTTTGAACTTTCGGCTCAGGGTGCCCTCGCTCAACGCGGCCCCGCTGAGAGCCGCGAAACCCTTGTAGACCTCCGGAATCTGCTGGCGGAGTTCGCGGTGCTGGGGCAGGAGGTCCTCGAGGACCTTGTGGTGATGCTGCTCGTCTGACATGGCCCTCATCCTATACCCCAGCGGGTATATCTCCCTATTCGCCCGCAGGTACCGGTGAACTGTTCTTCAGGGAGTCGATAACCGCTTGTAGTTTGCCGGTGACTTCCTCGGCGACCGGGCGCAGCTCCGGCTCACCGGTGAACTCCACCATAAGGCCGGGGTTCATCGCTTCGACGAGCACGGTGCCGACGTGGTCGGGGTCGGTGCGCACGACGACGTTGCACGGCAGCAACAACCCAATCTGACGGTGGGCCGACACGGCGCGATGCGCCAACGGCGGATTACAGGCGCCCAGGATGAGGTAATCCTCCATGTCCTCGCCCAGTTTGGCCTTCAGCGTTGCCTTCACGTCGATTTCGGTGAGCACCCCGAACCCTTGCTCTGCCAGCGCGGCACGCGTGCGCGCGACCGCATCGTCGAAGGAGGTGTGCAACGGTGTCGCGATTGAGATATCCATGAAGACTCCGTCCTTTCTTGCTTGGGTCTTGCTTGGGCTGCGGTCCCCCGCATCACGCGAGGGCGAGGAACAACTTCTCCAGTTCGGCTTCACTCATGGGAGCCGCGCCGGTGGCCGTGGCACCCATGACACACTCCTTCAATCCGGTCGCCACGATCTTGAAACCCGCACGATCGAGAGCACGTGACACGGCCGCCAGTTGGGTGACGACGTCCGTGCAATCGCGTCCCTGTTCGATCATCGAGATCACTCCGGCAAGTTGACCTTGCGCACGCCGCAGCCGGTTCAGCACCGCGGTCATGCCGTCTAGTTCGCCAGTCACTGGTTCCTCCATCGTGGTTGCGTACCCCATCACGTGGCCGCAGCTCCGATCATAGTACCCGGGGGGGTATATGTGCCACTGGAGGCTGCGTTCGCGTCGATGCCGGTGCCCTCGCGCAGAGTCGGGGTTACGCGCGCCGTGCCAGCAGCCAGGCTTGGCCCTCCCCTTCGCCGGTGTCCAGCACGTCGAGCCCGGCGAACGCGCGCGGCAGTTCGCCGGGGGCCGCACGGTACGGAGCGGGGCCCCGCCCGACTTCGCTGAGCACGGCGACGGCCAGCAACCCGCCCGGCGCCAGCCGCTCGACGACCGCCCGGTAAAGCCGGGGGTCCCGGAACCTGTGGCACAGGACAACCTCGACCGGCGGGCCGGCCGGCAGGCCACCGTCGAGGTCGACGACCTCGAAGCGGCAGCGGTCGGCGACCCCGCTACGGCGGGCCAGGTCCCGGGCGCGGCCGACGGCCACCGCAGAGATGTCCCAACCTAAGACGTCCAGCCCCCGCCGGGCCAGCCAGACACTGCCTTGGCCCTGCCCACAGGCCAGATCGAGAGCGTGTCCGGTGCTGGGGAAGGCGTCGGCACGTGCGGCAAAGAGAGCGGGAACGGCCACCGCGTCCACCGCGGGCGGCTCAACCCCCGCGTACCGCTCGTCCCAGCGCAGCCGGTCTCCCTCGACCACGAGCGTCACCCTACTCACGGCCCGGCCGAGTGGATGCCGACGACGCGACCACGAAGAAGCGGCTCCACACGCAGCGAGGCGGGCCAACGACTTGCGCTTTCACTCGGGCCGCGTCCTCCTCGTGGTCAGCGGCCGGGCGACCGTTCCAATAGCCCACCCCGGGCAAGCGCTCCGGGGACGCCGACGTTATGTTGTAGGCCACTGCGAGCGGACGGAGTCTTTGTCCGCCACAGTAGTCCGGCCACCCAGATGGGCTGCCGCCCGGCGGTCCGTACGACGGAGCTTGGAGCGAGTTGAACGCCTACATACCCATCCTGGTGCTGGGAGCCATCGCCGCCGCGTTTGCCGTGGGCTCGGTGGTGCTCGCGAGTGTGGTCGGCCCGTCGCGCTACAACCGGTCGAAACTGGCGGCCTACGAGTGCGGGATCGAACCCACCGAAAGCAGCGCCCACACTACCGGCGGGCAGCGGTTCCCGGTGAAGTACTACCTCACGGCGATGCTGTTCATCGTCTTCGACATCGAAATTGTGTTCCTGTACCCCTGGGCGGTCAGCTACGACGCGCTGGGGGCGTTCGCGCTGGTCGAGATGGTCGTGTTCATGCTCACGGTCCTCGTGGCCTATGCCTACGTGTGGCGCCGTGGGGGCCTGACGTGGGATTGAGAACCGAGATGGGATCGAGGTAGGACGTGGGCCTGGAAGAACAGCTGCCCGGCGGGGTTCTGCTGTCAACTGTGGAGAAGGTCGCGGGCTACGTGCGCAAGAACTCGCTGTGGCCCGCAACGTTCGGGCTGGCCTGCTGCGCGATCGAGATGATGGCGACGGCCGGGCCGCGGTTCGACATCGCGCGGTTCGGCATGGAGCGGTTCTCCGCGACACCGCGCCAGGCCGATCTGATGATCGTGGCCGGGCGGGTCAGCCAGAAGATGGCACCCGTGCTGCGCCAGATCTACGATCAGATGGCCGAGCCGAAATGGGTGCTGGCGATGGGCGTGTGTGCGTCGTCTGGGGGGATGTTCAACAACTACGCGATCGTGCAGGGTGTCGACCATGTGGTCCCGGTCGACATCTACCTGCCCGGCTGTCCACCGCGCCCGGAGATGCTCCTGCACGCAATCCTCAAGCTGCACGAGAAAATCCAGGAAATGCCGCTCGGCGTCAACCGGGAGCATGCCGTAGCCGAGGCCGAAGAAGCGGCACTGGCAGCCCGGCCCACCATCGAGATGCACGGGCTGCTGCGATGAGTTCACCGGACCAGGACCCACGGGAAGCGGTGGCCGGCGCCGACGAGGAACTGATCGACGTGCGGCGCGGCATGTTCGGGGTCTCGGGCACCGGCGACACCTCCGGGTACGGCCGGCTGGTGCGCGAGGTCACCTTGCCGGGCAGCACGGCTCGGCCCTACGGCGGCTACTTCGACGACGTCGCCGACCGGCTGGCCGAGGCGCTGCAGCGCGCCGGTGTCGAATTCGCCGACGCGATCGAGAAAGTCGTCGTCTACCGCGACGAGCTGACGTTGTACGTGCGCCGGGACCGGCTGCCGCAGGTCGCCCAGCTGCTGCGGGACGAACCGGAACTGCGGTTCGAGATGTGCCTGGGGGTCAGCGGCGTGCACTACCCGCACGAGACGGGCCGGGAGCTGCATGCGGTCTACCCTCTGCAGTCGATCACCCACGGCCGCCGGGTCCGGCTGGAGGTGGCTGTGCCGGACGGCGATCCGCACATCCCGTCGCTGTACTCGGTCTACCCGACCAACGACTGGCACGAACGGGAGACCTACGACTTCTTCGGGATCATCTTCGATGGGCATCCGTCCCTGACCCGGATCGAGATGCCCGACGACTGGCAGGGACACCCGCAGCGCAAGGACTACCCGCTCGGTGGAGTCCCGGTGGAGTACAAGGGCGCGCGAATCCCCCCACCCGACGAGCGGAGGGGCTACAACTGATGGGTCACGCGAGACGATCGAGCGACGGCGCTGAAACCGTGGTGGTCGCCGGCGGCCAGGACTGGGAGCAGGTCGTCGACGCTGCCCGCAAGGCGGACCCCGGTGAACGCATCGTCGTCAACATGGGGCCCCAGCACCCGTCCACCCACGGGGTGCTGCGGCTGATCCTGGAAATCGAGGGCGAGACCGTCACCGAGGTCAGATGCGGAATCGGCTACCTGCACACCGGGATCGAGAAGAACCTCGAGTACCGCACCTGGACCCAGGGCGTCACCTTCGTGACCCGGATGGACTACCTGTCGCCGTTTTTCAACGAGGCCGCCTTCTGCCTGGGTGTGGAGAAGCTGCTCGGCATCACCGACCGGATTCCGGAGCGGGCCAGCATCATCCGGGTGATGATGATGGAGCTCAACCGGATCTCCTCGCATCTGGTGGCCCTGGCCACCGGCGGCATGGAACTGGGCGCCATGACCCCGATGTTCGTCGGCTTCCGAGGCCGCGAGATCGTGCTGCGGCTGTTCGAGTCGATCACCGGCCTGCGGATGAACAGCGCCTACATCCGGCCCGGCGGCGTGGCGCAGGACCTCCCACCCGGCGGGATCGACGAGGTCGCCCGCGCCATCGAGGAGCTGCGCCATCCGGTGCGCGAAATGGGCGCCCTGCTCAACGAGAACGCCATCTGGAAGGCCCGCACCGAGGGGGTCGGCTACCTGGACCTGACCGGCTGCATGGCGCTGGGGATCACCGGCCCGATCCTGCGTTCCACCGGTCTGCCGCACGACCTGCGCAAGAGCGAGCCCTACTGCGGATACGAGAACTACGAGTTCGACGTGATCACCGCCGACACGTGTGACGCGTACGGGCGTTACATCATTCGCGTGAAGGAAATGTGGGAGTCGATGAAGATCGTGGAGCAGTGTCTGGACAAGCTGCGCCCGGGTCCGACGATGGTCGAGGACCGCAAGATCGCCTGGCCGGCCGATCTGCAGGTGGGCCCCGACGGCATGGGCAACTCGCAGGAGCACATCGCCAAGATCATGGGCATGCGCCAGTACGCCGTGATGATGGAATCGCGCTTCCCCGAGGAGTTCCAGACCCTCTACCGCGGCCTGGAGAACCAGGGCAACCCCTGGGGCATCAACGCCGACAGCCGCGGGGACTGGGCCAGGGAGCTGGGCGTTCCGCTGCTGGCCGAGAAGGGGGCGTGCGACCTGCTGT
>CAYVQQ010000039.1:0-16686 GCA_964453085.1 uncultured Mycobacterium sp.
CGAAGCCCACGAAGGACAGCGCGTTCTGGGCCCAGCGCAGCGCGGTGTTGTTGGAACGGATCGACTTGTACCCGATGTTCCACGCCGGCGGGCCCTTGAAGACGACGACGTCGCCGGGACGCGGGGCACGGAAGTCGTAGGTCACCTTGTCCACCATGATCCGGTCGCCGACACAGCCGGGGCATCCGTGCAGGGTGGGTTCCATCGACTCCGACGGAATCAGGTACGGCCGCGCCACGAACGTCAGCATGACGTAGTAGAGCGCCACCGCGATGACCGCGAGGATCGCGAATTCACGCAGCGCGGATCGCTTGGGCGCCGCCGCTTCCGGCGCCTCGGCCGTCGCGCCGCCCGGTTCCGCCGCGACCGCATCGTCGGCCACGCCGGGGTCGCGGGTGGAAACCTTCGGCTCTGATTGACCTGCGTCGGGCCGGGGCTGGGGTGCGTCCGTACTCTCGGTCACGAGATCAGCGTAGCCAGATCGGTTGGCGCCCTGGTGAACCGCCGGGGCGGCAGGCCGTCAGCGCTTCTCCTTGATTTTGGCCTTCTTGCCGCGGAGCTCACGCAGGTAGTACAGCTTGGCGCGGCGGACGTCGCCGCGGGTCACCACCTCGACGTGGTCGATATTCGGTGAATGCACCGGAAACGTGCGCTCGACGCCGACGCCGTAGCTCTCCTTGCGCACGGTGAAAGTCTCGCTGACGCCCCCGCCCTGCCGGCGGATGACCACGCCCTTGAACACCTGGATACGCTCCTTGGCGCCTTCGATGACCTTGACGTGCACGTTGATGGTGTCGCCCGGACCGAAGGCCGGGATGTCGTCGCGTAGCGACGCCTGGTCGACGAAGTCCAGCCTGTTCATGCGAAAAGACACTTCCTTGCAGTCGCGGCTCACAGCCGCCCGCACGCGGGCGCCAAGCGGTCAGCGAGCCGATGGGTTCGAGCGTTCCAATTCGTCTCGCAGCAGGCGGAAAGCGGCCCGCCCGGCCGACGCCCGCTGGAGACAACTGGTCAATTGTGCCAGACCCGTGCCATGCAGCGAAAATCACAGGGAAACACCACGGCGTGCGGTGAGCCAACGGCGCAGGTCAGTGGTAGATATGACGGCATGCGCTCACGGCCCCTGCCGATGCTGTCCGCCGTGGCGGCGGTCGCGTTGCTGGCCGTGACGGCTTGCGTGGCCCAGTTGCGCACGCAGGTGCACGCGAAGGTGTTCGACGCCCCGCTCACCGCACCACTGCAGCCCGGGTCACCCCCGCCGCCGCAGCAGTCGGCCCTGCTGTCCATGGCGGCCGCCGCGCCATCCTCGCCCGAGCGGGCGTTGCCCAACGCCGAGTTCGGCCTGCTGCGGGCGCGGGTACGGCAGGCCACCGACGAGGCCGCCGCCGCCGGGGCCACGCTGTCGGTCGCCGTCTTGGACCGCGCCACCAACCGGCTCGTCTCCAACGGCAACGGCCAGATCGTCGGGACGGCATCGGTGGCCAAGCTCTTCATTGCCGACGACCTGCTGATGCGGGAAGCGGCGGGCAGGACCGCGCTGACCCCCGACGACCGCCAGGCCGTGGACCTGATGTTGCGGTCCTCCGACGACGGGGCGGCCGAGCGGTTCTGGGGCCAGGAGGGGGGCAATGCCATCATCGCCGAGGTGGCGGGCCGCTACGGGCTGGCGTCGACCACGCCGCCTCCCGACGGCCGGTGGTGGAACACGATCAGCTCGATGACCGACCTGATCCGCTACTACGAGAAGCTGCTGGACGGGTCCGGCGGGCTGCCCGCCGAACGGGCGAAGGTCATCGTCGACGACCTGGACCGCTCCACGCCCAACGGCGTCGACGGCTACCCGCAGCGGTTCGGCATCCCCGAGGGCCTCTATGCCGAACCGGTCGCGGTGAAGCAGGGCTGGATGTGCTGCATCGGCAGTGACTGGATGCACCTGTCGACGGGGCTGGTCGGCGCCGACCACCGTTACATCATGGTGGTGCAGTCGCTGCAGCCCTCCGACGACGCCACCGCCCGCGAAACCATCACCCGGGCGGTCAAGACGATGTTCCCCGACGGCCGTATCGGCCCCGCGCTCGACTAGCGCCCGTCCGGGTCCCCCGGCGGGTACAGATCGGGGCGGCGTTCCCGGGTACGCCGCAGCGAGACCTCCCGACGCCAGGCGGCCACCCTGGCGTGGTCCCCGGACAACAGCACGCCGGGGACGTCGAGTCCCCGCCAACTGGGCGGGCGGGTGTAGCTGGGCCCCTCCAGCAGCCGGTCCAGGCCGGGCGAGTGCGAATCGTCGCGATGCGAGGCGGGATTGCCCAGGACACCGGCCAGCAGCCTCAGGACCGCCTCGATCATCACGACCGCCGCCGACTCCCCGCCCGGCAGCACGTAGTCGCCGATCGAGACCTCCTCGACCCGCATCCGGCGGGCGGAGTCCTCGACGACCCGCTGGTCGATGCCCTCGTAGCGGCCGCAGGCGAACACCAGGTGCGCCTCGGCGCTCCAGCGCTGGGCCGTGGCCTGCGTGAACAGCACACCGGCGGGTGTGGGGACGACCAACAGTGTCTCGTCGGAACAGATCTCGTCCAGTGCCTCACCCCACACCGGTGCCTTCATCACCATGCCGGGGCCCCCGCCGTAGGGCGCGTCGTCGACCGAATGATGCACATCATGCGTCCAACGCCGCAGGTCGTGCACGCGCAGATCCACCACGCCCGACTCGATCGCCCTGCCCGGCAACGACTGCCGCAGCGGATCCAGGTAGGCCGGGAAGATCGTGACGACGTCGATCCTCATGCCAGGTCCAGCAGCCCCTCGGGCGGATCGATCTCGACGACGCCGTCCTGCAGCGACACCGACGTCACGATCGCGCCGACGAACGGAACCAGCACCTCCCCGCCGTCGGGCGACCGCACGGAGAGCAACTCGCCGGCCGCGGTGTGCAGCACCTCGGCGACGACGCCCACATGGGCGCCTGTCGTCGTGCGCACGTGCAGGCCCTCGAGCTGATGGTCGTAGTAGGTGTCCGGCTCGTCGCGCGGGTCGATCGGCGGCAGGTCGGCGGAGTCGACGACGAACAGGGTCCCCCGCAACGCGTCGGCGGCGTCCCGGTCGCCGACGCCGGCCAACCGCACCAGCAGCCGGCCTCCGTGCTCACGGGCGCTGTCGACGACGAAGGTGCGCTCCGGGCCACCGCCGCGGGCAGCTCTGGACCGCAGCGCGGTGCCCGGCGCGAACCGCGCGTCGGGGTCGTCGGTGCGGACCTCGACGACCACCTCGCCGCTGATCCCGTGGGCTTTCACCACGCGGCCGACGGTCAACTCCAACGGAGTTCCATAAGCGGTGCTACTGGTCGGTGTCCACGACGTCGACGCGGATGCCCCGCCCGCCGATACCGGCGACCAACGTGCGCAGGGCGGTCGCGGTGCGTCCGCCGCGACCGATCACCTTACCCAGGTCATCGGGATGGACGTGGACCTCGATCGTCCGCCCGCGCCGGCTGGTGACCATGTCCACCTGGACGTCGTCGGGGTTGTCGACGATCCCGCGGACCAGGTGCTCGACCGCGTCGACGACGACCGTGCCCACGCCGGTCAGCTTTCCTCGGCGGGCTGGGCCGGCTCGGACTGGTCGCCCTCGGCGGCAGCCTTGGTGGGCGCCTCTGCGGGCGTCTCGTCGGCGGCCTCGGTCTTGCCCGGCTCCTTGGCGGGGGCCTTCTTCTTCGGCCTGGCCGCCTCGGTGGTGGGGCCGCCCTGGGCCTCGGTCAGCGCGGCGTTGAACAGCTCGAGCTTGGTGGGCTTGGGTGGCTTGACCTTCAGCGTGCCCTCGGCGCCCGGCAGGCCCTTGAACTTCTGCCAGTCGCCGGTGATCTTGAGCAGCTTGAGGACCGGTTCGGTGGGCTGGGCGCCGACGGACAACCAGTACTGGGCGCGTTCGGAGTCGACCTCGATCAGGCTCGGCTCCTCCTTCGGGTGGTAGCGGCCGATGACCTCGATCGAACGACCGTCGCGCCGTGTGCGGGCGTCGGCGACGGCGATTCGGTACTGGGGGTTGCGGATCTTGCCGAGCCGTGTGAGCTTGATCTTGACAGCCATGTGGTTTCGCGCTCCTGTGTGTGTCACGCTGCAATTCGGCGATCAGGGCCGATTGCCCGGATCCGGTTTTGCCTCGCGTGTGCGACCCGCGTGCGGACACCCCGTCCGGGTGGTCGCACGAGGGACAGCCGACTATTGTGCCAGAGCCGAAGCCGCGACCGGAAATTCGCGGCAGCGGCCCGCGTAGCGGGCACATCAGAGTACTGAAGGTATGCGCTCCGCACTGGCGGGGTGGGCCCGGAAGTTACACTGTGCGCCCATGCGCAAGCTCACGGCCGTGCTCGCCGCGGCGCTCGCGGTCGGTGCCGGCGGGCTCGGCGCCCCGGCGTCCCGGGCCGACAGCATGCAGCCGGTCGGCTCGGTGCCGATTCCCGACGGACCCGCCCAGACCTGGATCGTGGCCGACCTCGACCGCGGAGAGGTGCTCGCCGGTCGCGACCAGGACGTGCAGCACCCACCCGCCAGCACCATCAAGGTGCTGTTGGCGCTGGTGGCCCTCGACCAGGTGAGCCTGGACTCGACCGTGGTCGCCGATGCCGCTGATGCCGATGTCGAATGCAGCTGCGTGGGCATCAAGCCCGGCCGCAGCTACACCGCGCGCCAGTTGCTCGACGCGATCCTACTGGTGTCGGGCAACGACGCGGCCAACACCCTGGCACACCTCATGGGCGGCGCCGACGCCACCGTCGCCGCGATGAATGCCAAGGCCGCCTCCCTGGGGGCGACCAGAACGCATGCGTCGACGCCGTCCGGCCTCGACGGGCCCGGCGGGTCCGGGGCGTCGACCGCGCACGACCTGGCCGTCATCTTCCGGGCCGCCCTGGCCAACCCGGTGTTCGCGCAGATCACCGCCGAGCCGTCGGCAATGTTCCCCGGCGATCACGGCGAGCACCCGATCGTCAACCGCGACGAGCTGCTGCAGCGCTACCCCGGCGCGATCGGCGGCAAGACCGGCTTCACCAACGCCGCCCGCAAGACCTTCGTCGGCGCGGCCGCGCGCGGTGGGCGGCGGCTGGTGATCGCGATGATGTACGGCCTGGTCCACGAGGGCGGCCCGACCTACTGGGATCAGGCCGCCAACCTACTGGACTGGGGTTTCGCGCTGAACCCGGAGACCGGCATCGGCTCGCTGTAGCAGCGCGCGGGACGGGTTGGGGCGGTCAGGGATGGGGCATGCCCGACGGCGCCGGTTCGGGGATGGCCAGACCGACAGTCGGGTCCGGCACCGCCACCCCCGGCGGCACCCCGCCGTGCGGGCTGGCCACGGCGGGGATACGGATCACCGCCGACTGCTGGCCGCACTCGTCGGTCTGCACGGTCAGGGTCTCCTCGCCGGAGAAGTCGCCGTGCGGCTGTGATTGCAGGGTGAGCACCAGCGTCGCGGTTTCCTTCCGGCTCAATCCGTCCGAGCCGGCGCACGGGAACCGGATGTCGACCGGTGAGGACTGCCACCGACCATCCCTGTATGCCAGGAACAGCGGCTCACCGGGCGTCACCGCGCGCAGGTGGCCGATGTCGTCGAGGCGGGTGGCGGCCGCGGTGCAGGACTGCGGCGTACACGACGAGCGGAAGGCCCACCAGGTGGTCACGTCCGGGGGTTGCGGGTCGGCGACGTCGTTGTACGTCTGCTTCGTGCGTTCGACGTCAAGGCTGTACGTGCCGTCCAGCGGGACCGGCGCCCCGACCGCCCGGGTGCCGGCGGCGGCAGCAGCCGAGGGGGGCGGTGTGTGCCCGACGCCATGACCGGGTGCCGGTTGGCTCTGGTTCTTGCTCCCGATCTCCAGTCCCAGCGCGATCAGGCCCGCGACAAGCGCCACCACGACGACCCGCAGCACGACCTTACGCGACCCGCGCCCGGTCGGCGTGGCCCGCACGGGCGGCGGTTCCCCGCCGGGGAAGCCGGCCGGTCGTCCTCCCCACGCCCCTGCGGCAGGCCCGCCGCCGCCCGCGGCGTCGGCCGCCGGCATGCCGGTGTGGGCGGCGTCGGACTCGGGCCCGGCATGGGCGGGATGGTCACCGACCAGCACCGCTTCGGGTCCGCGGTCGCCGGGGGCCAAGCCCGCCTGCTCGTTGGCCGCGGCGGCGAAGTCGGTACACCGCGCGAACCGGTCGGTGGCCCGCGCGGCGAGCGCCCTGGCAAACACCCCGTCGAGGCGCGCCAGTTCCGGGCGCTGGTCACTGAGCCGCGGGGACACGCCGGCGGTCAGGGGCGCACCGGTCAGCAGGTGGAACGCGGTCGCCGCCAGCGCGTACTGGTCGGCGCGCCCGTCGATGTCGGAGCCCAGCAGTTGCTCGGGCGCCGCGTAGGCCGACGGTGCGGCAATACCGAAGTCGGACAACAGGATTCGTGGTGTGCCCTCGTCGCGGCCGGTGAGGAAGACGTTGGCCGGCTTGACGTTGCGGTGCAATAGGCCGCGCTGGTGCGCGAAGTCGAGAGCCTCGGCGAGAGCGTTGACCACGGCGAGCGCCTCGCCGACCGGGGACACCGCAGGGAACCGGCCGGCCATCAGCTGCGCGGCGTTGATGCCGTCGACGTAGTCCATCGCGACCCACAACCGTCCCTCGAAGGCGCCGCGGTCGTTGACACGCACGATGTGCGGGTGATACAGGCTCGAGACGACCCGGGTCTCGGCGTGAAAGCGGCGACGGAGTTCGCTGTCCCGCGACAGCTCGGGCGAGATCACCTTCAGCGCCTGCCAGCGTGACGACCGCGGATCCTGGGCGAGGTACACCGTACCGGTCGCTCCGGAGCCCAACCTCCTGGCCACGATGTATCCGGCAAACGTCGCGCCGCTGGGCAACGCCATCGCCCGATCCTATGCCCTCGCCGGACGCGACGCGCGGCCGGCCGCCGGGTCGATTCCCGCGCGAAATGCGTTGCCCTGCAAGATCACCAGCTCCGGTGCGGTGAGCACGTCGGGTCCCAGCCGAGGGTCTTGCGAGTAGCACAGCAGGTCGGCGGGTGCCCCGTGCTCGAGGCCGGGTCTGCCCAGCCAGCGGCGGGCCTGCCAGCACGCCGCACCCAGCGCCTCGGTGGGGCTCATACCGATGCGCGTGAGTGCCTCGACCTCGTCGCCGATCCGGCCGTGGGCGATCATGCCGCCGGCGTCGGTGCCGGCGTACACCGGCACCCCCGCCTCCCACGCCGCGGCGATCCGTTCGTAGCCGCGGGCATACAGGTCGCGCATGTGCGCGGCGTAGGTCGGGTAACGCGTGGCGGCGTCGGCGATGCCGGGGAAGTTCTCGAGGTTGATCAGCGTGGGCACCAGCGCGGTGCCGTGCTCGAGCATCAGGGCGATGTTGTCGTCGGTGAGGCCCGTGCCGTGTTCGATGCAGTCGATGCCGGCGTTGATCAGGCCCGGTAGCGCCTCCTCGCTGAAGACGTGGGCGGTGACGCGGGCGCCGTGGTCGTGCGCGGCGTCGATCGCGGCCTTGAGCACACCGTCGGACCACAGCGGCGCGAGATCGCCGATACCTCGGTCGATCCAGTCGCCGACCAGCTTGATCCAGCCGTCGCCGCGCGCGGCCTCCGCGGCGACCGCCGCCGGCAGCTGCGATTCGTCCTCGAGTTCGACGGCGAAGCCGGCGACGTAGCGCCTGGGCCGGGCCAGGTGCCTGCCGGCCCGGACGATGCGGGGCAGGTCGGCTCGATCGTCGAGGCCGCGGGTGTCGGTCGGCGAGCCGCAGTCCCGCACCAGCAGCGTCCCGGCGTCGCGTTCGATCTCTGCCTGGGCGACCGCCTCGTCGAGCGGGATCTCGCCGTGCCTGCCGAGCCCGACGTGGCAGTGCGCGTCCACCAGACCGGGCAGGATCCAGCCGCCGTCAAAAACGGTTTCGGCTCCGGCGACCGGTTCGGCACTGATGCGGCCGTCGACGACCCACAGTTCGACCTCGGCGTCGTCGGGCAGCCCCCGGCCTCGCACGCGCATGGGCACGCTGCGGCTACTTTCTTCCTGGGTTGCCGGGGAACTTCAGCTTGGACAGGTCGAAGTCGGCCAGTCCGGGCGGGAGTTCGTTGAGTCCGTCGGGCATCTGCGACAGATCCGGGAATCCCGCCGGCAGATCCGGCATGCCCGCCCCGAACGGGCGCGCCGCCTTGGGTGGCGTGGGGCCGCGCGCCCCCTTCTTGCCCTTCTTTCCGGCCTTGCCCTTGGCGCCCTTGGCCTTGCGCGTCGCCGACTTGCGGCCCAGGCCCGGCATGCCCATGCCGCCGAGCATGGACGACATCATCTTGCGGGCCTCGAAGAAACGGTCGACGAGTTGGTTGACCTCCGAGACCGTCACGCCCGAACCGTTGGCGATGCGCAACCGCCGGGAGGCGTTGATGATCTTCGGATCCGCCCGCTCCTGCGGCGTCATCCCGCGGATGATGGCCTGCAACCGGTCGAGTTGCTTGTCGTCGACAGCGGCGAGAGCGTCCTTCATCTGGCCCGCGCCGGGCAGCATGCCCAGCAGGTTTCCGATCGGACCCATCTTGCGGATCGCCAGCATCTGTTCGAGGAAGTCCTCGAGGGTCAGCTCGCCGGAGCCGATCTTGGCGGCGGCCGCCTCGGCCTGCTCGGCGTCGAAGACCTGCTCGGCCTGTTCGATCAGGCTCAGCACGTCACCCATGCCCAGGATGCGGCTGGCCATCCGGTCGGGGTGGAAGACGTCGAAGTCCTCGAGTTTCTCACCGGTGGAGGCGAACAGGATCGGCACCCCGGTCACCTCGCGGACCGACAACGCGGCGCCGCCACGGGCGTCGCCGTCGAGCTTGGTCAGCACCACCCCGGTGAAACCCACGCCCTCGCGGAACGCCTCGGCGGTGGTGACGGCGTCCTGCCCGACCATCGCGTCCAGAACGAACAGGACCTCGTCGGGGTCGACGGCCGCGCGGATGGCCGCGGCCTGGGCCATCAGCTCGTCGTCGATGCCCAGGCGCCCGGCCGTGTCGACGATGACGACGTCGAAGTGTTTGGCGCGAGCCTCGGCGAGACCGGCGGCCGCGACGGCCACCGGGTCGGGCGGGCCGGCGTCGGGATCCGGTGATCCGGCGCCCGGATGCGGCGCGAACACCGGCACCCCGGCCCGCTCTCCGATGACCCGCAGCTGGTTCACCGCGGCCGGGCGCTGCAGGTCGCAGGCCACCAGCAGCGGAGTGTGGCCTTGGCCGCGCAGCCAGGCCGCGAGCTTGCCGGCCAGCGTCGTCTTGCCGGAGCCCTGTAGACCGGCGAGCATCACCACGGTCGGAGGGGTTTTGGCGTGGGCCAGCCGGCGGGTCTGGCCGCCGAGGATGCCGACGAGTTCCTCGTTGACGATCTTGACGACCTGCTGCGCTGGGTTCAGGGCGCCGGAGACCTCGGCGCCCCGGGCGCGTTCCTTGATCCTGTTGACGAACGCCCGCACCACCGGCAGCGAGACGTCGGCCTCCAGCAGCGCAAGCCGGATTTCGCGGGCGGTGGCCTCGATATCGGCGTCGGTCAGTCGCCCCTTGCCGCGCAGTCCCTGTAGCGCACCGGTCAACCGGTCAGACAGCGATTCAAACACCCCGCCAGCCTAGTGGCATCGCCAGCGCGGCCGCGCGGACGACGATGCGCGCCGCAAGCGGCGCGAGGAGGAGCCGCGCCAAAACCCAAGGCCACGCGCAGCGGGTGCCACGCATTTGGCCCGGTGGCATCGCCAGCGCGGCCGCGCGGACGACGATGCGCGCCGCATGCGGCGCGAGGAGGAGCCGCGCCAAAACCCAAGGCCGCGCGCAGCGGGTGCGGCGAAAAGCGTTGCCGTGCTAGATTTCACAGCCGCGACCGAACCGCGGGACCGCGCCGATCAGCAACCACGGGGGGAACCGTCTCGATGCACCCGGTCAGCAGCACGGAGCCGCTGGTCGACGAGGCGCATCGCGGACGCGACCCCGGCCCCTCGTTGCGCGACTGGCAGCGCAGGGCGCTGGTGAAATACCTGACCGGGCAACCACGCGACTTCCTGGCCGTGGCCACCCCCGGTTCGGGCAAGACGACTTTCGCCCTGCGGGTGGCGGCCGAACTGCTGGCCCACCGGGCCGTCGACCAGATCACCGTCGTGGTGCCCACCGAGCATCTCAAGGTCCAGTGGGCGCGGGCCGCGGAACTGCACGGCCTTGCGCTGGACCCGAGGTTCTCCAACACCAGCCCGGTGACCTCGCCGGAATATCACGGCGTGACCGTGACCTACGCCCAGGTCGCGGCGCACCCGACCCTGCACCGGGTGCGCACGGAGCAGCGCAAGACGCTGGTCGTCTTCGACGAGATCCACCACGGCGGTGACGCCAAGAGCTGGGGCGACGCGATCCGTGAAGCCTTCGGCGACGCGACACGGCGGCTGGCGCTGACGGGGACGCCGTTCCGCAGCGACGACAGCCCCATCCCGTTCGTCAACTACGAGGCCGGGTCCGACGGGGTGCTGCGCTCGCGCGCCGACCACAC
Organism: uncultured Mycobacterium sp.; assembly: GCA_964453085.1. GTDB lineage: Bacteria > Actinomycetota > Actinomycetes > Mycobacteriales > Mycobacteriaceae > Mycobacterium. The sequence continues at coordinate 10,526 of CAYVQQ010000039.1, forward strand.
CTACGGGTATGCCGAGGCGCTCGGCGACGGCGTGGTCCGGCCGGTGGTGTTCCTCGCCTACTCCGGGGAGGCGCGTTGGCGCGACAGCGCCGGCGAGGAGCACGCGGCGCGGCTGGGCGAGCCGCTGTCCGCCGAGCAGACGGCGCGGGCCTGGCGCACGGCGCTGGACCCCGCCGGCGAATGGATGCCGGCGGTGATCGCGGCCGCCGACCAGCGGCTGCGTCAGCTGCGCACGCACGTCCCCGACGCCGGCGGCATGATCATCGCCTCCGATCGGACCGCGGCCCGCGCCTATGCCGCTCTGCTGGAGAGGCTGACCTCCGAGCAGCCCACGGTCGTTCTGTCCGACGACCCCGGATCGTCGGGACGCATCACCGAGTTCTCCGAGGGTACGGGCCGCTGGCTGGTCGCGGTGCGCATGGTCTCCGAGGGTGTCGACGTGCCCCGGCTGGCTGTGGGCGTCTACGCCACCAACGCCTCGACGCCGCTGTTCTTCGCGCAGGCCGTCGGCCGGTTTGTGCGGTCGCGGCGGCCCGGGGAAACAGCCAGCATCTTCCTGCCGTCGGTGCCCAACCTGCTGCAGCTGGCCAGTGAGCTGGAAGCCCAACGCAACCATGTGCTCGGCCAGCCGCACCGGCCGGACGAGGACCCACTCGACGGCGATCCCGCCACCCGGACGCAGACCGAGAAAGGCGACGACGACCGCGGCTTCACCACCCTGGGCGCCGACGCCGAACTCGACCAGGTCATCTTCGACGGCTCGTCGTTCGGCACCGCCACCCCCGCCGGCAGCGACGAGGAAGCCGACTACCTTGGCATCCCCGGGTTGCTCGACGCCGACCAGATGCGCGCCCTGCTGCACCAGCGCCAGGACGAGCAGCTGCGGAAGCGGGCCCGGCTCCAGCAGGGCGCCGCGCAAGCCGCGCCGACGCCGTCGATGCACGGGGACTTGCGCGAACTGCGCCGCGAACTCAACACGCTGGTGTCCCTGACGCATCACCGCACCGGCAAGCCGCACGGCTGGATCCACAACGAGCTGCGCCGCCGCTGCGGCGGACCGCCGATCGCGGCCGCCACCCGCGACCAGCTCCAGGCGCGCATCGTCGCGCTGCGACAGATGAATTCGGAGCGGGCGTGAGCGCCCGCTAGTCGCCGACGGGCTCCTCGAGCACCTCGACGGCGGGTCCGCCCAGCACCGCCAGCAGTTGTTGCTCCACCGCCGCACGGGCGGACCGCCCGCCGTCCCCCGCCGGCGGTGTCACACAGAACACGTCGGCCACGGTCGATCCGAACGTGTTGACCTTCGCCCAGACGATATCGGCCGCGGCCCGTTCCACCGCCCGGGTCAGCAGCGCCAGCAGGCCCACCCGGTCCATCGCGCGGACTTCCAGGATCAGCTGACCGACAGGCGCGGTCCCCAGCCACAGGACGCGGGGCGGGGCGGTCGAACGCGTGACGGGAACGCCGACCTGCACCTCGCCGGCCCGCACGTTGGCCGCGCCCGCCGCGTCGCTGTCGCGCTTCTCCAGCATGTCCAGCACGTCGACGTCACCGCCCAGGGCTCCGGCGAACTGCTGGCGCAGCAGGCCCGCCTCGGGCGGCGCACCGAACAGCGGCGACACCACGAACTCGATGATCGCGATGTCGCCGTGGATGTTGGCCGACGCCGAATGGATGCGCAGCGAGTTCAGCGCCAGCACCGCGGCGGCGTTGGACACCAGTCCCCGCTGGTTCGGCGCGACCATGACGACCTGCAGGCGCTCGCCGCCGCCGGGCTTGATCTCCACCTGCACCCTGCGCTCGCCGGTCAACGAAAGAAATTGTGGTGCGATGGGTTCAGCCTGCGGCAGCGCCTCACCGGCCATCACCATCCGGCACCTTCGGACCAGGTCCCCGATCAGGGACGCCTTCCATTCGCTCCATACCCCGGGACCGGTGGCCTTCGAATCCGCCTCAGTCAGCGCGTGCAGCACGTCGAGCAGCAACGCGTCCCCGCCCAGGGCTTCGGACACCGCTTTGATGGTTTCGGGGTCCTTCAGGTCGCGGCGGGTGGCCACCACTGGCAGCAGCAGGTGGTGGCGAACCAGCTTGGCCAGCAACTCAGTGTCCTCGGGTGGGATCCCCAGCCGGGGACCTATCTCGAGCGCCATCTCGGCCCCGAGCACGCTGTGGTCCACGCCGCGGCCCTTGCCGATGTCGTGCAGCAGTGCGCCGAGGGCAAGCAGGTCGGGGCGCGCCACCCGGGTCGCCAGCGGCGCGGCGTCGACCGCGGTCTCGACCACGTGCCGGTCCACCGTCCACTTGTGGGCGACGTCGCGCGGCGGCAGGTCTCGGATGGCATCCCATTCCGGCAGCAGGCGTCCCCACAGGCCGGTGCGGTCGAGTGCCTCGATCGTGGGCACCGCGGTGGGGCCGGCGGACAGCACGACCAGGAAGGCGTCCAGCGCCTCGCGCGGCCACGGGGTCGGTAGATCCGGGGCGCTCGCGGCGAGCCTGCTCAGTGTGCCGGCGCTGATCGGCAACCCGTTGGCGGCCGCCGCGGCGGCCACTCGCAACACCAGTCCGGCGTCGGTTTCGGGACGCGCGTCGCGAGCGAGGACGACCTCGCCCGCGTAGTCGACCACCCCCTCGTCGAGGGGCCGCCGCCTCGGCCGCCGCACCAGGGCGGAGATTCCGCGCCGCGGCAGCGCGATCGCGGCGGTACGCAGGCCGGTTTCGGCGTGGTAGGCGATGGTGCGGCCGGTGCCGGACAGGATCCGCGCCAAATCGAACCTGTCACCGAAATGCAGCGCGCCGCTGATCTCGTCGGCGAACTGGGCCAGCAGGACGTCGCCTCCGCGCCCGGAGACGCGGTGCAATTCGGTGCGCACGTCGAGCAGCATCAGATAGGCGGCGTCCAGCGAGCCGCCGGGCATGTCCGGGTTGGCCATGCCGCGGCGATCGATGAGCTGGGCGAGCCCGAGTGCGTCCAGCAACTGCACGTCGCGCAGACCGCCGCGCCCCAACTTCAGATCGGGTTCGGCGCGCTGGGCGATCCGGCCGCATCGCTGCCAGCGGGCGTAGGTGATATCGACCAGCTCGTCCATGCGGGAACGAATGGCGCTGCGCCACTGCCGCCGCGCCCCGGCGATCAGCTCCTCCGACAGCCGCGCGTCCCCCGCGATGTGGCGTGCATCCAACATGCCCAGCGCGGCCACCAGGTCGCTGTTGGCCACGCCGAGGGCCCCCGACACGGTGCGTACGCTGTGGTCCAGTCGAATGTTGGCGTCCCACAGTGGGTACCACAACCCGTCGGCGACCCGCTCGAGCACGTCGGCGCGCTTGTCGTCGTGCAGCAGCATCAGGTCCAGGTCGGAGTACGGCAACAACTCGCGGCGGCCCAGGCCGCCGACGCCGACGATCGCGAGGCCGCTGCCGCCGGTGATCCCGATCTCGGCGGCCTTGGCCGCCAGCCAGGACTCGTGCAGTTCCAGCCAGGCCCGCCGCAGCTCCGCGGGACCGAGCTCGCCGCCGGCGGCCAGCAAACCGCGCCGCGAGGCAACCAAATCGGCTGCCTGGCAAGCGCTTGCGATTCCCGACGGGTCCGGCCCGGTCGGGGTCATCCCTCGATGGTCCGGTTCACCCGCGTCCGGTCGGCGTCACAACGCATCGGTCCCGCGTTCACCGGTGCGCACCCGCACGATTGTCTCCACGGGGCTGACCCAGACTTTGCCGTCACCGATCTTGCCGGTGCGCGCCGCCCGCACGATGCTATCCACGACCTTGTCGACGATGGAGTCGTCGACAACGACCTCGATGCGGACCTTGGGCACGAAATCAACCGAGTACTCGGCACCCCGGTAAACCTCGGTGTGACCCTTCTGGCGCCCGTAGCCCTGGATCTCGCTGACCGTCATCCCGAGGACGCCCGCGTCTTCGAGGGCGGTCTTGACGTCGTCGAGGGTGAACGGCTTGACGATCGCGGTGATGAGCTTCATTTCTACTCGGCCTCAACTTTCTCGCCCATTCGCTCCTCCTCCAAGCCGTTCCGGCTGTCCGGTACGGCAACCCGGGTGGGAAGTACCGAGCCGGTCGCCGCGGCGAAATCGTAACTGCTCTCGGCGTGCTCGGTCTCGTCGATGCCCGCGGCTTCCGCCTCGGGGCTCAGCCGAAGTCCCATCGTGTATTTCAGGATCAAAGCCAGAACGAGCGTGACCACACCAGAATAGATCAGCACACTGAAGGCGCCTATCGCCTGCCGCTCCAGCTGGGCCCAGCCCCCGCCGTAGAACAATCCCCGCGATACGCCCGTGACGCCGTTGATGGCCGGGGATTCCGGCGCGGCAAGCAGGCCGACCAACAGCGTGCCCGCCAACCCGCCGACCAGGTGGACACCGACCACGTCGAGCGAATCGTCGAAGCCCAGCTTGAACTTCAGCCCGACCGCCAGCGCGCACAGCACCCCGGCCACGGCGCCGACCACCAGCGCGCCCACCACGTTGACCGACGAGCACGACGGTGTGATGGCGACCAGCCCGGCCACGATCCCCGACGCCGCACCCAGCGTCGTCGCCTTGCCGTCGCGGATGCGCTCGGTGGCCAGCCAGGCCAGCATGGCCGCGGCGGTCGCGATCGTGGTGGTCATGAACGTCGACCCGGCCGAACCGTTGGCGCTGGTGGCCGATCCGGCGTTGAAGCCGTACCAGCCGAACCAGAGCAGGCCCGCGCCGAGCATGACGAACGGCAGGTTGTGCGGGCGGAACAGCGTGGCGGGCCAGCCCTTGCGCTTGCCCAGCACGATCGCCAGCATCAGGCCCGCCACGCCGGCGTTGATGTGGACCGCGGTGCCGCCGGCGAAGTCGATCGCGTGCAGCTTGTTGGCGATCCAGCCGCCGTGCTTGGCCACCGAGCCGTCGAACGCGAACACCCAGTGCGCGATCGGGAAGTACACCAGCGTCGCCCACAGCCCGGCGAACACCAGCCAGGCGCTGAACTTCAACCGGTCGGACACCGCGCCGGAGATCAGCGCGACCGTGATGATCGCGAACATCAGCTGGAAAGCCACGAACACGGTGGCCGGCATGCTGCCGACCAGGGGGATGTCGGTGGCGGCGGTGCCGGCGCTCGCGTCGGCCTTCACTGCGTTCCCACCGATGAGGCCCTTGAGGCCCCAGAATTCGGTCGGGTCGCCGGCGACGTCGCCCTTGTCATCGCCGAAGGCCATCGAATAGCCGTAGAGCACCCACAGGATCGTCACCACGCCCATCGCGCTGATGCTCATCATGATCATGTTGAGCACGCTGCGGGCGCGGACCATGCCGCCGTAGAAGAACGCCAGGCCCGGCGTCATCAACAGCACCAGCGCCGAACTCGCCAGCATCCAGGCGGTATCGCCGGTATCTGGTTGACCCGTCATCGGGAAAGTCACTCGCTACCACCTCCGGTCAGCCGTAAAGTGGCCGTCAGACATGCGCCTGATGACCTGACCAGAACCTTGCGAGATGGTTGTTTCCGCGTTGGGGCCGCCGTGTTTCGGCGGCATTAACGTCAGTCCCGGCGTGTTACGGGCCGTGCGACGGGTTTCAGCCGAGCAGCGCGTCGACGAAGGCGGCCGCCTCGAACGGTGCCAAGTCGTCGGGCCCTTCACCGAGCCCCACCAGCTTCACCGGTACCCCGAGCTCCTGCTGAACCCGGAAGACGATGCCGCCCTTGGCGGTTCCGTCGAGCTTGGTCAGCACCGCTCCGGTGATGTCGACCACCTCGGCGAAAACGCGGGCCTGGGCCAGCCCGTTCTGCCCGATGGTGGCGTCGAGGACCAGCAGCACCTCGTCCACCTCGGCCCGCTTGGTCACCACCCGCTTGACCTTGCCCAGCTCGTCCATCAGCCCGACCTTGGTGTGCAGCCGGCCCGCGGTGTCGATGAGCACGACGTCGGCGCCCGCGGCGATGCCCTTGTCGACGGCGTCGAAGGCCACCGACGCCGGGTCGGCCCCCTCGGGGCCGCGGACCACCTCCGCCCCCACCCTGGACGCCCACATCTCCAGCTGGTCGGCCGCCGCGGCACGGAACGTGTCGGCGGCGCCCAACACGACGCGCCGGCCGTCGGCCACCAGCACCCGTGCCAGCTTGCCGACGGTCGTCGTCTTCCCGGTGCCGTTGACGCCGACGACCAGCAACACCGA
>CAYVQQ010000040.1:0-16523 GCA_964453085.1 uncultured Mycobacterium sp.
GAACGCGGCGGCCGATGCCGCGGCCACGACCGCTAATCCTTCGGACAGTTTCCTAGTGCGTGCCACGATGTCCTCCGGTCCTGGTAGTGGGTTGGCCGACTGAGTGGCTGGTCAGGGCATCGCCGAAAGCAGCCCCGGCGCGGCGACGGGGGCCGCGGCCGCCGGCGCTCCCGAGGCCAGGGCCGGCAGGTCGCCGGGCAGTGTGACCTGCGGCGGCAGGTTCACCGGCAGGCCCGGCACCGCGGGCATGTCGATCTTCGCCTGCGGCATCCCCGCAGGAGGTGTCGGAGCGCCCGGAGCGGCCGCGCCGGGCAGTGCCACGGGCAGGCCCGGGAACGGCGAAGTCGCCGGGGCGGGGGCCGTCGCCGGTGCCGGCGACGTCAGGCTCGGAATCGACGCCGGCAGTCCCGGAATCGCCGGGGTGGCCTGCGCCGCGGCCGCGGCCGCCGCCGGGGTCACGCCCGGAAAGCTGATGCCGGGAGCCGCCGGCGGAGCGGCCGGCGGCGTGGCGCCGAGCGCGGTCGCGAGGTTCTGCAGGATCTGCGGCGCGTTGGCCGCCGAGCTGATCAGCTGCTGTGGGATGTTCGGCAGCGGCGCGGGGGCCGGCGCCGGGTCGGCGTGGGCGATACCGCCCGTCAATAGCGCTGCGGACGAACCGACTACGACGGCGGCTGCACGCAGATAGGTCCAGATGGTTGGCATGTCTCTCCCTGGTTGTCGACGACAGGTCCCGCGGCCGAAGTTACTGCGATACGGAGGTGACTCAAGTGACACGTGTGGCATTTATTCGATCGTGATCCCTTTGAGCGACGGCGGTGACCGCCTACCAGTCCGACCGTGACCGGGTGACCGCCGGGGCGTCGGCGCCGGCACGCCTTAAGGTCGGAGGGATAGACACCACCTCGGCCGCCCCGGCGGCAACCAGTGTGCGCAGGCCGGCGCGCCGGTCCAGCGCCGTCGCGCCGATGCTGTTGGTCCTCAGCGTCGCCGCACGGCTCGCCTGGACGTACCTGGCGCGCAACGGGGCGAACTTCGTCGACCTGCACGTGTATCTGGGCGGGGCGGCCGCACTCGATCATCCGGGCACCCTGTACAGCTACGTCTACGCCGACCAGACGCCGGACTTCCCGTTGCCGTTCACCTATCCACCGTTCGCGGCGGTGGTGTTCTACCCGCTGCGCCTGTTGCCGTTCGGCCAGGTGGCGTTCCTGTGGCAGATCGCGACCATGGCGGCGTTGTACGGGGCGATCCGGATCAGCCAGCGGTTGACGGGCGTTCGCCCCGGCACCGGCCACCGCGTGGCGATGCTGTGGACCGCGGTCGCGATCTGGATCGAGCCGCTGCGCAGCACGTTCGACTACGGACAGATCAACGTGCTGCTGATGCTGGCGGTGCTGTGGGCGGTCGCGACGGCGCGGTGGTGGCTGTCCGGCCTGTTGGTCGGGGCGGCGGCCGGGATCAAGCTGACCCCGGCGATCGCCGGGGTCTATCTCGTCGGCGCCCGGCGGTGGGCGGCCGCGGTGTTCTCGGCCGTGGTCTTCGCCGCGACCGTGGGGCTGTCGGCCCTGGCCGCCGGTGACCAGGCGCGCTTCTACTTCACCCGACTGCTCGGCGATGCGCATCGTGTCGGGCCCGTCGCCACCTCGTTCAATCAGTCGTGGCGCGGCGGCATCTCCCGGATCGTCGGCTACGACGCGGGCTATGGCCCGGCGGTGCTCGCCGCCATCGGCCTCACGGCCGTGCTGGCCCTGTTGGCGTGGTGGGCGTTGGCGCCCGAGGATCGGCTCGGCAGGTTGCTGGTGGTCGAGTTGTTCGGGCTGCTGCTCTCGCCGATCTCCTGGACCCATCACTGGGTGTGGCTGGTCCCGCTGATGATGTGGCTGCTGCACGGCCCCCTGAGCGCGCGCCGCGGCGCGCGCATGCTGGGGTGGACCTGGCTGGCGCTCACCGTCGTCGGCGCGCCGTGGCTGCTCAGCTTCGTGCAGCCCAGCATCTGGACGATCCACCGCCCGTGGTATCTGGCCTGGGCCGGCCTCGTCTACGTCGCCGCGGCGGTCGCGACCCTGAGCTGGATTGCCGGCACGAGCCGACGTGAGGCCGGGGTGCCCGGGACCTAGGCGCCGACGATCCCGTCGATGTCGCGCGCCATCGCTACGTCGTTCTGGGTGATCCCGCCCTCGGAGTGCGTCACCAGTGCGAAAATCACTGTCCGCCAACGGATATCGATGTCGGGGTGATGATTTTTGGACTCGGCGTGCTCGGCCACCCGGCGCACGGCATCGATTCCGTCGAGGAATGTCGGGAACTTGATCGACCGGCGCAGGGCGCCGTCGACCCGCTCCCATCCGTTCAGCTCGGGCAGTACGGCGTCCACTTGCTCATCGGATAACACAGCCATGACCCGACGGTATACCGTCTCCGGCCATGCCCACCCAGATTGTCGTCGCCGCCGCCGTCATCTCCGGATCCACGGTCCTGGTGGCCCAACGGGTGCGGCCACCGGAGCTGGCCGGCCGCTGGGAACTGCCCGGCGGAAAGGTCGCCGCCGGCGAATCCGAGCGTGACGCGCTGGCCCGGGAGCTGGCCGAGGAGCTGGGCGTGGCCGCGGCTGACGTCGTGGTGGGCGACCGCCTCGGCCACGACATCGCACTGGACGGCGGCGCGACGACGCTGCGGGCCTACCGGGTGCGGCTGGTCCGCGGTGAGCCGCGGCCGCAGGACCATCGGGCGCTGCGCTGGGTGACGGCGGCCGAACTGCACGACGTCGACTGGGTGCCCGCCGACCGCGGCTGGCTGGGGGACCTCTCCGGGGTTCTTTCGGCCGGCGGAACGTGACGGCTTGTCGTGGTGCCACACGGCAGGCCGGCACGCCCGCACGCAGCCGGCACCGACGAGACCCCGTTCCCCACTGGCTGCATACGGCGAGTTCGCCCGCGCGAACGGGAGACGAACGCGTAACGGTCGACCCAAATCACCGAAGGAACTGCTGGGGCGCAGCGGACCACGTTGTCATGGTTGGGAGACCCAGCAGACCGACTACCTCCGGGTGGTGGCGGTGCTGGCCGCGGTGGTGGGTCTGCAACTGCGACCTGCTCGGTACGGGCCCTCACGGCGGCGAGTTTCACTACCGCTATGCGGTCGGCCGGTGGTTCCGGACGATCTGGCTGCTGCAGCCGCACGGGGAGGTGATGGTTCAACGCCGCCCCGCAACGGCCGGTGAGGCCCGGGTGTCCGGTGTGAGGTGAGGGCGGCGACACGCTGGCTGCGGTCGCCGCTCGTTCACACCTGACGCCGCCTTTTCCCGCGGACGGGCGGGCGGTGACCTGCGCGGTTCGCGTATGCGCAGTCCCCGCTGCCACAATCACCGACGTGCCATTTCGCAACGTTGCCATCGTCGCCCACGTCGACCACGGAAAAACCACTCTGGTTGACGCGATGCTGCGACAGTCGGGAGCCCTGCAGGAGCGCGGTGAGGTGCAGGAACGCGTGATGGACTCCGGCGACCTGGAGCGGGAGAAGGGCATCACCATCCTGGCCAAGAACACCGCGGTGCACCGCCACCACCCGGACGGGACGGTGACGGTGATCAACGTCATCGACACCCCTGGGCACGCCGACTTCGGGGGAGAAGTCGAGCGCGGGCTGTCCATGGTGGACGGGGTGCTCTTGCTGGTGGATGCGTCCGAGGGCCCCCTGCCGCAGACGCGGTTCGTGCTGCGCAAGGCGCTGGCTGCGCACCTGCCGGTGATTCTCGTGGTCAACAAGACCGACCGCCCCGACGCCCGCATCGCCGAGGTGGTGGAGGCCAGCCACGACCTGCTGCTCGACGTCGCATCGGACCTCGACGACGAGGCGGCGGCGGCCGCTGAGCATGCGCTGGGCCTGCCGACGCTGTACGCGTCGGGCCGTGCGGGGGTGGCCAGTACCACCCAACCGGCCGACGGCCAGGTTCCCGACGGCGCCAACCTCGACCCGCTGTTCGAGATTCTGGAGAAACACGTGCCAGCGCCCAAGGGTGATCCCGACGCCCCGCTGCAGGCGCTGGTGACCAACCTGGACGCGTCGACGTTCCTGGGCCGGCTCGCGCTGATCCGCATCTACAACGGGCGGATCCGCAAGGGTCAGCAGGTCGCGTGGATCCGCGAGGTCGACGGCCGGGAGGCCGTCACCACCGCCAAGATCACCGAGTTGCTGGCCACCGAGGGCGTGGAGCGGACACCGACCGGCGAGGCGGTCGCCGGTGACATCGTCGCCGTTGCCGGCCTGCCGGAGATCATGATCGGCGACACGCTGGCTGACTTGGCGAATCCCATAGCGCTGCCGAGGATCACCGTCGACGAGCCGGCGATTTCGGTGACCATCGGCACCAACACGTCGCCGCTGGCCGGCAGGGTGGCCGGCCACAAGTTGACCGCACGCATGGTCCGCAACCGGCTGGACGCCGAATTGGTGGGCAATGTGTCGATCCGCGTGGTCGACACCGGTTCGCCCGACGTCTGGGAGGTGCAGGGCCGCGGCGAGCTGGCGCTGGCCGTGCTGGTCGAGCAGATGCGCCGGGAGGGCTTCGAGTTGACCGTGGGCAAGCCGCAGGTGGTGACCAGGAACATCGACGGCGCGCTGTGCGAGCCGTTCGAGGCCCTGACCGTCGACTGCCCGGAGGAGTACGTCGGCGCCGTCACGCAGCTGATGGCCGCGCGCAAGGGACGCATGGTCGACATGGCAAACCACACCACCGGCTGGGTGCGCATGGACTTCGTGGTTCCCAGCCGCGGGCTGATCGGATGGCGCACCGACTTCCTCACCGAGACCCGGGGCACCGGTGTCGGGCATGCGGTGTTCGACGGCTACAAACCGTGGGCCGGGGAGATCCGATCCCGGCACACCGGCTCGCTGGTGTCCGACCGATCCGGCACCATCACGCCGTTCGCGTTGCTCCAACTCACCGACCGGGGCCAGTTCTTCGTCGAGCCCGGCCAGGAGACCTATGCGGGGATGGTCGTCGGAGTCAACCCGCGCCCGGAGGATCTCGACATCAACGTCACCCGCGAGAAGAAGCTCACCAACATGCGGTCGTCGACCGCGGACGTCATGGAGACGTTGGCCAAGCCACTCGAGCTGGACCTGGAGCGGGCCATGGAATTCTGCGCGCCCGACGAATGCGTCGAAGTGACCCCGGAGGTGGTGCGCGTCCGCAAGGTCGAGCTGGATGCGACGGCCCGGGCCCGCAGCCGGGCGCGGGCGAAGGCTCGGGGTTAGGTCGGCCGTTGGGGTTGCCCGCCCGCGGGCGTGACGCCGCTGCGAGATCGAGCCCGGATTCTGGGGGCGGCGCTCCGCTCGTCGAGCATGTCCCGGCCCGCGCGCCCGATACCCTGATCGGCGTGCCGAGACGCCAGCGCCGCCTGCTCACCGTGGTCGGCGTCGTCGTCTCGCTGGCCGGGCTGGCGCTGGCGGCGTGCACCGTCAAGCCGCCGCCGGCGCCGCAGAGCACCGACACGCCCCATAACTCACCGCCGCCGCCCCAGCGTGTCACGATCATCATGGGCATCGACTCGATCGGCGCCGGGTTCAACCCGCACCTGCTGTCGGACCTGTCGCCGGTGAACGCAGCGATCGGCGCGCTGGTGCTACCCAGCGCGTTCCGGCCGGTGCCCGACACCGGCACGCCGACAGGGTCGCGTTGGGAGATGGACCCGACCCTGCTGATCTCCGCCGAGGTGACCGCCCAGAACCCGTTCACGGTGACCTACAAGATCCGTCCCGAGGCGCAGTGGACGGACAACGCCCCGATCGCGGCCGACGACTTCTGGTACCTGTGGCGGCAGATGGTCAGCCAGCCCGGCGTGGTCGACCCGGCCGGCTACGACCTGATCACCGGCGTGCAGTCGCTGGAGGGCGGCAAGCAGGCGGTGGTCACTTTCGCGCAACCGTATCCGGCCTGGCGGGAACTGTTCACCAACATCTTGCCGGCGCACATCGTCAAGGACGTGCCGGGCGGCTTCACGGCCGGGCTGGCCCGGGCGCTGCCGGTCACCGGCGGCCAATTCCGGGTGGAGAACATCGACCCGCAGCGAGACGAGATCCTGATCGCCCGCAACGACCGCTACTGGGGTCCGCCGGCCAAGCCGGCGCTCATCCTGTTCCGTCGCGCCGGAGCGCCGGCGGCGCTGGCCGATTCGATGCGCAACGGCGATACCCAGGTCGCCCAGGTGCACGGCGGGTCCGCGACGTTCGCGCAGCTGTCCGCGATCCCCGACGTGCGGACCGCCCGGATCGTGACACCGCGGGTCATGGAGCTGACGTTGCGCGCGAACGAACCCAAACTGGCCGACACCCAGGTCCGCAAGGCGATCCTGGGACTGCTCGACGTCGACCTGCTCGCGGCCGTGGGTGCCGGCAGCGACAACACCGTCACCCTGGATCAGGCTCAGATCCGTTCGCCCAGTGATCCCGGCTACGTTCCGACCGCGCCGCCGGCGATGACCACGACGGCGGCGCTGGGGCTGCTCACCGCCGCGGGGTTCGACGTCGAGAGCAACGCGTCGGCGCCGGTGGCGTCCTCGACGACGGCGCCGACACCGGCCGGCACCGGACCGCCGGAACTCATCCGCGGCCGCATCAGCAGGGACGGCCACCAGTTGTCGCTCGTCATCGGGGTAGCGGCCAACGACCCGACGTCCGTCGCGGTGGCCAACACCGCTGCCGACCAACTGCGCAACGTCGGCATCGCCGCGACCGTGCTGGCGCTGGACCCGGTGACGCTCTACCGCGACGCGCTCAACGACAACCGCGTGGACGCGATCGTGGGATGGCGCCAGGCGGGCGGGAACCTGGCGACACTGCTGGAATCGCGGTACGGCTGCCCGGCGCTGCAGTCGACGCAGATTCCACCACCGGGCGCCCCGACGAACTCGTCGCCGGCCCGCGCGACTCCGCCCGGCGGGGGCGCCTCCAAGCCCACGACACCGCCATCCAACCCCGCGCCGGAGCCCGGTGCGCTGGTGCAGGCGCCGTCGAACCTCACCGGAATCTGCGATCCCGGCATTCAGTCGAACATTGATGCCGCGCTCACCGGCACCAAAAGCATCAACGACGTGATCACCGCGGTCGAGCCCCGCCTGTGGAACATGTCGACCGTGCTGCCGATCCTGCAGGACACCACGATCGTCGCGGCCGGACCCAGCGTGCAGAACGTCAGCCTTTCGGGAGCGGTGCCGGTGGGTATCGTCGGCGACGCCGGCCAATGGGTGAAGACCGGGCCGTAGGCGGGCGGGGTCTGTCCGGGTAAGTGGCCGGCGCAACGGCCGTGCGGGCTGTGTGCGATGCGCCGGAACCGAACCGCTGCGCGGGCCCGTGAAGACAGCGGGCCCGTGAAGACAGATGGAATGCCCTACCGGAGCCGACCTCCTGGACCTGCTCGCGGGCCGGTAACCGGCACGATCATCCGGCGCGCGCCGGCGGCCTGGGTGGGATCACCGTGTCGACGATCAGCCCCAGCTCCCGCCGGGTCGGCGGCGACCCGGCAACCAGGCATTGGTGGTTGATCAAAGCCGGTCCGATGCGCGCGGTGAACGGCGTGATTGCGGCCGGGTCGAGGTCCCCGTCCTCGACGGCGGTGCGCAGGATCGACTCCACGAGAGCCAGTCGCGGACCGACCACGGCGTCGGCGAAGATGGCGCGCAACTCGGGCTCGTGGATGAGCTGGCCGATGATGTGCAGGCCGGGAAATCCGGTCTTGCCGGCCAGCACGTCGCGGTGCGCGGTGAACACGGCCAGCAGGTTGTCGCGGGCCGACCGGCCCGGGTGCGACTCGGGCAGTGACGGCAGGGCATACACCAGCGCCGCATGCACCAGGTCGCGTTTGCGGCCCCAGCGCCGGTACAACGCCGCCTTGCCGGTGTGGGCGCGCGCCGCGATGCCCTCCATCGTCAGCCCGCCGTACCCGACGTCGGCCAGTTCCGCCAGCGTGGCTTCGTAGAGCGCGCGTTCGAGGACCGCGCCCCGTCGGCGGCCCCGGGCGCCGGTGGCGGGGGTGAGCTGCGGCATCGTTAGATGGTAACCGTCGGCGTTCTCACGTCTCGGAGAAATCAGTTAAGAAACGGGTCCGACCACTATGGATGCTTGACGGCTGCCGCGGCCAGCGTCGGCGGCGGCACGGTCTGGGTAGGGTGCATGCATGCCTGAGGCTCCGCGCTTGCTGTTCGTCCACGCGCATCCCGATGACGAGACCATCGGCACCGGCGCCACCATCGCCCACTACACCGCCCGCGGGGCAGAGGTACGCGTGGTCACCTGCACGCTCGGCGAGGAGGGCGAAGTAATCGGCCAGCAGTGGGCCGGGCTGGCCGTCGATCGCGCCGACCAGCTCGGCGGCTACCGGGTCGCCGAGCTCACCGCGGCCCTGCAGGCGCTGGGTGTGGACGGACCGACCTATCTCGGCGGCGCCGGACGCTGGAGGGACTCGGGCATGGTCGGCACCGAAAAGCGGCGCCATCAGCGGTTCATCGACGCCGACGAGCGCGAGGCCGTCGGGTCGCTGGTCGCCATCATCCGGGAGGTGCGCCCACACGTCGTCGTGACCTATGACCCGCAAGGCGGCTACGGCCACCCCGACCACGTCCGCGCCCACACGGTGACAACCGCCGCCGTGGCAGCGGCCGGTTCCGGCGTCGCCGCGAGCGACTTTCCCGGTGAGCCCTGGCAGGTGCCGAAGTTCTACTGGTCGGTCTTCGCGTTGAGCGCTCTCCGGGCTGCTCGGGACGCCCTGCGGCCCGACGATCTGAGACCGCACTGGGTGATGCCGCCGGACGAGGGGTTCGCCTTCGGGTACGCCGACGAGGACATCGACGCCGTCGTGGAGGCCGGCCCGCAGGCATGGGCGGCGAAGCGCGCGGCGCTGGCCGCGCACGCCACCCAAGTGGATCTGGGGCCGACCGGCCGGGCGTGTGCGCTGTCCAACAACGTCGCGCTGCCGATCCCCGCCGACGAGCACTATGTGCTGGCCGCCGGCGCCGCGGGGGAGCGTGACAAACGCGGATGGGAAACGGATCTGCTTGCCGGGCTTGGTTTCACTGCGGGCTGACGCGGTAGGCTTCCGGGCAGGCGCCGCACGGAAGGAATTCGCATGGGTCCTGATATGCAGCACCGGCGGGACCGACTTGAGAGCTTTTGCGCCAACGGTTCGGTCCCCTCCCAGGCCGGTGGCGTTCCGACCTGACCGAGACCAAGCCGAGCGCCGCGCTGATCGAAGACGGCGGTGCCACTGACTCAGCCGTACGCGTCGTCGTCCTCACCCTGCTGGCCGTGGACGGTGTGCTGTCCGCGCTGGCCGGAGCGCTGCTGCTGCCTTCCTATATCGGCGCCGTCCCCTTTCCCATCAGTGGACTGCTCAGCGGACTGGTCAACGCAGCCCTGGTGTGGGCCGCCGGGTCGTGGGCGAGGTCCCCGCGGGTGGCCGCGTTACCGCTGTGGACGTGGCTGATCACCGTCGCATTCATCAGCATGGGCATTCCCGCGGACGACGTGATCCTCGGCGGCGAGGGCCTGATGCGCTACGGGGCGCTGCTGCTGATGGTGCTGGGAGTGACGCCGCCGGTCTGGGTGCTGTGGCGCCGCGGCCCGCGCCGCTGAGGCTATGGCGCGTTCGCCGCGAGGGGCGGGAGCGGCGGGAACAGGCTTCGGAACCAGTAGGTCTCGGTGGTGATGAACTGGTTGATCGACGCCGTGGTGGCCGCATAGATGTTGTTCAGCCCCTGGGTGAAACTCACCGTCCCGTCGAGGAAGTCGATCGTGTTGAACAGTACGCCCTGCACGATGGGCTCGACGAGATAGTAGAAGTAGTTGATCTGCGGGGCCAGGATGCCTATCAAGAACAGCCACCCGACTGCGTAGGACGCGAGGTCGAAACCGTACGCCACCCACGGCTCGACGGCAAGGTAGGCGTTCTCGATCGCGGTGCCGAGGGGCTCCAGGAAGTTTGCAGCCGGTGCCGCCGCGGCGCCGGTGATGGCCGCCGGCGCGAGCAGAGCGGCGGCTGCCCGCGTTGCTGCCGCACTGGCGCCGAAAAGCCCGCTGCCGGTGCCGATCAGGCCGGCGGGGCCGCCCGTCGCCATCCAGCCGGCGCCGGTGCCGATCAGCGCATGCCCCAGTACCGTCTCGGCGGGCGCGATGACGGAGTTCACCAAGGTTTGCGCTGCGCTTGTCTCCGTGGACGCGTACGCGTTGGCCGCCGCGGTCAGCGTCTGGACGAACCGCTGGTGGAACTCCGAAACTTGCGCGCTGAGCTGTTGGTACCAGGCCGCATGGTGGGAGAACAGGGTGGCGATCTGTGTCGACACTTCGTCGGCGGCCGCGGCCAGGATGCCGGTCGTCGGCGGGGCCGCCGCGGCATGGGCGGCGCTGATCGTCGACCCGAGGCCGGCCAGGTCCGATGCCACGCCGATCAGCGCATCAGGCGCCGCGAGCACGAAAGACATCGCGCAGCCTCCAGGATCCGGGTTTGCTGTCCGGCGGCCGGGGTTGCCGGCAACCGATTCGCTCAGATCGTAGCGTGAGCGCGGTAGATCAGCGGGGATCTCGGCCAAACGCCTGCGTTCACCCCGTCCGCGCCGCGAGGCGATATTCGAGCGTCGGTGGGTGGCAGCCCGGCGCTACTGTTACGCATAGGGTGCCGTTGCCCGGGGATTCCCAGGGACGTGCAGATGAAAGTCGATCGTGGGGAAGTTGCATCGAGGTGCCGTTGACTCCGGGCCAGGAGCCCACCGCTCTACCCAGCCCCGTCGTTGCGCCCCGGGCCGGAATGTCCGCCTTGCGCAGGGTGTTGCGCCGGGCCCGGGACGGCGTCGCGCTGAACCTCGAGGAGGCGGCGGTCGCGATGACCGCGCGCGGGGACGCCCTGGCCGATCTGTGCGCGAGCGCGGCGCGGGTCCGTGACGCAGGCCTGCAATCGGCGGGACGGCGCGGGTCCGGCGGTCGGTTGTCGATCACGTATTCGCGCAAAGTCTTCATTCCGGTGACGCGTCTTTGTCGCGACAGCTGCCATTACTGCACCTTCGCGGCCGCACCGGGCAAACTGCGCGCTCAGGGGTCTGGCATGTTTCTCGAGTCGGGCGAGATTCTCGACATCGCCCGGCGGGGGGCCGACGTCGGTTGCAAGGAGGCGCTATTCACCCTCGGTGACCGCCCCGAGGACCGGTGGACCGAGGCCAGAGAGTGGCTCGGGGCGCGCGGTTACGATTCCACATTGTCCTATGTGCGGGCGATGGCGATCCGGGTGCTGGAGGAGACCGGGCTGCTGCCCCACCTGAACCCCGGCGTCATGAGCTGGTCGGAGATGTCGCGTCTCAAGCCGGTGGCGCCGTCGATGGGCATGATGCTCGAGACTACGTCGCGGCGGCTGTTTGAGACCAAAGGCCTGGCCCACTACGGCAGCCCGGACAAGGACCCTGCGGTGCGACTGCGCGCGCTGACCGACGCGGGGCGGCTGTCGATCCCGTTCACCACCGGCCTGCTGGTCGGCATCGGCGAGACGCCGGCCGAGCGCGCCGACACATTGCACGCGATACGCAAGTCACATAAAGAGTTCGGGCACGTCCAAGAGGTGATCGTGCAGAACTTTCGCGCCAAGCAGCACACGGCGATGGCCGCGGTGTCCGATGCCGGGATCGAGGATTACCTGGCAACGGTGGCGGTTGCGCGACTGGTGCTGGGCCCGGATATGCGCATCCAGGCACCGCCGAACCTGGTCTCGCGCGAGGAGTGCCGGGCGCTGATCGCCGCCGGCGTCGACGACTGGGGTGGCGTCTCGCCGCTGACACCCGACCATGTGAATCCCGAACGGCCCTGGCCCGCGTTGGACGATCTGGCGGCCGTCACCGCGGAGTGCGGATACGACCTGGTGCAACGGCTGACCGCCCAGCCCAGATACGTGCGGGCGGGAGCGGCCTGGATCGATCCGCGGGTGCGCGGACACGTGCTGGCGCTGGCCGACCCGGCCACCGGCCTGGCACGTGACGTCAACCCGGTGGGCCTGCCCTGGCAGGAGCCCGACGACGTGGAGTCCGCCGGGCGAACCGACCTCAACACGACCCTCGATACCGAGGGGCGCAACGGCGCGGCCCGCAGCGACCTCGACAGCGCCTTCGGCGACTGGGAGTCGGTCCGGGCCCACGTGCAGGAGTTGGCCGTGCGGGCTCCCGAGCGCGTCGACACCGACGTGCTCGCCGCGCTGCGGGCCGCGGAGCGCGATCCCGCGGGCTGTTCCGACGGCGACTACCTGGCGCTGGCCACCGCCGACGGCCCGGCGTTGGAAGCGGTTGCGGCACTGGCTGACTCGCTGCGACACGATGCGGTCGGCGACGACGTGACCTTCGTGGTCAACCGAAACATCAACTTCACCAACATTTGTTACACCGGCTGCCGATTCTGCGCATTCGCGCAACGCAAGGGTGACGCCGACGCGTATTCGCTATCCACCGAGGAGGTCGCCGACCGCGTCTGGGAAGCGCACGTGCAAGGCGCCACCGAGGTGTGCATGCAGGGCGGCATCGACCCCGAGCTGCCGGTGACCGGTTACGCCGAGCTGGTGCGCGCCGTCAAGGCCCGGGTGCCCTCGATGCACGTGCACGCGTTCTCCCCGATGGAGGTGGCCAACGGTGCCACCAAGAGCGGATTGAGTATTCGCGAATGGCTGGTCAGCATGCGA
This sequence comes from uncultured Mycobacterium sp., assembly GCA_964453085.1. Classification (GTDB taxonomy): domain Bacteria; phylum Actinomycetota; class Actinomycetes; order Mycobacteriales; family Mycobacteriaceae; genus Mycobacterium. The sequence goes on from CAYVQQ010000040.1 coordinate 12,701, forward strand.
GAGGCCGGGCTGGACACGATACCGGGCACCGCAGCAGAGATCCTGGACGACGAGGTGCGCTGGGTGCTCACCAAGGGCAAGCTGCCGACGTCGCTGTGGATCGAGATTGTGACCACCGCGCACGAGGTGGGCCTGCGGTCCTCTTCGACGATGATGTACGGACACGTCGACACGCCACGGCATTGGGTTGCCCACCTCAACGTGCTGCGCGACATCCAGGACCGCACCGGCGGTTTCACCGAGTTCGTGCCGCTGCCGTTCGTGCACCAGAACTCGCCGCTGTACCTGGCCGGGGCGGCCCGCCCGGGCCCCACGCATCGCGACAACCGCGCGGTGCACGCACTCGCGCGAATCATGCTGCACGGCCGCATCTCGCAGATCCAGACCAGCTGGGTCAAGCTCGGCGTGGAGCGTACCCGGGTGATGCTCAAAGGCGGCGCCAACGACCTGGGCGGCACGCTGATGGAGGAGACGATCTCGAGGATGGCCGGGTCGGAACACGGGTCGTCGAAGAGTGTGGCGGAATTGGTCGCCATCGCCGAGGGCGTCGGCCGCCCGGCGCGCCAACGCACCACCACGTACCTCACGCGGCCTACATAGTCACCGCCTGACCAGCGAGCACCGAGCAGCCGGCGCTCACGGGTTGGTCGGGTCAGTAGTTATTGCAGCTGCTGGCGACGGACTGAATGACGCCGAAGTACTGCGCGGCCTGCGGCATCGCCTGGATCTGGGCGGCCATCGCCGCACGCTGAGGCGGGGGGGCGGCGAGGAACTGGCGCAGGTAATTCTGCGCGAACGGCTGCGCGTTCAGCTGAGCCGCGGCACTGGGCGAGGTTGCGTTGAGCGCCGCCATCACCTGCCCGTAGTTGCAGGTCGTGTTGATGATCGGACCCAGATCGGGGTCTGCGGATGCGATCCCGGCCCCAGCAGTGAACGCCAGTACCACACCACCAACCGCGGCGGCGACCTTGGTCGACGACAGCTTCACCATTATGGACACCTTCCACATTCAACGTGCCTTCGACAGACGGTGACGTCGCCTACCCGCACGGTTCCCGTCGGGATCGAGGTTACCAGCCCGCGCGCGTTCTCTGAGCATGCGGCTTTTCGGAACGTGGCCTCCCAATGCGACAACCGCAACGTCACCGCCCGTGGTGATGGCCGAGATATGTCCCTCCCGGACGGTCCGACGAGCACCCGGCCCCGCGCGTGCCGCGGCCGGCCCCGCCTCTGGGCGAGCCGATGGGCGTGCCATGCGGATGACGTGTATGCGACGTTTAGTATCAGTAACCGAACGCTTGCCCCAGCGGAAGCGGCCTGCGGCGAGCCCACAACAGCAGCCCACATTGATCAGTACGAGGAGACGTCTATGACGTACACGATCGCCGAACCCTGCGTCGACATCAAAGACAAGGCATGCGTCGAGGAGTGCCCGGTCGACTGCATCTACGAGGGTGCTCGGATGATGTACATCCACCCCGATGAGTGCGTCGACTGCGGGGCGTGCGAACCGGTCTGCCCCGTCGAAGCGATCTACTACGAAGACGATCTACCGGACCAGTGGAGCCGGTACACGCAGATCAACGCCGACTTCTTCGCCGAACTGGGTTCGCCCGGAGGCGCGGCCAAGGTCGGCATGACCGAGAACGACCCACAGGTGGTCAAGGACCTGCCGCCGCAGGGGGAACGGGACTGAGCCGGTCGGTGCCGCGTGAGTCTCGGACGGGCCGGTTGGTAGGGGCGCTCCCGGCCCGCGCAAAGGTGTCGGCGTCCCTGCCGGAATTTCCCTGGGACACGTTGGCCGAGCCGAAGGCGCTCGCCTCGGCTCACCCGGACGGGATCGTCGACCTGTCCGTCGGCACGCCGGTCGACCCGGTCGCACCGCTGATCCGGGAGGCGCTGACGGCCGCCGGTTCGGCGCCGGGATACCCCACGACCGCCGGCAGCCCGGAACTCCGTGAGTCGGCGGTGGCTGCGTTGTCGCGGCGATTCGGAGTCACCGGACTCGACGCGGCCGCGGTGCTACCGGTGATCGGCAGTAAGGAACTCATCTCCTGGCTGCCGACGCTGCTGGGTCTGGCAGACCCCGATGTCGTCGCGGTGCCGGAGCTGGCATACCCGACGTACGAGGTCGGCGCCCGGCTGGCCGGAGCGCGCGTGCTGCGCGCCGACTCGCTGACCCAGTTGGGCCCGCGGTGCCCGGCGTTGATCTACCTGAACTCGCCGAGCAACCCGAGCGGTCGCGTCCTGGGCGTCGAGCACCTGCGCAAGGTCATCGGATGGGCGCGCGAGCGCGGCTCCGTGGTGGCCTCAGACGAGTGCTACTTGGGGTTGGGCTGGGACACCGAGTCGGCGCCCGTGTCGGTGCTGCATCCGTCGGTCTGCGACGGGGACCATACCGGTCTGCTCGCGATCCACTCGCTGTCGAAGAGCTCGTCGCTGGCCGGCTATCGGGCCGGTTTCGTCGCCGGAGACCAGCAACTCGTCGCGGAACTGCTGGCCGTGCGCAAGCACGCGGGGATGATGGTCCCGACGCCGGTGCAGGCGGCGATGGTGGCCGCGCTCAACGACGACGCGCACGTGCGGGCGCAGCGCGAACGGTACCGGCGGCGACGCGACGCGCTGCTGCCGGCGCTGCGCGTGGCCGGCTTCTCCATCGACGACTCCGAGGCGGGCCTGTACCTGTGGGCCACCCGCGCCGAGCCGTGCCGGGACACCGTCTCCTGGCTGGCCGCCCGCGGCATCCTGGTGGCGCCCGGCGACTTCTACGGCCCGCGGGGAGCGCGGCACGTGCGAATCGCGCTGACGGCGTCCGACGAACGGGTCGCCGCGGCGGTGCAACGGCTCACCTAGCCGACACCTGGCCGGGGGTGTGAAAGGGCCGGCCGTGACTGGGTAAAGATGGTGGCCGTGACTACTTCGGCGGGCAAGCCACGTATCCCCCTGTCGATCGGGGACGTAGCCAAGCGTGTCTTTCTGGGAAAGCCGCTGATCACCGAGGACCTCAGCTCCGAGAAGTTGTCGAACCCGGTTGCCCTCGGTGCGCTTTCACCCGACGCCGTCTCGTCCGTCGCCTACGGCCCGGAACAGATCTTGAACGAGCTGTTGCCGCATGCAGGGCTGGCCGCGTTCGTGTTGCTGCTGCCGATCACCGGTGTCATCCTGCTGATCCTGGTGTTGGTGGCCGCGTCGTATCGGCAGGTCGTGATGGCCTACACACGGGCCGGCGGCTCTTACATCGTGGCGCGCGACAATTTCGGGCCCAAGGTGGCGCAGATCGCCGCCGCGGCGCTGCTGATCGACTACGTGGTCACCGTCGCGGTGCAGTCGGCGGCCGGGACGATTGCGGTGGCGTCCGCGATCCCGGTCCTTGGTCCTTACAGCCTGGAGATCACGGTCGGCGTGGTGCTCGTCATCTGTTACGCGAACCTGCGCGGCTTGCGGGAAGCCGGGCTGCCGTTCGCCGTGGCGACGTACTCCTTCGTCGTCATGGTCGGTCTGACGATCGTCGTCGGCGTGATTCGGGTGACGCTCGGCAACCTGCCGGTCTACGATCCCACGCGAATGCCGGGAACGGTGCTCGTGCACCAGGGCGGTGCGCTGGTGATGGGGGCCACGATCTTGACCGTGCTGCGTGCGTTCGCCAACGGCGGTTCGTCGCTGACGGGAGTCGAGGCCATCTCCAACACGGTGGACTACTTCCGGAAGCCTCAGGGCCGCAATGCGCGTCAGGTCCTCACCGTCATGGCCGCCATCCTCGGCCTGCTGCTGGCCGGTGTCGCCTACCTCGCCCACGTCACGCACGCCACGCCGTATCTGGACG
>CAYVQQ010000041.1:0-11265 GCA_964453085.1 uncultured Mycobacterium sp.
TGGCGCCGGCGGGACTAGATTCTTCACGGTCGTCGGGATGTTCGTGGTTTGCTCGCTTGTATGACGATGCTCCCCCTGATCATTCACGTTCCACAGGAGGCGTCATGCTGCAGGAGTTCTGGCACAACTTCACCCACAACCTGTTCAAGCCGCTGCTGCTGTTCTTCTACTTCGGGTTCCTGATCCCGATCCTGAAGGTGCGGTTCGAGTTCCCCTACGTGATCTACCAGGGCCTGACCATGTACCTGCTGCTGGCGATCGGCTGGCACGGCGGCGAGGAACTGGCCCAAATCAGCGCGTCCAGCGTGGGGGCGATCGTCGGGTTCATGGTGCTCGGCTTCGTGACGAATTTCCTGATCGGCGGCCTGGCCTACGGCTTGCTGAATTTGCTGAGCTCGATGCGACGGGTGGACAAGGCGACGGTCGCCGGCTACTACGGGTCCGACTCGGCCGGCACCTTCGCCACCTGCGTGGCCGTGCTGGTGTCGGTCAATGTCGCGTTCGACGCCTACATGCCGGTCATGCTGGCCGTGATGGAGATTCCCGGCTGCCTGGTGGCGCTGTACCTGGTGGCGCGGCTGCGGCACCGGGGTATGGACGCGGCCGGGTACGTGCCCGGCGAGGCGGGCTACACCGAGCCGGTCAAGGCCAGCATTGGCCCGGGCACGCCCGCGCGGCCCGCCGACGGCCGCAGCCTGCAGGCCGAACACGACCGCGGTGTTGAGCGGGAACTGGAGTTCTCCCTGGAGAAATCGGACCATCCCGAGGACCTGGACCTGGGCGAGCCGCTGCCCGCCGGTAAGCGGCCCTCCCTGTTCACCCGCGAACTGTTCCAGGAAGTCTTCCTCAACCCGGGCCTCGTCCTGCTCTTCGGCGGCATCATCATCGGCCTGGTCAGCGGGTTGCAGGGGCAGAAGGTCGTGCAGGACGACGACAGGTTCTTCGTGCTGGCATTCCAGGGCGTGCTGTGCCTGTTCCTGCTCGAGATGGGCATGACGGCCTCCCGCAAGCTGAAGGACCTCAGGTCGGCCGGCCGCGGCTTCATCGTCTTCGGCCTGCTGGCGCCGAACATCTTCGCCCCCCTCGGGATCGTCGTCGCCCATCTCTACGCCTACCTGACCCACACCGACTTCAAGCCGGGGACCTACGTGCTGTTCGCGGTCTTGTGCGGTGCGGCGTCCTACATCGCCGTGCCGGCCGTCCAGCGGCTGGCCATCCCCGAGGCCAGCCCGACCCTGCCGCTGGCCGCGTCGTTGGGTCTGACGTTCTCCTACAACGTCACGATCGGCATCCCGCTCTACATCGAGATCGCCCACGTCGTCGGACACTTGTTCTCGGGCACCTGAGAACCAACTATCCCAGCACGCTGCGCACCACCGCGTCGGCGAGCAGGCGCCCGCGCGGGGTGAGGACGAGCCGGTCACCCTCGGGTACCAGCAGTCCGTCGGCCGCGGCGGACGCGGCGCGTTCGCGTTCGGCGGCGTCCAGGATGGCCAGCGGAAGACCGCGGCGCAGGCGCGTTCTCAGCAGCACGTCCTCGGTGTGCAGCGCCTCCGGGCCGAGTTGCTCGAAACCCGCGACCGGCAGCGCCGCACCGGACAGCCGCTCGGCGTAGGCGTTGGGGTGCTTGACATTCCACCAGCGTGTGGTCCCGACATAGCCGTGTGCCCCCGGCCCGGCACCCCACCATTGACCGCCATCCCAGTAGCCGAGGTTGTGCCGGCATTCCCCGCCCGCGCGCGACCAGTTGGACACCTCGTACCAGCCCAGCCCCGCCTCGGCGAGGCGGGCGTCGACCAGCTCATAGCGGTGCGCGAGGATGTCGTCGTCGGGGGCGGCCAACTCCCCGCGGCGGACCCGCCGGGCCAGCGCGGTACCGTCCTCGACGGTCAGGGCATAGGCCGACACGTGGTCCACGCCGGTTTCGACCGCCGTGTCGACGGAACGCAGCAGGTCGTCGTCGCTCTCCCCCGGCGTGCCGTAGATCAGGTCGAGGCTGACGTGGTCGAAGCCGGCCGCCAGGGCCTCGCGGGCCGCGGCCGCCGACCGGTTGGGCGTGTGGATGCGGTCGAGGACTCCCAGCACCCGCGGTGACACCGACTGCATGCCCAACGACACCCGCGTGTATCCGGCCGCGCGGGTCGCCTCGAAGAAGTCCGGCCAGGCCGACTCCGGGTTGGCCTCGGTGGTTACCTCGGCGTCCGGCGCCAGCGCGAAATGCTCACGCACCATGTCCAGGACCGCCGCCACGCGCGCGCCGCCGAGCAGCGACGGCGTCCCGCCGCCGACGAACACGGTGTCCACTGTCGGCGAGTCCAACCGCACGGCGGCCAGGCCGAGTTCCGCGCGCAACGCCTGTAGCCACACGTCGGGGTTGACGCCCCCCAACTCTGCCGGGGTGTAGGTGTTGAAATCGCAATACCCGCACCGGGTTATGCAGAACGGGACGTGCACGTACAGCCCGAATGCCCGGCCCGGGACCGGCCGCAGGCAGGGCAGGTCGACCGGTTCCTCACAAGGGCCCATGCCACATGATCCCATGCCCGCCGACCGGGGCCGTCAGTCTTCTTCCACCCCGGGGCAGCCGCCGCCCTGGGTCTCCACGTAGCCGAGGATCTGTGAGAGGGAACCCACCGGTGCCGCGGCCTGACTGCATGTCGCACACCGCGGCCAGGCTCCGGGCCCCTGGCTGGCCATGATCCGGTTCGCAACCTCTACCTGTGCGTCGGGGACGGCGGCCGACGGCAGACCGTAACCGCCGTTGGCGTCCCACGTCGGCTGGCTGATCTGCAGTCCGCCGAACAGACCGTTGCCGGTGTCGGCCGCCCAGTTGCCTCCGGATTCGCATTGCGCGATGGCTTCCCAGTTGACGTCGTCGGCCTTCGAGTCGCTGGTCGACACCGCCAGCGCGATCACGAACAGGGCGCCCACCATCATGGTTTCGGCCAGGACCGCGGCCACGACCGTACGGAAGCCCACCAGGTTGAGCCTCATATCACCCGCACCTTGCTGGCCAGCCAGCGGCCGTCGACTTTTGTCATGACCATCCTGATCCGACTCCGCTCGAGGGTCACCCTGGGATGATCGCGAGTCTTGACTGACTGGTCGACGAGCATGAGGATCACCGCCCTGCTGGTGGTGGCCTTCTTCACCCAGGCCTCCGTGATGGTCCCGCGCACCGTCGCCGCGTTCTCGGTGAGCATCCGTTGAAGTGCCGCACCGGATCTGCTGTACCTTGCTTTGAAATCGTCGGTCGCCCCGTCGAGAATGTCGCCGGCTCGGTCCTCGGTCGCCGCGCCGTCGAAGTTGATCAGCTTGCCGACGTAGCTCTCGGCGGCCGCGAGAGCCTGCCGGGCTGCGGTGTTGCGCTGATGCTCCTGATACAGCAACTGCCCGCCCAAGCCCGTCACGGCCAGCGCGATGACGAGCAACCCGGCGGTCAGCCACCGCAGGGCCGCCCGTCTCGGACGGGAGCGGGGAGCCGCGCCGGTGCAGCCCCGGACGATCCCCGGAAGTCGTTCGGTGGTCGCCAATTGCGACGCATCGACGGTGTCGTAGCCGACTGTGTGGGCGACGCCGCCGCCCTCAACCTGCGATCCGTGCACGATGCCCTCAATCCCCTCCAACACCAAGGCCCCTCCAACACCAAGGCGAGACAATTATCGCCGGCAATGGGTGTCGCTCCGGTAACGAAGGGGCAGCGATTGCGCACGCCGCTTGAGACCCCCGGCGAGTGCGTGGCCGTGTTCCGTGGCATAATGGCCGACATGATGGTTGCCGAGCCCCGCCTGCGCGTTGCGCCGGTGACCCGTCGGCACATCGACTTCAAGCACGTCTGCAGCTGTTGTTGTCTCCGCTGACTTCGTAGACCCACCCACTTTCTCAGCAGCTGGCGCCGGATCTGCGCCGCAGCCGGAAATCCTCGGTGAATCGCGCATCCACGCCTGCGAACGTTCTTGAAGGACAACGGAGCAATGAGCACCATCTCTCGACCCCGCAACGCCGCGCAGCGTGCGCGCGAACATCACCGGGCACCAACAGTTGTCGGACGCGTGCCACGGCCACGCGACGCCGCGTCCGGGGATTCATCGAAAACGTTAGCGCTACATGGTGTTTGCACACGCCTATCCGGCTGGGGAATGCCGGCGATCACCGATGGGGGACAACCGGCATGACGACACGCTGCGAGACCGAGCTGCGTGAGGTGGCCGCACGCGGTGCGGCAGAACTGGACGGCGCGACCGCCCTGGACGTGCTGCGGTGGACGGATGAGACCTTCGGCGGCGTGAGGGGATCGCGCGGCCGGGCGGCGTGCGACTACGTGGTCGCCTCCAGCATGCAGGACGCGTTGCTCGTCGAGCTTGCCACCCGGATACGTCCCGGTGTGCCGGTGCTGTTCCTGGACACCGGCTACCATTTCACGGAAACCATCGGCACGCGTGACGCGGTCGAGTCCGCCTACGACATCCACCTGATCAACGCCGTTCCCGAGCACACGGTGGCTGAGCAAGACACGCTGCTGGGCGCGGAGCTCTTCGCGCGCGACCCCAACGAATGCTGCCGGCTGCGCAAGGTCGCGCCGTTACGCAAAGCGCTGCACGGCTATTCGGCGTGGGTCACCGGGCTGCGCCGGGTCGACGCGCCCACCCGCGCCAACGCGCCGGTGGTCGGCTTCGACGAGACGTTCAAGCTGGTGAAGATCAGCCCGCTGGTGGAGTGGACCGATCAGGAGGTCGAGAACTACATCGCCGAGCACGGCGTGCTGGTCAACCCGCTGATCCACGACGGGTATCCGTCGATCGGCTGTGCTCCCTGCACGGCGCGCCCCGTCGAGGGCGCCGACCCGCGCAGCGGCCGCTGGCAGGGAACCGCCAAGACCGAGTGCGGCTTGCACGCATCGTAGCGACGTCGCGGGATCGGTTCTGGCTCAAGGGCTCAGGCCGATCTCGGCGCGGTCGGGACCCGATGGGCCGCGACCGGCGGCACCCGCGTGGCGCGGGCGTAGACGACGTCGCCCTCCTTGAGGGCCAGCGCCTCGGCGTCGCCGCGGGTGATCTGGGCGGTGAAGGCACCCCCGCGGGCCGCGCTGGTCAACTCCACCCGAACCTCGAATCCCAACACCACCACCCGGTCGACGGTGGCGCGAACCACACCGGCGGGCCCGGCGGCGCCGTCGGCGGCGGCGATCGCCATCTCGGGCGTCCGGCCGACCCGGATGTCGTGCGGCCGGACCAGCGTGCCGTTCAGCGAAGACACCGCGCCCAGGAAACCCATGACGAACGCGTTCGCCGGGGAGTCGTAAACCTCGGTCGGGGACCCGACCTGTTCGATCCGGCCATGGTTGAGCACGGCGATCCGGTCGGCGACGTCGAGCGCTTCGGCCTGATCGTGGGTGACCAGCACCGTGGTGACGTGCACCTCGTCGTGCAGGCGACGCAACCACGCCCGCAAATCCTCGCGCACCTTGGCATCCAGCGCCCCGAACGGCTCATCGAGCAACAGCACCTGCGGGTCCACCGCCAGAGCGCGGGCCAGCGCCATGCGCTGACGCTGACCACCGGAGAGCTGACTGGGATAGCGGGTCTGAAAGCCGCTGAGCCCCACCACCTCCAACAGATTGTCGACCTTCTCCTTGATCTCGGCCTTGGGCCGCTTGCGGATCTTGAGCCCGTAGGCCACGTTGTCGCGCACGGTCAGGTGTTTGAACGCCGCGTAATGCTGAAACACGAACCCGATACCGCGGCGCTGCGGCGGCACACCGGTGACGTCGCAGCCGTTGATCGTCACCCTTCCGCTGTCGGGCTGGTCCAGCCCGGCAATCGCCCGCAACAACGTCGACTTGCCCGAACCGCTCGGACCCAGCAGCGCCGTCAGCGAATCCTTGGGCACCACGAAGTCCACATGGTCCAGCGCGACGAAATCGCCGTAGTGCTTGTATGCGTCGCGCACGACGATCGCGAGGTCGCCGCACTCGGTTTCGTTGTCCGCCATCTACGAGTCTCCTTGTCGGGCCTAATTGGTCGCTCGCGCCCGGCGCGCGTCGAGAACCACTTGGAAGATCAGGACCAGCACGGCAACCGCCATCAACAGCGTCGACAGCGCATATGCGCCGTATTCGGCGCCGCGGCTGTACCGGTCCGAGACAAGCAATGTCAGCGTTTGCGATTTTCCCGGCAGGTTGGATGACACGATGATGACCGCGCCGTATTCGCCGAGGGTGCGCGCGACGGTCAGCACGATGCCGTAGGTCAAGCCCCACCGGACAGACGGCAGTGTGACCCGCCAAAACGTTTGCCACCAGTTCGAACCCAGGGTCGCCGCAGCCTCTTCCTGGTCGGTTCCCAACTCGTGCAGCACCGGTTCCACTTCCCGCACCACGAACGGCAGGGTGACGAAGATGCTGGCCACCACGATGCCGGGCAGGCCGAAGATGATCTTCAGTCCGAGGTCTCGTTCGACAAACCCGAAGGCGCCGCCGGTTCCCCACAGCAGGATCAACGCCACGCCCACGATGACCGGCGACACCGCGAACGGCAGGTCGATGACCGCCTGCAGCACGCCCTTGCCGCGAAAGCGGTTGCGCGCCAGCACCAAGGCCGTCGGGATGCCGAAGACCACGTTGAGCGACACAACGATGGCCACCACCAGTAACGTCAGGTCCAGCGCCGATTGCGTCGCCGGTGTACTCACCCAGTCGACGAACTGGGCGAACCCGGGTCGGAACGCCCGCCACAGGATCAGCGTCACCGGAACGGCAAGTAACACCAAGATGTATCCGAGCGCGAGGAATCGGATGAGGCAGCGAGACCCCGTCGACGACGCCGTCATCTCGCCAACTCCTCGCGTTTGGCCGCCCGCCCGCCCATGATCCGCAGGATGAACAGCACGACGAAAGAAATAGCCAGCAGCACAACGGATATCGCGGCGGCACCGGTGCGGTCGTCGTTCTCGATCAGCGTCCGTATCCACTGCGACGACACTTCGGTCTTGCCCGGCACCGCGCCGCCGATCAGCACCACCGAGCCGAACTCGCCGATCGCTCGCGAGAACGCCAGCCCCGCACCGGACAACAGGGCGGGTGTCAGCGACGGCAGCACGACCGAGGTGAAGATCTTCGGGCCACTGGCGCCCAGCGACGCGGCCGCCTCCTCGGTCTCCCGATCGATCGTCAGCAGCACCGGCTGAACAGCGCGCACCACAAACGGCAGCGTGACGAAGGCGAGCGCCACTGCCACGCCCCACGCGGTGTGCTGCAGATGCAGGCCCACCGGGCTGTTGTTCCCGTACAGCGCCAGCATGACCAGGCTGGCGACGATGGTCGGCAGCGCGAACGGCAGGTCGATGATCGCGTCGACGAGCCGTTTGCCGACGAAGTCGTCGCGCACCAGCATCCAGGCGATCAACAGGCCGAAGACCAGGTTGACCAACGTCACCCCGACGGAAATCGTCAGCGTCACACGGAATGATTCCAGCGCGGCGTTCGACGTGACTGCCAGCCAGAAGGTGTGCCAGCCACCATCCGCGGCCTGCCACGCGATGGCCGCGAGCGGCAGCAGCACGATCACCGAAAGCCAAAGCGTCGCCACGCCGACCCTAAGCGACGTGGTGCCGGATCCCCGGAGACGTCCGCTGCCCCGGGTCACCCCGGGCCGGGCGCCTCGGTTCGCAAGAGTGACCGTCATCCAGTTGCCTTCGTGTAGATCCTGGTGATGCTGCCGGTGTTCTTGTCGAACAGCTGAGGGTCCACCGCGCCCCAGCCACCGAGTTGGGCGATCGTCCACAGCTTCGCCGGCGCGGGGAACTGGTTCCGGTAATCGGCGGCCACGGCGGGGTCGACCGGCCGGAAGCCGGCCTGCGCCCAGACCTTCTGCGCCGCGGCGGTGTACTGAAAGTTCTTCAAAGCGACCGCGGCATCCAGGTGCTGGCTGGAGGTCACCACCGCCAGCGGGTTCTCGATCTTGAAGGTCTGCGGCGGGTTGACGTGCTCGACCGGCCGGCCCGCCCGCTCGGTCGCGATTGCCTCGTTCTCATAGCTGATCAACACATCACCGCTGCCCTGGACGAAGACGTCGGTGGCTTCCCGTCCCGATCCCGGACGTAGTTTGACGTGCTCGCTCACCAATTTGTGGATGAAGTCGATGCCGGCCTGAGCGTTCGCGCCGCCTTCGCTCTTGACCGCATACGGGGCGAGCAAATTCCACTTGGCCGACCCCGAACTCAAAGGGCTGGGCGTGATGACCTCAATGCCGGGCCGCAACAGGTCATCCCAGTCCTTGATGTTCTTCGGATTGCCCTTGCGCACCACCAGCGTCACCACCGACCCGAAGGGGATTCCCTTGGTGGCGTTGGTATTCCAGTCCTGGGAAACCTTGCCCGCCTTGACCAACCGGGTGACATCGGGTTCGACCGAGAAGTTGACGAGATCGGCGGGCTTACCGTCGGCTACGCCCCGTGATTGGTCACCGGAAGCGCCGTAGGAGGTGACCACCTGCACGCCCTTGCCCTCGTCGGAGGCGTTGAATGCGGGAATCACCTTGCTCCAACCGGGTTCTGGGGCGGAATAGGCGACAAGGGTGAGACTCGTGTGCGCGTTGGCCGGTCCACCGCCGCCGACGACGTCGCTGGCACCGCCGTGACACGCGGCGACGGTTCCGGCCACCAGCACGAGAGCGACGACGGGCCGCCGGTACAACAAGCCGGCAACGTCGTTGAACATCGGGAGCCTTCCGGGGCGGGGCTGACGGGTGTCGGTCCCGTTGCTGCGGCATGGCGCCGGAAATTTCGGCAGAAGTCGCTATCTCGATACCAGACCGCGCACGGGTTGGGCGATCAGCGACAACAGCGCACAGCGACCGGGCTCGTGACCACACCCGCCGCCTCATGCATGGCGCGAATCCTAGCAGACATTCGCCCTGCCGCGACTTGGGGCGGCGTGCCTCACGTACTTTGAGCGCGTGTGGTGGGGCCTCAGCGATTGTGAGCGCGCACCACGGCAAGGCTTGCCCGACATGGAAGGCAAGATCCTGGATCGGGTGGTGGCCGCCCCCGGGATGGGCCGTTCGACGCCCCCCGGCGGATGCTCAGCGGCCCACGGCTACCGGAGCCGGCCGAGCAGGTCGATAAGCGCAAACTTGCGGCTCCGGGGGCTTTTGCGAGCCGCCGCCGGTGATCTGGACAAGCCGTTCGCCACCGAGAGTCGTTGAGCGAGCCGGCGACGACGACTGCGGCGACGGTGGACCGGTGTTTGAAACCGGCTCGGGACCGGATGCGGCTCAAAGTCATCTCGTCGACGAAACCGTCACCGCTGCTGCCGCCACCGCTTGGCAACGCCTGCAGGCGTCGGCTGTGCTTGGCACCCAACAGCTTTCGGTTGTTGCCGCACGAATCGACGGGCTCGATCCGGCCGACCTGACCCGCCGGATCAAACACGATCAAGATGCCACTGCTCGACCTGGCCAAAGCCAAGGCCGAAACCCTGGCCGCCGTCCGCCACGTCGACCTGCAAGCATTGCAACCGTCAATCAACCGATTGGCAAAGGCGAAGTAATGCAAGCCCCCACCCGCTCACCATGCGTGAGGCACCAGCCCACGTTTCGCGCTCACTTTTGTGTGAGGCACCTCGCGGGGTCCGCGGCTGCACCGGAAAGGCTGGCCGGAGACCGGCCTCAGTGGGTCAACAACCACGTGACGATGACGAGCACGACGAGCACGACGAGCACCAGCGTCACATGCGAACGGGGCATGGACGCTACCGCGACGTCCCGTCGGTGTGACGGAGGCGGCGCATCACATCGATGCCCTTGCCGAGGAGTCGATCCAGCACCAGCGCCGTAAGGTAGGCCACCGCCAGCACGATCGGCATCACCACCATCGCCTGCAGCACGAACGGCAGCCCGGAAATCCACAGTTCGTTGCCGTCCCACCAGTTCAGGAACGCGGTCATCGGGTCCACACTATTCGGGCCCCGCCGCCAAAGCCAACGCGCGGCCGGCGTGCCGACCGTGTGCCACGATCTGCCCATGGCTTCCGCCGACGAAACGACCTGCCTGATCGCCGGCGGCGGCCCCGCCGGAATGGTGCTCGGCCTGCTGCTGGCCCGCGCCGGAGTCGACGTCACGGTGATGGAAAAGCACGCCGATTTCCTGCGCGACTTCCGGGGAGACACCGTGCACGCGAGCACACTGCGGCTGCTCGACGAACTGGGATTGGGGCAGCGTTTCGCCGCGGTGCCGCACCGACTCATCGACACCATCCACATGGAGATCCAGAACCAGCCGGTCGACCTCGACCTGACGCGACTTCCGGGCGCGCACCGGTACATCGCCCTGGTGCCGCAGTGGGACTTCCTGGAGCTGGTCGCGACCGCCGCCGGGACCGAGTCCTGCTTTCGCTTGTTGCGCGGCACCGAGGTGGTCGGCGTGCTCCGGGACGGCGACCGGATCGCCGGCGTCACCTACCTGGACCGGACGGGCGAAACCAAAGAGATGCGCGCCAAACTCACGGTGGCCTGCGACGGGCGCTATTCGACCGTGCGCGCCGCGGCCGGGCATGCCCCGCGCAGCTTCGGCGTCCCGATGGACGTCTGGTGGTTCCGGCTGCCCCGCCGGTCCGGCGATCCGAGAGGTCTGGCCGGGGTGCTGCGCGCCGGACAGGCCGTGATCGTGATCGACCGCGGCGACTACTACCAGGTCGCCTACATCATCCCCAAGGGCACCGACACCCAGATGCGCGCCCGGGGCATCGAAACGCTGCGCCGGGCGCTGACCGGCCTGGTGCCCTGGCTGGCCGACCGGGTCGACGCACTGACGTCGTTCGAGGACGTGAAACTGCTCGACGTGCAATTGAATCGACTCCAGCGGTGGTACGACGACGGTGTGTTGTACATCGGCGACTCCGCGCATGCGATGTCCCCGGTCGGCGGCATCGGTATCAACCTGGCGGTGGCCGATGCGGTGGCCGCCGCCCGCGCGCTGGCCGGGCCGTTGCGCGCGGGACGGGTGCCGGCACGGCGGCTGGCCCGGGTGCAGGCGCGCCGCTGGGCGCCGACCGTGATCCTGCAGGCGGCACAACGGTTGATCCACGCCAAGGTCATTGCGGGCGCGGTGACCGGAAACGAGCAGAGTGCGCCCTTGGCCGTTCGGCTGGTCAGCCGCTCACCGGCGCTGCGGCGCCTGGCCGGCTACCTGATCGCCATCGGGCCGCTTCCCGAGCACGCACCGAAGTTCGCCAGACGCCGCGGGTGATCCCCGGAGCGCACGAAGGGTG
>CAYVQQ010000041.1:11275-16421 GCA_964453085.1 uncultured Mycobacterium sp.
TCCCGCCGACCAATCCGCCCCACCGCACCGATCCGTCGGGGGACGCGCCGGAACCGGGGCTGAATTCGCCGTCGCGTCGCCGGTCGCCTTCAGCGCGCCGGCGCCCGCGGCATCCAATGCCGACCTTTCGCGCAGGCGTTCACCCACCTGGCGCTGATCAACGCGTGATCCGCGCCGAGGATGACGCCGACGCCTCGGGGATGCTTCAGCCCGCCAACGCGCCGACGCGAACGAACCGCGTGCAACGACCCGCCCGCGCGGAACGGCTCCGACGGCGCGTTATCATGCGGCGATGCCTGCCACGACGCGTCGACTCTGGATCCTGACCGCATCCGTCCTGCTGGCGATCGCCGCCTTGGCCGGGTGCGGCCACAGCGGCAAGCCCGTTGCGACGTCGGGAAGCAGCACCTCGACGGGTTCCCACTGGTCGCGGCCATCCGCACCTCCCGACCCGCAGACGTTGCTGCAGGCCGGCGCCCTGGCCGTCAAGAAGGTGCCCGGCGGCACGCTGACGTCGATCAGGAGCCAGGAGACCGGGACGTGGCGGGTCCACGTCGTCACCGCCGACGGTACCGAGCAGTCGATGGACGTGTCCGCCGACGGCGTCACGGTCCTGGTCGGTCCGACCCCGAAGAACCAGAGCGACGCCGACAAAGCCAAGAACCATGCCCTTGCTCAGGCCGCGACGCTGGACTACCGCGCGGCCGTCGAGAAGTTCCTGGCCGCGGTGCCCAACGGTTCGATTTCCGAGATGCACCTCGCCGAGGCCGGCGGCAACACCGTGTGGGACGCCGACGTCTGGGACACCTACATCGTCGAGCACAAGGTCACGCTCAACGCGGTGTCCGGGGACGTCATCGCGAACAAACAGGTCTAGAGGGGTCTGAATTCGGGTGGGCGCCGGATTTGGCGATTTTGGGACTGGTCGCCGGGTAGGCCGCTCATCGGCTCGTGGGCAGTCGGAGCGGGTCATCTCGTGGGTGCAAAACGCGCATGCGGCCGGCCTGGTACGGGGTGCACCGTTGGCGTAGCGGGCAGTCACAGCACAGGGCGCCAAAGGTCGCCACACATCGTGAGCGCCGGATCTTGACATCTCCTCCGACTGAAGTCGGAGGTTCCGCGCAGCAACCGGCTGTCTCGGCGCGGCAAGCCGCGCCGCCGTAGGCCGCCCGCTGGAGGCGGTTCGGGCCGACTCGCTCTGTCCCTTGCGGGCGCCACAACCTGCATTGCCGGCGGCCTCGCGAGTTGGTACTTCCTGGGTCCCGGCCCCGGGCGACGTCCTGCCCTGCGAACCCACGCAGATTCCCAAACGGCACACCGCTCGTTCGGTGCCTCCCAAGGGTCCCCAGCGGGACGCCAGGACGCTCTGGCCGGGCCCGCATCTGCGACGTTCGCAGCGGCGTCAACATTTTCGCCCTCGCCGTATGGATTGCGTAACCAGCCACCACACCAGGGACAGCGAGCATCTAGGTTTCGACTCGACCGACCGAGCCGAGGAGACTGCCATCAACGATCCGCAACTCTGGGCGACGGCGGCTTGGCTACAAGTTGTCGCCGTCGCCGTTCTGGTCGTGATCCTGCATGTTCCGCTGGGCAACTACATGGCCAGGGTGTACTCCGACTCCCGGCATTGGCGGGTGGAGCAGGTGATCTACCGCCTGATCGGCGCGCAACCCGACGACCGGCAGCGGTGGGCCCGATACGGAGCCTCGCTTCTGGCGTTCTCGGCGGTGAGCGTGTTGTTCCTCTACGGGCTGCTGTTGGTGCAGACGCGCTTTCCCGAGCCGTGGGGCCGCAAGGGCATGACACCGGCGTTGGCGTTCAACACCGCGATCTCGTTTGTCACCAACACCAGTTGGCAGAACTATCCGGGCGAGTCCACCCTCGGCCATATCGGGCTTGCCGCCGGGCTCGGCGTGCAGGCGTTCGCCAGCTGTGCGGTGGGTATGTGTGTCGCAGCGGCGTTGATTCGCGGACTTGCGCAGTATCAACTCGAAGAGATCGGCAATTTCTGGGTTGACCTGGTGCGCTCGGTGGTGCGAATTCTCGTACCGCTGTCGATCATCGTCGCGCTCGGGCTGCTGGCGCTCGGAGTGATCGACAACGTCAACGGCGCCCAGGAGATCGCAACGCTCGCCGGGAAAAACCAGACGATCCTCGGTGGCCCGGTGGCTTCGTGGGAATCGATCAAGCTGATGTCCGGGGACGGCGGCGGTGCCTTCAACGTCAACAGCGCGCACCCCTTCGAGAACCCGACGCCGCTGACCAACGTGGTGGAAATCGTGGCGATGCTTGTGATTCCGGTCGCATTTCTGCGAACGTTCGGAATCATGGTCGGCGACAAGAAGCAAGGCTGGGCGCTGTTCGCCGCGGCGGGAATGCTGTTCCTCCTGGCAACCATGGCCATCGCGGTAGCCACCGACATCAACAACGGAACGGTCGTCCACGCGGTAGGGGGACCGACTGAAGGCACCGAAACGCGGTTCGGCGTACCGGGCAGCGCGTTGTTCGGTCAGGCCGCGACGGGCAGCGCCGACGGCGCGGCGAACTCGTCCTACGACAGCTTCGTCAGTGCCGGCGGCGCGGTGCTGATGCTGAACATGATGCTGGGCGAAGTGGCTCCCGGCGGGGCCGGTAGCGGCCTCTACGGTCTGGTGATGATGACACTGTTGGCCGTGTTCCTCGGCGGTCTGATGATCGGGCGCACACCCGAATACCTCAAGCAGCGGCTGGGTGCACGCCACATGAAGCTGATCAGTCTCTACATCTTGGCGCTGCCTGCGACCGTCTTGACGGGCACCGCGGTGGCGATGGCGCTGCCCGGTGAACGAGCATCGATGGCCAACGCTGGACCGCACGGGCTGTCGGAAGTGCTGTATGCGTTCACCAGCTCGGCCGCAAACAATGGCAGCGCATTTGCCGGGTTCAGCGGAAACACGACGTGGTACAACACCGCGCTCGCACTGGCGATGATCGTCGGACGTTTTCTGCCCATCATCGCCGTGCTGGCCATCGCGGGCACCTTCGCCAAGCAGCGGCCCGGGGCCATCACCGCCGGCACGCTCCGCACGCACAGCCCGGCGTTCGTGTTCCTCATCGCCGGTGCGGTCTTGCTCATCGTGGGGCTCGAATATCTGCCCGCGTTGGCGCTCGGCCCGGTGGCCGAAGCGCTGTCGTGACGCAACGCGGCACGCCGAAATCACCGCCCAGCGCAGACCGCCACATCGGCGGCGTCCCGATCCCGTAGCGACGGTTGCCGCCGAACCCCTTGCGCAGCTTACTTCTTCGCCTTCTCGGCGCCGGTGGAAAGCGCCGCGACGAATGCCTCCTGCGGCACGTCCACCCGCCCGATGGTCTTCATCCGCTTCTTGCCCTCCTTCTGCTTTTCCAGCAGTTTGCGCTTGCGGGTGATGTCCCCGCCGTAGCACTTGGAGAGCACGTCTTTGCGGATGGCGCGGATGTTCTCACGCGCGATGATTTTGGAACCGATCGCAGCCTGCACCGGCACCTCGAACTGCTGGCGCGGGATCAGCTCCTTGAGCTTGGTGGTCATCTTGTTGCCGTAGGCGAACGCCGAATCCTTGTGGACGATCGCCGAGAACGCGTCGACGGTCTCGCCCTGGAGCAGGATGTCGACCTTGACCAGGTCGGCCTCCTGCTCGCCGGCCTCTTCGTAATCCAGGCTGGCGTACCCGCGGGTGCGCGACTTCAGCGAGTCGAAGAAGTCGAAAATGATCTCCCCCAGCGGCATGGTGTAACGCAATTCCACCCGCTCGGCCGACAGGTAGTCCATGCCGCCCAGCTCACCGCGGCGGGACTGGCACAGCTCCATGATGGTGCCGATGAACTCGCTGGGCGCGATGATCGTGGACTTGACCACCGGCTCGTAGACGGCGCGGACCTTCCCCTCCGGCCAGTCCGATGGGTTGGTGACCACGATCTCGGTGCCGTCCTCCTTGAGCACCCGGTACACGACGTTCGGGGACGTCGAGATCAGGTCCAGGTCGAACTCGCGCTCGAGGCGTTCGCGGGTGATCTCCATGTGCAGCAGACCCAGGAAACCGCACCGGAACCCGAAGCCCAGCGCCACCGACGTTTCCGGCTCGTAGGTCAGGGCCGCGTCGTTGAGTCGCAGCTTGTCCAGGGCGTCGCGCAGGTCGGGATAGTCCGACCCGTCCACGGGGTACAGCCCCGAGTAGACCATCGGGCGGGGTTCGCGATAGCCGGTCAGCGCTTCGGTGGCAGCCCCGCGGGTCCTGGAGAGGCTCGTCACGGTGTCGCCGACCTTGGACTGGCGGACGTCCTTGACGCCGGTGATCAGGTAACCCACCTCCCCCACGCCGAGTCCCTCGCTGGGCTTGGGTTCGGGGGAGACGATGCCGACCTCCAGCAGCTCGTGGGTCGCCCCGGTGGACATCATCAGGATGCGCTCACGTGGGACGATCTTGCCGTCCACCACCCGCACGTAGGTCACCACGCCGCGGTAGATGTCATAGACCGAGTCGAAGATCATGGCGCGGGTGGGCGCGTCGGCGTCACCCTGCGGGGCCGGCACCTGGCGGACGACCTCGTCGAGCAGGTGCGCCACGCCCTCGCCGGTCTTGCCCGACACCCGCAACACATCGCCGGGCTCGCAGCCGATGATGTGCGCGATCTCCCCGGCGTAGCGGTCGGGGTCGGCGGCCGGAAGGTCGATCTTGTTGAGCACCGGGATGATCGTCAGGTCCCGGTCCAGCGCCAGATACAGGTTGGCCAGGGTCTGCGCCTCGATGCCCTGCGCGGCGTCGACCAGCAGCACGGCGCCCTCGCAAGCCTCCAGCGCCCGCGACACCTCGTAGGTGAAGTCGACGTGGCCGGGGGTGTCGATCAGGTGCAGAACGTAGTCGCGACCGGCGGATTTCCACGGCAGCCGCACGTTCTGGGCCTTGATGGTGATGCCACGCTCCCGCTCGATGTCCATGCGGTCCAGGTACTGTGCCCGCATCGAGCGCTCGTCGACGACGCCGGTGAGCTGCAACATGCGGTCGGCCAGCGTGGACTTGCCGTGGTCGATGTGGGCGATGATGCAGAAGTTCCTGATCTGCGCCGGCGCGGTGAAGGTCTTGTCGGCGAAGCTGCTGATGGGAATCTCCTGGTGTAGCGGTGT
>CAYVQQ010000042.1:0-8344 GCA_964453085.1 uncultured Mycobacterium sp.
GGGGCGACGGTGTCTCGAAGTGCAGGCTCTGCGGCAGCATTTCGTGCTGCAGCGCCAGTACCACCTTGATCAGGCCGGCCGCCCCGGACGCCGGCTCGAGGTGGCCGATGTTGGTCTTGACCGATCCGATCAGCAGCGGCCGGTCCGCCGCGCGGGCGTCGCCGTAGGCGGCCCCCGCCGCCTGCACCTCGATCGGGTCGCCCAGCGCGGTGCCCGTGCCGTGCGCCTCGAGGTAGTCGACGTCGCCGCCGACCAGGCCGGCGCGAGCCAGCGCCGTGGCGATGAGCCGTTGCTGCGCACCCCCGTTGGGCACCGTCAGACCGCTGGAAGCCCCGTCCTGATTCACCGCGCTGCCCGCGATGACCGCGCAGATCCGGTCCCCGTCGCGGACCGCGTCGCTCACCCTCTTGAGCACCAGGATCCCGCAGCCCTCGCTGCGCACGTAGCCGTCGGCGGAGGCATCGAAGGTCTTGCACCGCCCGGTGGGGGACAGCATCCTGGCGCGCGAGGCGGCGATGGTGGACACCGGGCTCAACAAGACATTCACCCCACCGGCCAGGGCCAGGTCGCAGTCGCCGGAATGTAGCGCCAGGCAGGCCTGATGGACGGCCACCAGCGACGAACTGCACGCGGTGTCGACGGCCACCGCCGGTCCCTGCAGTCCAAGCGCGAACGCGACCCGGCCCGCAATGGCGTTGAGCGCGTTGCCCGTGATGAAGTGGGGCTCGAGCTTGTCGACCGAGTCGGCCGACAGCAGGTGGGAGTACTCGTTGGCGCCCACTCCCACGAAGATGCCGGTTCGGCTGCCGCGCAATTCGGCCGGCGCGTACCCGGCCCGCTCCAAGCCCTCCCAGACGGATTCCAGCATCAGCCGCTGCTGGGGATCGATCCACACGGCCTCGCGCGGGGAGATGCCGAAGAACTCCGGGTCGAATCCGTCGATCTCGTCGAGGAACCCGCCGAACCGGCTGTAGATCTTGCCCGGTGCGTCGGGGTCCGGGTCGTAAAACTCGTCGATGTCGAAACGGTCGTCCGGGACTTCCCGGATCGCGTCGACACCGCCGGACAACACCTCCCAGAACGCTTCGGGATCGGACGCGCCGGGGAAACGGCAGGCCACCGCGACGATCGCGATCGGCTCGTCGGTGTGGGCCGTCATGACGGGGGCCGCGGGCGGCCGGCCGGCGGCCGGTTCGGTGAGGCCGAGCACGTCGCCGAGCAGGTGGTCCGCCACGTCGGACAGCCGCGGATGGTCCATCGCCAGGGTCGCCGGAATCTGCGCGCCCACTCCCTCCTCGATGCGCCTGCGCAACTCGACGGCCATCAGCGAATCCATGCCGAGGTCGAAGAACCCGGCGTCCTCGCGGATCTCCGCGGCGTCAACGCGTGTCACCTCGGCCACCACGTCGCGCAGGTATTCCACCAGAAGTCTCCTGCGTTGCTGCACAGGAGCACTGGTGAGCCGCTCGACCAGCCCGGTCTTGCCGCCGGACGGGGTGGCGGCCGGCGCCGGGCCGGGCACTTCGCGCTCCACCTCCGCCAGCAGCGACCGCCGGCCCGTCTGCTGGTAGAGGGGCAGGAAGTGGGCCCAGTCGATCCGGGCCACCACGCCCTGCGCCGACGACGCGGCCATGAGGTCGGCCATGCCTGCCAGCGCGTCGGCCGGCGACAGCGTCCGGACCCCGCGCTGGGCCAGTCGCGCGCGGGCCTCCTCGTCGGCCATGCCCGTCGACCAGGGACCGAAGTCGACGCTCGTGCCCGCAACACCCCGTTCGCGCAGCCGCCACGCCAGCCCGTCGAGGAAGGCGTTGGCCGCTCCGTAGGCGGTCTGACCGAAGCTGCCCCACACCGCGGCGATCGAGGAGATGCAGAGGAAGAAATCCAAGCGCAGATCCGCAGTGGCTTCGCTCAAATACCAAGCGCCCCAGACCTTTCCAGCAAACACCCGGTCCACTTCGGCATCGTCGAGGGTACGCAGCGGGGTGGTGCCGATCTCGCCCGCGGCGTGGACGATGCCGGCGACCGGGGGCAGTTCGGCCCGCACGGTGGCCAGCAGGCGCCCGACGTCGCCGGCGTCGGCGACATCGGCTGCGACAACGCGGAATTCGCAACCGTGCTGCTCGCGCAGCGCCTCGATGCGTCCCCGGGCAGCGGCGCCGGGCGCGCGCCGGCCGGTCAGCACGACATGCCGGGCGCCGTGCGCGGCCAGGTAGCCGGCGATCTCCAGGCCGACCGAACCCAACCCCCCGGTCACCAGATACGTCGCATCGTCGCGCAATGCCGTCGGTGTCGTGTTCGGCGGCCCCTGCCGTCGGACCAGCCGGGGGACATAGATCTCGTGGTCGCGCAGCGCGACCTGGTCTTCGCGGACGGCCGCGCCGCAGGGCGCCGCGACCAGCCGGCCGAGCAGCCGCGACCATCCTTCGTCGCCCGGGGCGCCGCCGGCGGGCAGATCCGCCAGCCCGCCCCACACCTGGGGATGCTCCAGCGACGCGGCACGACCGAACCCCCAGAGGCAGGCCTGGTCCGGCGACACGGTGTCGGCGCCGGTGACGCGCTGCGCTCCCCGCGTCACCAGCCAGATCGGGCTGCGCAGTCCGGCGGCGACCGCGGCACGGAAAAGCCGCCGCGTACCGCCCAGGACCCGATGCTGCATCCGCTCCAGCGACCGGGTCGACGGCGCGCCGGCGCAGTCGAGGGCCGCGACGTGCAGGATGCGCAGATCCGGTTCCTCGGTCGCCGCGACACGCAACGCGGCCTGCAGCCGTTCCTCGTCCGCGTCCGACGCCGGCAATCCCAGCATCCGATACCGCTGCCCGAGCACGGTCAGCGCGTCGGCCAGGGGCGTAACCGCGCCGGCGTCGTCGCCGACCAACACCCAGACAGACCCCTCGCCGGGCCTCATGTCCGGTGCCCAATATGCCTCGGAAACCGCTTTATCCCAACGGATTTCGTAGCGGTCATCCGCGACGGACTGCGTCGCGATCTCTTTGTTGTTTTGCGCGGCAAGGCGTTTCAGCACATCCACGGTCTGCTGGTTGTCGCCCGCACCATCGAGCAGTGCGGCGAGCTCCTCGATCCGGCCGTCTTCGAGCAACCGGACCGCTTCGGTGGGCGCGGCCGCGCCCCGGCTCGAGCCACGCCCGGTGCGGCGGGCCCGCTTGTCGCCGAACCAGTATTGGCGGTGCTGGAACGGATAGGTCGGCAGGTCGAGCTTGCCCGCCGCCCCCGTGACCGCGCGGAAGTCGGGCCGGTGGCCCAGGACGTACGCGTGGGCGAGGGCCTCGGCGATCTGGCGCCGGTCGGGGTTGTTGCGCCGCAGTGACGCGATCACCCGCGGCACGGTCGCCGAATCGGGCCATGCCCGCAGGGCCGCCGCCGTGAGCACGGGTTGCGGGCCGATCTCCAGCAGCACCTTGCAGCCCAGGTCGGCCAGAGTGCGCACGCTCCTGGCGAATTCCACCGGCTGGCGCGCGTGGCGACGCCAGTAGGCGCCGTCGAGTCGCGCGTTCGCGCCGAGCGCGGTACCGGTGCGGTTGCACACCAGGATCCGTTGCGGTGACGCGAAATCGAACCGGTTCGCGTACGACTCGAAGTCGCCCAGGATCGGATCGAGCAGCGCCGAGTGGAACGCGTGGCTGGTGTCGAGCCAGTCGCACCGGACACCGTCGGCCGTCAGCGCGGCCACCACCGGCTCCAGGTCCGGCGCGGGTCCGGACAGCACGGTGTTGGCCCCGTTGTAGGCGGCCACCGACAGTCCGGGGAAGTCGGCGGTGAGGCCCTCCACGCGGTCGGCGTCGGTGAACACCGCGGCCATGCGTCCGCCCGCGGGCAGGCTGCCGAACAGACGCCCACGTTCGGCGATCAGCAGCGCGCCGTCCTCGAGGCCGAACACGCCCGCGACGCAGGCCGCCGCGTACTGGCCGACGCTGTGGCCCAGCACCACGTCGGCGTCGAATCCCCAGGACTGCCAGAGCCGGGCCAGGCCCATCTCCACCGCGAACAGCGCGGGCTGGGCGTAGGACGTCTGCCGCAGCGTCTCTTCGCAATCCGGCCTGTTCGTCTCGAAAATGACCTGTAGCAGCGGCTTTTCGAGAACGTCGGCGACCGCCGCCGCGCAGCGGGTCACTGTGTCGGCGAACACCGGTTCGGTGTCGAACAGCTCCCGGGCCATCCCAGCATACTGGCTGCCCTGGCCGGTGAACAGCCATGCCGTCTTCGGCGCGCGATCGGATTCCCCGCGCACCAGGCCGGGCGCCGGGCGGTCGTCGGCGAGCGCGCCGAGCAGCTCGCGTGCGGATTCGGTCGAGTCGACCACCAGCGCAGCCCGGTGCTCGAAGTGCGCCCGCCCGGCCCCGGCGGTGAGACATACGTCGGCCAGGCGGGCCTCCGGGTGCGCGTTCAGCCAGCCCCGGTAACGCTCGGCGAGTTCCCCCAGCGCGGTGGGCGTGCGCGCCGACAGCGGCAGTACGCCGAACCGCCGGTCACGCGGCGCTTCGAGTGGCCCCGGCGCCGGTGCGCCGCGCCCTGCCGGGGCGGGCGCCTCCTCCAGGATGACGTGCGCGTTGGTCCCGGCGAACCCGAACGAGCTGACCCCCGCCACGCGGGGCCGGCCATGGCGTTTCCAGGCGGTGGCCTCCGTGACGACCCGTACCGGGATCTGGTCCCAGGGAATGTGCGGCGACGGA
Organism: uncultured Mycobacterium sp.; assembly: GCA_964453085.1. GTDB lineage: Bacteria > Actinomycetota > Actinomycetes > Mycobacteriales > Mycobacteriaceae > Mycobacterium. The sequence goes on from CAYVQQ010000042.1 coordinate 4,689, forward strand.
TTCCGGAAGTGCAGGTGCGGCGGCAGCAGCTCGTGCTCGAGCGACAGGATGACCTTGATCACACCCGCGATCCCCGCGGCCGCCTCCAGGTGGCCGATGTTCGTCTTCACCGAGCCGATCAGCAGTGGCCGGTCGGCCTCGCGGCCGGCACCGAACGCCGCGCCCGCGGCCTGCGCCTCGATCGGGTCGCCCAGCGACGTCCCGGTGCCGTGCGCCTCCAGGTATCCGACGTCGCCGGGCGCTACGCCGGCTCGCTGCAACGCCTCGGAGATAACACGTTGTTGCGCAACTCCGTTCGGGACCGTCAGACCGCCCGATGCGCCGTCCTGGTTGATCGCGCTCCCCCGGATCACGGCCCGGATCCGGTCCCCGTCACGGATCGCGTCCGCGAGCCGCTTGACGACGATGACACCGCAGCCCTCGCCGCGCACGTAGCCGTCTGCGGCCGCATCGAACGTCTTGCACCGGCCGTCGGGCGCGAGCATGTGCGCACGGGAGAAGGTGATCATGGTCGCGGGGGTGAGCAGGACGTTCGCCCCACCGGCCAGCGCGAGGTCACACTCCCCCAGGCGCAGCGCCTGACAGGCCTGGTGGATGGCCACCAACGACGAGCTGCAGGCCGTGTCGACAGCGACCGCCGGGCCCTGCAGTCCCAGCCGGTAGCTGATCCGGCCCGCCGCCGCCGCGTTCGAGGTACCGATCGCCAGGTAGGCCTCGATCTCGGCGAAGGTCAGCTCGTCGGACGCCATCCCCAGGTAGTCATGGGTGGCCAGGCCGACGAACACACCGGTGTTGGTGTTCGCCAAAGCCGTTGGCGCGGTGCCGGAATGCTCCACCGCGTGCCACGCCGTCTCCAGTAACAGCCTGTGCTGGGGGTCCATCAACCTGACCTCGCGCGCCGACATGCCGAAGAACGGCGCGTCGAACCCCGTCACGTCGTCGACGAAGCCGGCCCGCCGGGTCACCACCTTCCCGGGGGCATCGGGATCCGGGTCGAAGAATTCGTCGGCGTCCCAGCGATCCCACGGTACCTCCGACACCGCGTCACGCCCTTCGGCCAACACCCGCCAGTATTCGTCGGCATCCGCGGCGCCCGGGAAGCGCGCCGCGTAGCCGATGACCGCGATACCGGATGCCGGTTCCGTCGGGTCGTCGAAGGATGTCATGCGGTTGTCCTCCCTGTTCGGACGGAAGAGTGTGGTGCCCGTAGGCGCTTCCGGTGCCGGAGCCGCAATCGCTTGCGCATCACGTCCAAGGCCGCTCACCGCACACAACCCTCAGGACCAGAACCGGCGGAACTCCCCCCGTGCGCTGCCTCCGGCGACCGCGTTGGCAATCTACACATGCCCGGTGCCCTTGCACAGCCTACTCACCGGCCGACCACAAGTAAGCGTGCTTTGCTTCGGCGCATCGCGCAAGCGCGGCCGGGTACCGGACCGCCGGCGCGTCCGCGCACGTCGGCGCCGTCGGCCGGCGAGCGGGTTATGTTGGTGGCGGCTACCAGCGGGACCGAATCGCAAACCGTCCGAGCCGAGGAGAAGACATTGCGCATCGGGAAGATCACCATAGGTGCACTCGGTGATTGGACGCCTGCCCCAGGCTCGGTCATCTCCTGGCACCCGACGGCCGAGGCCGCCGCAAAGGTCCGGCAGGCGCCGGTCAGCTCGGTGCCGGTCAGCTACATGCAGGGCCAACACCTGCGCAACTACCACGAGCGGACCTCCGCGGGGCTGGACTTCTCGCGGCAGATCATCGCCACCTGCGAAGTGCCGGGCGAATGCGACATCGCGGCCATGGACCACGCCGTCAATGCCTATCTGCGCCGGCATGACACGTTCCGCAGTTGGTTCGCTCACCTCGGTGACGGAGAGTTCGTGCGGCACACCATCGACGATCCCGGCGTGATCGAGTTCATGCCGGTCGAGCACGGCCAGATGACGGCGGAACAGATACGCGCCCACGTCGTGGCCGTTCCAAATCCGCTGGAATGGGGGTGTTTCACGTTCGGGATCGTCCAGGGTGGGAATCAGTTCACGTTCTTTGCCGCCATTGATCATGTCCACGGTGACGCCACGCTGATCGGCACCACGATGCTCGAGGCCAACGGCATGTACGCGGCGTTGAGCGGGGGCGGCGAACCACTGGCGCTGCCCGACGCCGGCAGCTTCGAGGAATTCTGCGCCCAGGAACGCCAGTACACGTCGACATTGACCGTGGATTCGCCCGGGGTTCGCGCCTGGATCGACTTCGCCGAGAACAACAATGGCGGCTTTCCCGAATTCCCGCTCCCGCTGGGCAATCCGCTGGAACCCGGCGACAGCGACATGGTTTCCGAACTTCTGCTGGACGCGGAAGAGACGGGGCGTTTCGAATCGGCCTGCACGGCGGTCGGCGCGCGCTTCATCGGTGGCCTGTTCGCCTGCATCGCCCTGGTTGAACACGAGTTCACCGGTGCTCCAACGTATTACGGACTCACCCCCCGAGACACCCGCAGGACCACGGACAATTTCATGACGCAGGGGTGGTTCACCGGCTTGGTGCCGATCACCGTGCCGATCGCGGCGGCCTCTTTCGCCGACGCGGCGTGGGCCGCGCAGAACTCCTTCGATTCCGGCCTGCAGCTGGCGCGGGTGCCGTATTACCGCGTCCTGGAATTGGCGCCGTGGCTGAACTGGCCACGGCCGAATTTTCCGGTGTCGAATTTCCTGCACGGTGGCGCGGCCCCGCTCAACGCCGTTCTCGCGGCCGCCGACCTGGGTTATGCGAACAACATCGGCATCTACTCCGACGGCCGGTTTTCCTATCAACTGACCATCTATGTGTTTCGGTACGGGGAGGGCACGGCCATGGCGATCATGTATCCGGACAATCCGGTCGCCCGGAAATCGGTCGCCCGCTACATGGAGGCGATGAAGTCCGTGTGCGCACGGGTCTCCGCCAGCGGTCATTGGGGACGCGTTGCGTAGCGTGGAGCACGTCGATGGTGCGTGACGCGAAATCGCACGGTGCGACTCAGGCGAACGTCGCCGACGTGGGCACCCGCGGGGCCGGGCGGTTAGGGGCGGTATGCGACGGCTAGCCGATTTCGTGGTGCGGTGGCCCTGGGTCGTGATCGGGCTGTGGCTCGCGACCGCGATCGCGCTGCCGCTGAGCCTCCCGTCCCTGGGCGAGTTGGCCCAGAAACATCCGATCGCGATCCTGCCCGCCGATGCGCCGTCGAACGTCGCCGCCCGGAAGATGACCGAGGCGTTCCACGAGTCGGGTACCGAAGACCTCCTGCTGGTGGTCCTGACCAACGACAAGGGCCTCGGCCCCGCCGACGAGGCGGCGTACCGCGCAGTGGTGGACGCGCTGCGCGCGGACCCGCGGGACGCGGTGATGGTGCAGGACTTCCTCGGCACGCCGGCCCTGCGCTCGGTCGTGACCAGCGCGGACCACAAAGCATGGGTGTTGCCGGTCGGCGTTGCGGGCGAACTGGGCACGCCGAGGGCCTACGCCGCGTTCAACCACATCCGCGGCATCATCGGCCACGCCCTGGACCAGGGCCCGCCCGGCGCGCACCTGACCGTGAACCTCGCCGGCCCCGCGGCGACGGTCGCCGACCTCACGGTGGCCGGCGACCACGACCGGCTGCCGATCGAATTGGCGATCGCCGT